>NZ_VWUO01000001.1:0-541098 GCF_008631595.1 Pantoea sp. F_5
CAACCTGCTCAACGACAGCCAGTTTAAAAGACAGAGAGTAATCGCGTTGTGTACGTTTAACATACTGTTTCATCACATTCTCCTGAAAACACCGGGTAAATGTGTCAACGCTATTCAGGACGGGTCACAGGCATAAAAAAAGGCGCTCAGTGCGCCTTTTTGCTCTCTTTCAAACGGTCTGTTGTGCAATCAGTCGTTGTTTTTTGACAGATTCTGCTTGTTATCGATGTTAGTCAGAACACCGTTGCCATCAAAGGTCAGCGTCAGCGTCTGCTGCTTCACGCGCTCATGACCAGGCTCCTGACGGAAAACGTAATACCAGACGTTGCTGCCAAACGGATCTTTCATCATCGGCGTACCAAGCGTGTAAGCTACCTGCTGCTGTGTCATACCGTTATGGATCTTGGCCACATCGTTGGCAACCAGATAGTTCCCCTGGTTGATATCAGGACGATAGACCACGCGCTCTAAAGTGGAACATCCGGCGGTCATCATCAACATTACCACTGCCGCGGCAGTCAGCGTTTTACAGCGCATCTATACATTCCTTTTCCGGGGCCAAACGCCTTTAACAGGCGGCTTTCTTGCCATCAAAATCTGAACTCTGCCTGCGGCAGGCTTTATTACTCTGGCGACATAAGTGCCGATGATAATAAACCTTTTCGCCGTTGGAAACCTCTACAGAGCAAGCATATGACCACGGTACGTTAAAAAAGTGCGCTGCTATGCGGCTAAAAGTTCTTTTGCGTTGGCCAGGGTATTGCGTGTCACCTCGCTGCCGCCCAGCAGTCGCGCCAGTTCCTGCAGACGCGCCCGCTTGTCCAGCGGCTGCATATGGGTTTCGGTCATCGCGCCATCGGTCTCTTTGCTGACATAGAAGTGCTGATGTCCGCAACCGGCAACCTGCGGCAGGTGAGTGACGCACATAACCTGGGTCGATTCACCCAGCTGACGCAGCAGTTTACCGACGACAGCAGCGGTCGGGCCGCTGATCCCAACATCCACTTCATCGAAAATCATCGCCGGCGTTTCCATTTTCTTCGCGGTGATCACCTGAATCGCCAGTGCGATACGTGACAGCTCACCGCCCGAAGCGACTTTGCCTAACGGCTGCAGAGGCTGACCCGGGTTGGTGGTCACCTGAAAATCGACGCGGCTCGCGCCATCTGCTGTCAGCTGATCCGGATTAAAGGTCAGCGCGATTTTAAACTGACCGTGTGGCATAGAGAGCAGATGCATACTCTGCGTAATCAGCTGCTGCAGTTCATCGGCAAAGTGGCTGCGCTGCTGATGAAGTTGCTCTGCACTTTGCAGTGCCGCCTGGTAATGTTCACCCACCAGCGATTGCAGGCTTTCCTGATCGCTTTCGTGCTGTGACAGCAACTCCGCTTCCGCCAGCAGCTGCTGATGCAGTTCAGGCAGACCTTCTGGCGTGACGTGATGCTTACGCGCCAGCGCAATCTGGCGGGAAATACGCTTTTCCAGTTCGTACAAGCGATTTGGGTCCAGATCAAGGCTGTCGCAATAGTGACGTAGTTCGTCGCTGGCTTCGCTCAGCTGAATCGCCGCCTCTTCCAGCAGGTTATGAACGCCGTTCAGCTTCTCATCCAGCGAGGTCAGTTCTGAAATCATCTCACGTGCGCTATAGAGCAGGCTGTTGAGATTATTGTCATCGCTGTCTGCTAACAGCTGCAGCGCCTGCTGGCTGGTCGACAGCAGCTGTCCGCTGTTGGCAAGGCGCTTGTACTCCTCGTCAATCTGCTCATATTCGCCCTGCTGCGGCGCGAACTCGTTAAGCTCTTTCAACTGATACTGCAACAGCTCGCGGCGTGATTCGCGCTCCTGCGCCTGCTGCTGATGCAGCGCGAGGGTGCGACAGCTCTGGTGCCAGGTCTGATAACTGGCGCGCATTTGTTGCAGGAGATCGTCGTGCCCGGCATAGGCATCCAGCAGATGCTTCTGATGATCGGGTTTGAGCAGAAGCTGATGGGCGTGCTGACCGTGGATCTGGATAAGCAACTGGCCCAGATCGCGCAGTTGAGAAAGCGGCACCGCCGTGCCATTGATAAAGCCACGGGAACGACCATCAGCGCTGATGACACGGCGCAGCAGGCACTCATTGCCGTCATCGAGTTGATTCTCTATCAGCCAGCGCTGAGCAGAAGGGGAGGACTTAAGCTGAAAGCGGGCGCAGAGGTCAGCCCGGCTGGCACCCTGACGCACCATGTCGGCATCGGCACGGCCGCCCAGACATAATCCCAGCGCATCAATCGCGATAGACTTACCGGCACCGGTTTCACCAGTGATTGCTGTCATGCCGCGTTGGAAATCAATGTCGAGCTCACGAACGATAGCGAAATTACTGATGGTCAGTTGGGCCAGCATAGGTTCACCTGTACGAATAAACACATATGGTTTTTCATACAGTATAAACTGGTTTTTTATCCAGTAAAGAGGAGAGGCCGGTTTTCAGAACAATTTTTTTGACCAGCCTAGCTTTGAACTCAGCGTATTGAAATAGCTGTAGTTTTTAGGATGAATTAAATCAAGATGGCCGGCACTACGTCGAATCAGTACATCTTCACCTTCCTGGATTGGCAGCGCAATCTGGCTGTCACAGCTGATTTCCAGGTCGCTGCGGCGTGAAGAAAAGCGCAGACGGATGGTACTGCTGCTGTTGATAACCAGTGGACGCGCTGACAGCGTATGCGGGAACATCGGCACCAGCACAATGGCCTCCAGTGACGGCGTCAGAATCGGACCACCCGCTGAGAGGGAATAGGCGGTAGAGCCGGTGGGTGTTGAAATAATCAGCCCATCAGAGCGCTGGGAAAAGGCGAACACTTCATCAATGTAAACTTCAAATTCGATCATGTGCGCGACTTTACCGGGATGCAGCACCACTTCGTTGATGGCGGAGCCAATACGCGGTGAGCAGTCAGATTTGCACACCTGCGCTTCCAGCAGAAAGCGGCTCTCGACGAAATAGTTACCCTGAAGCACCTCATCCAGCTGTTGCTGCGCATTGTCCGGGTCAAGGTCGGTGAGAAAACCAAGATTACCGCGGTTAATGCCAATCACTTTGATATCATAGCGCGCCAGCACCCGCGCGGCACCCAGCATGTTACCGTCACCGCCCACAACGACCGCTAAATCAGCCTGTTGACCAATCTCCGCCAGCGTGCCGGTCTGCACGTCGTGAAGCGACAGCTCCTGCGCAATCTGCTTCTCAACGATCACTTGATAACCTTTGGCTGTCAGCCAGCGCCAGAGCATCTCATGCGTGGTTAACGCAGTGGGATGGCGCGGATGACCCACGATACCAATGCAGTTAAAGTGTTTGTTCATCTGGTCGGTGTTCCTTATAAGCCAAAACGGCAAGGCAATGTGATAGGTTCCCTTGAATCCGTCATACCAATCCCCATAATAAGCCAACCAGCGAAATGAATGTGCAAAACGCGGAGAAATTCATGAGTAGTAAAGAACAGAACACCCCAAACGAGCAAGTCTCAGACGAAATTCAGCAGGATCAGCAGCAACCTCAGGAAGCGGAGACGGCAGCAGAGGTGGATCCGCGTGATGAGCGTATTGCCCAGCTCGAAGCTGAATTAGCGCAGTCGCAGAACGGTGTACGCGATGCACAGCTGCGTGCGCAGGCTGAGGTTGAAAACATTCGTCGTCGTGCCGAGATGGACGTTGAGAAGGCGCACAAATTTGCGCTTGAGAAGTTTGCCAACGAGCTGCTTCCGGTCATCGACAGCCTGGAACGTGCGCTGGAAGTGGCCAATAAAGAGGACCCACAGCTGGCATCCATGATTGAAGGCATTGAACTGACGCTGAAGGGCCTGCTCGGTGCCGTGCGTAAGTTCGGTGTTGAAGTGGTTGGCGAAACTGGCGTGCCATTCAACCCTGAAGTTCATCAGGCGATGTCGATGATGGAGTCTGAAGAATTTGAACCTAACCATGTCATGCTGGTGATGCAGCGTGGCTATACGCTGAATGGTCGCCTGCTACGCCCGGCGATGGTTGCGGTTTCTAAGGCTAAGAGCTGATTCAACCCCTGAATCCTGTTACACGGCCGCGCACTGACGCGGCCGTGTGCGTTTGGGCGCTATTCCGGTAAGACCGGCGTCCAGTCCACCGGCTTTTTACCGGCAGCGCTCAGCAATTCATTGGTCGCTGAGAAGTGTTTGCAGCCGAAAAATCCACGATGCGCAGAGAGCGGTGAGGGATGGGGCGCCTGCAACACATGATGGCGCTTGCGATCGATAATGCTGCCTTTCTTCTGCGCATGTGAGCCCCACAGCAGGAAAATCACCCCTTCACGGTGCTGGTTAATCGCCGCAATCACGTTGTCCGTAAAGGTCTCCCAGCCGAATCGCGCATGGGAATGGGCTTTACCTGCTTCAACCGTTAATACCGTGTTAAGCAACATCACTCCCTGTTTTGCCCAGCTCTCAAGAAAGCCGTGATCGGGTTTCCGGAAGCCGGGAATATCCTGCACCAGCTCTTTGTAGATATTCTGCAGTGACGGAGGCACCTGAACCCCTGGCAGAACTGAGAAAGCCAGTCCGTGCGCCTGATTCGGCCCGTGATAGGGATCCTGCCCCAGAATCACGACGTTGACGTCACCGAGTTCCGTCAGGCGAAACGCATTAAACACATCTTTCTGCGGCGGATAGACGGTTACACCCGCGGCGCGTTCATCGGCGACCTGCTTCAGCGTCTCAATAAAATAGGGTTTCTCTTTCTCTTCAGCCAGCACGTCGTGCCAGGTCAGCTTTTCAGCCATGTTTAACTCCCTTAACGTTAGTGGAGTAAGCTTAGCCGTTCCTGCCGCTGACCTGAAGGCAAAAATAATTTGAAAAATACAAATTATTTTTAGTTGGCAGACATTTTGAGATCAATGGGTTAGCTGAAAAGCACGCTGAATGGCTGATTAATATTGATACAGGTCAAGGCTGTTGTGAATGAACGATGGTATACCGGGGCCTCAAATTTGATTTATTCACGTATTATCCGGGAGACGCAATCATGATCACTGGTATCCAGATCACTCAAACTAACAATTCACAACTTCTGAACTCCTTCTGGCTGCTGGATGAAGAGAAAGCTGAAGCGCGTTGCCTGTGTGCAAAAGCGGGCTATGAAGAAGATCAGGTTGTCGCCATCAGCGAACTGGGCGAATTCGCTTACCGTGAAGTGCCGGTTGACATTAAACCGCAGGTGCGCGTTGAAGGCGGTCAGCATCTGAACGTCAACGTGCTGCGTCGTGAAACGCTTGAAGATGCGGTTAAACATCCTGAAAATTACCCACAGCTGACTATTCGTGTTTCAGGCTATGCCGTGCGTTTTAACTCACTGACGCCTGAGCAGCAGCGCGATGTAATCACCCGCACCTTTACAGAAAGTCTGTAAACCGCCTGAATTATCGGGGTGCTGAAAATTAGCGCAAAGCGCACACAGCAATTTTTATTTTTATAATGAAGGAGATAAGCAGTTAACTACCCGGCATGCGGATGCCAGTGTTGTGAAGAAAGCGCACTGGCAGAAGAAACATTCTGAAAAGGCCGTAACTGATTATCAGATAAAAAAAATCGCCTCCTGTGAGGCGATTTTTTTATACGTGTGATGTTTTATTCCGCATTCTCGTTAGCTGGCGTAGTGCCGCTTGCCTTGCGGCGTTTGCCAACATTTTTAGCATCACGATGGCGTTTTTTCACGCGCGGTTTTTCCGTTTCGCTGGCTTTCTTCTCTGCACGCTTCGCCAGCACTTTTTTCGACGGTTTACCCGTGGTTTTAGCATCAGGCGCACGCGTTTCAGGGCGCAGTTCATCAATCACGCGCGCTTTGATCGGCTCATTCACATAGCGGGTGATTTTACCCAGCAGGACGTAATCATGCGCTTCAACCAGTGAAATGGCGATGCCTTTACGGCCCGCACGACCGGTACGACCAATGCGGTGCAGATAGGTATCGGCGGTACGCGGCATGTCATAGTTGAAGACGTGGCTGACATCTTCAACATCAATACCACGCGCGGCGATATCCGTCGCAACCAGCACGTTAACGCGTCCTTCACTCAGACGCTTAATCGCTTCGTTACGCTTGGCCTGCACCATTTCACCTTCAAGATAGCTGCTACGAATCCCCGCTTCGTGCAGCCAGCTCACCAGTTCATGCAGACGTTCACGCTTACGCACAAATACAATGCTGCGCGTCACATCCGGCTGCTTCAGCAGATGAATCAGTAATTTGGTTTTATGCTGCAGATCATCAGCGCGGTAGTACCACTGCTGGATCTTTTTGCGCTCGCGACGGCTCGGATCAGCCTCCAGCTCAACCGGTTCGTTGAGCAGACGCTCGGCGAAGTCACGGATATTGTCGCCTTCCAGCGTGGCGGAAAACAGCATGGTTTGCTTGCGCCAGCGCGTTTCAGCCGCGATGGTTTCGATATCCTGAGCAAAGCCCATATCCAGCATGCGGTCCGCTTCATCCAGTATCAGGGTTTCTACGGCGCGGCAGTCAAAGTTCTCTTCTTTGATGTACTGCAACAGACGGCCCGTGGTCGCGACCACAATGTCCTGATTTTCGCTGAAGACTTCGGCATGGTTCATATAAGCCACGCCGCCGGTGATCGTGGCGATGTCCAGATGCGTATGTTTCGCCAGCTCACGCGCATTATCGGCAACCTGCATCGCCAGTTCACGGGTCGGGGTCACAATCAATATGCGCGGCGGCCCGGATTTCTTGCGCGGAAAATCAAGCAGGTGCTGCAGCGCCGGTAACAGATACGCGGCGGTTTTCCCGGTTCCTGTAGGTGCCGAACCCAGAACGTCACGACCCTCCAGCGCGGGCGGAATTGCAGCGGCCTGGATCACTGTTGGGCGCGTAAAGCCTTTTTCCTGCAACGCTTGTAGCAGGCTTTCGTCGAGTTCGAGTTCGGAAAATGTGGTTACTGTCATGGTCTACCTCAGTTTGGGGCGCTGATTATAGACAGATCAGACTGAATCTTCATCTGTTAATCCGTTTCCGCTGCGCCTGGGGTTGTCTGCCGCGTGAATTCCCTCTGTTGCCACGTTACACTCATGCGCTGCCGGACGGCAGGAAAAAACGATGGTAGTAACGAATGATGCAGGATAAGCCGCGTGAACGGCCACAGTTAAATAAAAACGGTTTTACCTTTAAACAATTTTTTGTCGCGCACGATCGCTGTGCGATGAAAGTGGGAACCGATGCCATTCTGCTCGGGGCCTGGGCACCGGTGGCCGGGGTCAGGCGCATTCTGGATATCGGCAGCGGCAGCGGGCTGATTGCCCTGATGCTGGCGCAGCGTACGCCACCGCAGGTCCAAATCGATGCGGTGGAGTTAGAACCGGAAGCCGCACAGCAGGCGCAGGAGAATGTGCAGCAGTCACCATGGTCTGAACGTATTCAGGTTCATCAGCAGGATATCGCCAGCTGGGCTGAGCAGTGTGATAAACGTTACTCGCTGATTGTCAGTAATCCCCCCTATTTCGCGCCGGGCGTAGCCTGCTCTACCGTGGCACGGGACAACGCACGTGCAACGGCCTCGCTCGATCATCAGACGCTGTTACGCAGTGCAGCCTTATTAATTGAAGAGGAGGGGATGTTCTGCGTGGTGCTGCCCGTCGATATTGGGCAGACGTTTATCACCCTGGCGCAGGCCGATGGCTGGCATCTGCGTTTCCGGCTGGACGTGGCAGAATATGCCCATCGTCCGCCACACCGCGTGGTACTGGGTCTGTCGCCGCAGGCTGGGGAAACGCTGCTGGAGCGTCTCGCAATCCGCGCACCAGATACCCGCTATTCCGATGAGTGGTGTAGCCTGACGCAGAACTTTTACCTCTTCATGTAACCTGGCGGGGTCAAAAGGGTCGGCAGCGCTTCTGGCAGTAAATCCGGGTAGTCACGAATATAGTGCAGGCCGCGACTCTCTTTTCGTTCCAGCGCGCAGCGCACCATCAGGTCAGCGACCTGCACCAGATTTCGCAGCTCCAGCAGGTTATTGGAGAGGCGGAAATGGCGGTAATATTCATCGATCTCCTGCTGAAGCAGGTTGATGCGGCGCAACGCCCGTTCCAGCCGCCGGGTGGTGCGGACGATTCCCATATAATCCCACATGAACAGACGCAGCTCGTGCCAGTTATGCTGGATCACGACGCGTTCATCAGCGTCATCAACCTGACTCTCATCCCAGGCGGGGAGGGTAGTGACGGCTTCAATGCCGGGCAGGGTACGCATCAACGCCTCTGACGCGGACCAGCCATACACCAGACACTCCAGCAGCGAATTGGAGGCCATCCGGTTAGCGCCATGCAGGCCGGTATAACTCACTTCACCAATGGCATACAGGCCATTGACGTCGGTCTGACCGTGCCGATCGACGACGACGCCACCGCAGGTGTAGTGCGCGGCGGGTACAATCGGGATCGGCTCTTTGGTCAGGTCAAAGCCAAAGGTCAGTAACTTCTCATAGATCATCGGGAAATGTGCGCGCACAAACTCTTTAGGCTGGTGGCTGATATCCAGATACATACAGTCGACACCCAGCCGTTTCATCTCGTGATCGATAGCGCGGGCAACAATATCGCGGGGGGCCAGTTCGGCGCGCTCATCAAAGTCGGGCATAAAACGACTACCATCGGGACGTAACAGCCAGGCACCTTCTCCGCGTAACGCTTCGGTTAACAGGAAATTCTGCGCCTGCGGATGAAAAAGGCAGGTCGGATGAAACTGGTTAAATTCCAGATTGGCCACCCGACAGCCCGCGCGCCACGCCATCGCGATGCCATCACCGGAAGCAATGTCAGGGTTAGTGGTATATTGATAGACTTTGGCGGCACCGCCTGTTGCAACGACGACGGCCCGCGCCCGACAGGTTTCGACCTGCTCGCGATTACGATTCCAGATCCACGCACCCACCACCCGGCGTGGGCCAGACAGCCCGATTTTATCTGAAAGAATCAGATCGACCGCGTTAGTACGTTCCAGAATCCGGATGTTAGGGTGGCTTAATGCCTGGCTCACCAGCGTGGTTTCAACCGCGTGGCCGGTAGCGTCAGCGCTGTGCAGAATGCGGCGATGACTGTGGCCGCCTTCGCGAGTCAGGTGATAGCGCATGTCACCCGCCGCATGCGGATCGAGATCAAACGCAACGCCGTTGTCGATCAGCCACTGCACGCAATGCCGGGCATTACTGGCAATAAACGACACGGCCTCACGGTCGCATAATCCCGCGCCGGCAATCAGCGTATCCTCGATATGCGACTCGATGCTGTCCGTCTCATCAAATACCGCAGCAATGCCACCCTGCGCATAAAGAGTTGACCCTTCATTGACCTGCGCTTTACTGAGAACGGTTACCTGATACTGTTTTGCCAGCCGTAACGCCAGCGACAGGCCGGCCGCACCGCTGCCCACAATCAACACATCACACTGATAATCCGGATTCGCATTCATCATAATGTTTAATTTACTAAACAAGACCAGGCCTGAGCATAAGCGCAATGGGGTGTTCTGTGAAGTATTTTAAACACACGACGCGAGCGTTCATCTGGCTCTGATGAAAATCCTTATATAATCAATAGGTTAAGAACAGGCTGCTTCAGCCCTGGTTTTTTATAGCAAACTTATTAAACCTAAAGGATTTAATGATGAAAAAGCTGTTGTCATAGGTTACTCTGCCTGCGATTTACGCTCCTGACACTGAACGAAAACGAACAACCTGTGTTATCTCCATCGGAGCGGTAAATATCACGGCGGGAAGTGAACTTCGCACCACATCACAACTCTAAGCGCATGCTTGCTCAGAACATGAGATGTGCTGGCAGTTACTTTATGCATATGAAAAATTTGGGGAGACATTACCTCGGATGAGCGAGCAGTTAACGGATCAGGTCCTTGTCGAGCGGGTACAGAAGGGAGATCAAAAAGCGTTCAACTTACTGGTGATTCGTTACCAGCATAAAGTGGCGAGTTTGGTTTCACGCTATGTTCCCTCGGGCGACGTGCCTGATGTTGTACAGGAATCGTTTATTAAAGCGTATCGCGCACTGGACTCTTTCCGGGGCGATAGCGCGTTTTATACCTGGCTGTACCGCATTGCGGTAAACACAGCGAAAAATTACCTGGTTGCTCAGGGGCGTCGTCCACCATCCAGTGATGTGGATGCTATTGACGCCGAAAATTTCGAAAGTGCGGGTGCATTAAAAGAAATTTCGAACCCTGAGAACTTAATGTTGTCTGACGAATTGAAACAAATTGTCTTTCGTACCATCGAGGCGCTACCCGAGGACTTGCGTATGGCAATTACCCTCAGGGAACTGGACGGTCTGAGTTATGAAGAGATCGCCGTCATTATGGATTGCCCGGTAGGCACTGTTCGATCACGTATCTTTCGTGCGCGAGAGGCCATTGATAACAAAGTTCAACCGCTTATCCAACGTTAGTGATAACGGCTACTGGAAGGGTACATAGGCATGCAGAAAGAAAAACTTTCCGCTTTAATGGATGGTGAGACCTTAGATAACGAGCTGTTTTCCGCCTTGTCTAAGGACGCAGAACTACAGAAAAGCTGGGCGAGCTATCATCTTATTCGCGATACCATGCGCGGTGATGTGGGTGATGTCCTGCATTTTGATATCTCTGCGCGCGTCGCTGCTGCTATCGAAAAAGAACCGTTGCGTACGGTTACCACGCTGATTCCTGAAGCTCAGCCAGAACCTTCCCGCTGGGAAAAAATGCCGTTCTGGAAAAAGGCGCGTCCGTGGGCTGCGCAACTGACTCAGGTGGGTGTGGCTGCCTGTGTGTCACTGGCCGTGATCGTGGGTGTTCAGCACTACAACCAGCCGCAGGGTAGCGCCACGCAGACCTCTGACTCTCCGGTGTTCAATACGCTGCCGATGATGGGTAAAGCCTCCCCGGTTAGCCTGGGCGTGCCGTCTGATGCCTTTGACACGAACAGCGCTAATCAGCAGGTTCAGGATCAGCGTCGTCGCGTGAACGCCATGCTGCAGGATTATGAACTGCAACGCCGTCTGCACGCTGATCAGCTCCAGTTTGAAACCGATGCGCCAAAACAGGCGCAGGTTGATGTTCCCGGAAACCAGTCATTAGGACAGCAGCAGCAGTAATGAAGCCGTTTTGGTACGCTGTTAGCCTGCTGACAGGCAGCCTGTTATGGTCATCTGCCGCCCCGGCGCAAACTACTGCATCCGGGGCGCTATTGCAGCAGATGGAGCAGGCAAGTCAGAACCTCAACTACGAATTTGCCTATATCAACGTCTCACGCATCGGTATTGAATCGCTGCGCTATCGCCATGCTGTGGTCGATAACCGGATATTTGCACAGCTGTTGCAAATGGACGGGCCTCGTCGGGAAGTAATCCAGCGTGGTAACGATATCAGCTACTTCGAACCAGGCCTTGATCCCTTTTCGCTCCCGGGCAATCATATTATCGACGCTTTGCCGTCGGTGATTTTTGCTGACTTCAACAAACTCGCCACTGCCTACGATTTTATTACTGTGGGTCGCTCGCGCATTGCCGATCAGATGTGTGATGTGCTGCGTATCGTGTCTCGCGATGGCACCCGTTACAGCTATGTGGTCTGGCTGGATGTGGATACCAGGCTACCGCTCCGTATCGACCTGCTTGATCGTGACGGTGAAACGCTGGAACAGTTCCGCGTTATCAGCTTTGCGGTGGATGAAGGGGTACGCAATCTGATGCAGGGGCTGGAGAAAGCGAATCTGCCACCGTCGCTTTCCGTGCCAAAAGGGGACGCGGTGACTGTCGCATGGCAGCCAGGCTGGATACCCGCAGGCATGACGCTGGTGTCGCAAAATCGCCGCACGCTGCCGGGGCTGAACAAAAATATTGAGTCGAAGCTTTACAGCGATGGGCTGTTTAGTTTCGCCATCAACGTGACGCCAGCTGATAAAAGTAGCACAACGCAGACATTGCGCACTGGGCGTCGTACGGTCCAGACCGTTGTGCGCCATAATAACGAAATTGCGGTGATCGGCGAACTACCGCCCTCAACCGCAAAACGTATTGCGGACAGCATCGATCTGGGGTCACAAAAATGATGAGAGAATGGGCCACCGTGGTGGCATGGCAGGATGGCATTGCCACACTGCATACCGAAGCAAAAACCTCCTGCAACAGCTGCCAGGCACGCAAAGGTTGCGGCAGCCATATGCTGAATAAACTCGGCCCGAAGAATGCTCATGTGATGCAGATTGTCAGCAGCAAGCCGCTGCAGCCGGGACAGCGCATTGAGTTAGGCATCAAAGAGAGCAGCCTGCTGGGTTCAGCGCTGCTGGTCTACATGACGCCGCTGTTTGGCCTGTTCGTGGTTGCCGGCCTGTTTCAGTCGCTGTTCAGCAGCGACCTGGCGGCCGCCTGCGGTGCGCTGCTGGGTGGCATCGGCGGCTTTATTGTCGCAAAAGGCGTTTCGATGAAATTTGGCGATCGCGAAGCCTTTCAGCCGGTCATTCTGAACATCGCCCTGCCTCCCGATGCGCTGCGTGTTGAAAGCGAAGCGTAATGTACGTCCAGGCCGCGCACCCCGCGGCCTTTGTCCGTTCTGCCTTGCGCAGATATCTGTTTCGCTTCCACCACGTTCCATTCTTTTATGCGCGGCATTAACAGTGTAATATGCGTCGTCATTAATGAGGCTGACAGGATTGTGGGTAAAGAGCGATCTTCCTGAATGTGTCTGTGCTCAGATTTTCAACTGAATTTTAAGCGAAGATATCCCTATAAATGAAGCACATAAGAAATTTCTCCATCATCGCTCATATCGACCATGGTAAATCTACGCTCTCTGACCGCCTTATTCAGATCTGCGGTGGCCTCTCTGACCGTGAAATGGCTGCGCAGGTTCTTGACTCCATGGATCTGGAGCGTGAGCGTGGCATTACTATCAAAGCACAGAGCGTCACACTCGATTACCACGCGAAAGACGGCGAAACTTACCAGCTCAATTTCATCGATACTCCGGGCCACGTAGACTTCTCTTATGAAGTTTCCCGCTCACTGGCTGCCTGCGAAGGTGCATTGCTGGTGGTGGATGCGGGTCAGGGTGTTGAAGCGCAGACACTGGCGAACTGCTACACCGCGATGGAGATGGATCTGGAAGTAGTGCCGGTTCTGAACAAAATTGACCTGCCTGCAGCCGATCCCGATCGCGCTGCGCAGGAGATTGAAGATATCGTCGGCATCGATGCTGCTGATGCGGTGCGCTGCTCCGCTAAAACCGGCGTCGGCGTTCCGGACGTGCTGGAACGCTTAGTGCGCGATATTCCCCCGCCGGAAGGCGATCCGGAAGCTCCGCTGCAGGCGCTGATTATCGATTCCTGGTTTGATAACTATCTGGGCGTTGTTTCGCTGGTGCGTGTGAAAAACGGCACCATGCGTAAAGGTGACAAGATTAAAGTTCTCAGCACCGGTCAGGTTTATAACGCTGACCGCCTGGGCATCTTTACCCCGAAACGTGTCGATCGTAATGAACTGAACTGTGGTGAAGTAGGCTGGCTGGTCTGCGCCATCAAAGATATTCTCGGTGCACCGGTGGGCGATACCCTGACCACCGCACGCAACCCGGCAGACAAAGCGCTGCCAGGCTTTAAAAAAGTGAAGCCGCAGGTTTATGCCGGTCTGTTCCCGATCAGCTCTGACGACTATGAAGCGTTCCGTGATGCGCTCGGCAAGCTGAGCCTGAACGATGCCTCGCTGTTTTATGAGCCAGAAAGCTCAACGGCGCTGGGCTTTGGTTTCCGCTGTGGCTTCCTTGGTCTGCTGCACATGGAGATCATCCAGGAGCGTCTGGAGCGCGAATACGATCTCGATCTGATTACCACTGCACCGACGGTAGTGTATGAAGTCGTCACCACCGGTGGCGAAATTGTTCATGTCGATAGTCCATCCAAGCTGCCGCCACTGAACAACATCGAAGAACTGCGTGAGCCGATCGCGGAATGTCACATGCTGCTGCCACAGGAGTATCTGGGCAACGTCATCACGCTCTGTATTGAGAAGCGTGGCGTGCAGACCAACATGGTTTACCACGGCAATCAGGTTGCACTGACGTATGAAATTCCGATGGCAGAAGTGGTCCTCGACTTCTTTGACCGTCTGAAATCCACCTCGCGCGGCTATGCCTCGCTGGATTACAACTTCAAACGTTTCCAGCCTTCAGACATGGTGCGCGTCGACGTACTGATTAACTCTGAACGTGTGGATGCGCTGGCGCTGATTACCCACCGCGACAATGCGCCTTATCGCGGCCGTGATCTGGTTGAGAAAATGAAAGATCTCATCCCGCGCCAGCAGTTTGATATTGCGATTCAGGCTGCCATCGGTAACCACATTATCGCGCGCTCAACCGTTAAACAGCTGCGTAAAAACGTTCTCGCCAAGTGTTATGGCGGTGACGTCAGCCGTAAGAAGAAACTGTTGCAGAAACAGAAAGAGGGTAAGAAGCGTATGAAGCAGGTTGGTAACGTTGAGCTGCCACAGGAAGCGTTCCTCGCCATTCTGCATGTCGGTAAGGACAGCAAATAAGGATTTCCAATGGCTAATATGTTCGCCCTGATTCTGGCGATAGCGACGCTGATTACTGGCATCGTCTGGGTAATCGATCGTTTCAAATGGGCACCCGAGCGTCGCGCGAAACAGGCGGCGGCGCAGGCCCAGACCGGTAACGCGCTCGACAGCAAAACGCTGGCGAAAGTCTCTTCACAGCCAGGCTGGGTTGAGACGACCGCCTCCGTGTTCCCGGTGCTGGCCGTGGTTTTCATCGTGCGTTCGTTTATTTACGAGCCGTTCCAGATTCCCTCTGGCTCGATGATGCCAACGCTGCTGATTGGCGACTTTATCCTGGTGGAGAAGTTTGCTTACGGCATTAAAGATCCGATTACCCAGACGACGCTGATCCCAACCGGTCAGCCGAAGCGCGGCGACATTGCGGTATTTAAATACCCGAAAGATCCGAGCCTGGATTACATTAAGCGCGTTATTGGCCTGCCAGGCGATAAAGTCATCTATGATCCTTATAGCAAAACGCTGACGGTGAAACCGACCTGTGGTGACGATAAAGCCTGTGACACAGCGTTGGCAGTGACTTACACCGACGTTGAACCAAGCAACTTTATTCAGACCTTTAGCGGCTTTGATGGCAACGAAACCGGCAACGGTTTTTATCAGGTGCCACAGGGCGATACCCTGCGCGGTGGTCTGCGCATGGCAACCCGCAAAGAGACAATCGATAACGTGACCCATGACATTCTGCTGGTTAATGAAGCGCAGAGTCAGGCGGGCATGTATTATCAGCAGCCGGGTCAGCCGCAGGCGAGCTGGGTCGTGCCAAAAGGGCAATACTTCATGATGGGCGACAACCGTGATAACAGCGCCGACAGCCGCTACTGGGGCTTTGTCCCGGAGCGTAATCTGGTTGGTAAAGCGGTCGCTATCTGGATGAGCTTTGAGAAGCAGGAAGGTCAGTGGCCAACCGGCGTGCGATTCAGTCGCATCGGCGGTATCCACTAATAATTTTGTCTGATTAACAGGCAAATCGGGTGGCCTCCTCAGGGAGGCCACTGCACACCAAACGGAACGTGTTGGACTGCCAGCCCCGTTTGGTATGCAGAGTCACAGACGCAACAAAGAACTGGAATCGCATGAACCCCATCCTGATTAACAAGCTTCAGCGCAAACTGGGCTACACTTTTACTCATTCGGAACTGTTACAGCAGGCCCTGACTCACCGCAGCGCCAGCAGTAAGCACAACGAGCGCCTGGAATTTCTGGGCGATTCTATTCTTAGCTATGTGATTGCGAATGCCCTTTATCACCGCTTCCCGCGGGTTGATGAAGGCGACATGAGCCGCATGCGTGCCACGCTGGTGCGCGGCAATACGCTGGCTGAAATGGCACGCGAATTTGATCTTGGCGAGTGCCTGCGCTTAGGGCCGGGTGAGCTGAAAAGCGGCGGTTTCCGTCGCGAATCGATTCTGGCGGATACGGTGGAAGCGCTGATTGGCGGTATCTTCCTCGACAGCAGCATCGAGCGGGTAGAGCAGCTGATCCTCGACTGGTATCAGACGCGCCTGGATGAAATCAGTCCTGGCGACAAACAAAAAGATCCCAAAACACGCCTGCAGGAGTATCTGCAGGGACGTCATCTGCCGCTGCCAAGTTATCTGGTGGTGCAGGTGCGTGGCGAAGCCCACGATCAGGAATTCACCATTCACTGTCAGGTGAGTGGCATGGCCGAGCCGGTCGTCGGCGTCGGCTCCAGCCGTCGTAAAGCCGAGCAGGCAGCGGCTGAACAGGCACTGATAAAATTAGGTCTCGAATAGGTCTGTCGGGGTGACAGTGCCGGAACCGGCGCTAAATCACTCACCCTCTGACAGCACTATCCCGGCGTCAGGAGACGCTGAATGACACATGACTCAAATAGCACTCTTCGGTGCCGCATCAGGCGCTGAACAATTCAGGACTCGAATGAGCGAAAACGTTACTTATTGCGGCTTTGTCGCGATTGTTGGCCGACCGAACGTCGGTAAATCCACCTTACTGAACCAGTTGCTGGGGCAGAAGGTGTCGATCACCTCGCGTAAGCCGCAAACCACGCGCCATCGCATCATGGGCATTCACACCGAGGGCAACTATCAGGCGATCTACGTCGATACCCCCGGACTGCACATGGAAGAGAAGCGCGCCATTAACCGTCTGATGAACCGTGCAGCCAGCAGTTCGATTGGCGACGTAGAGCTGGTGATCTTCGTCGTTGAAGGTACCCGCTGGACGCCAGATGATGAGATGGTGTTAAACAAACTGCGCGACAATAAAGTGCCGGTTGTGCTGGCCGTGAATAAAGTCGACAACATCCAGGATAAAACCATTCTGCTGCCGCATCTGCAGTTCCTGAGCCAGCAGATGAACTTCCTCGACATCGTGCCCATCTCTGCTGAGAGCGGCAAAAACGTCGATACCATTGCGGCCATTACCCGCAAGCATCTGCCGCAGGCCGATCATCACTTCCCGGAAGATTACATCACCGACCGCTCACAGCGTTTCATGGCGTCAGAGATGATCCGTGAAAAACTGATGCGCTTCCTGGGCGCTGAACTGCCTTACTCCGTCACCGTGGAGATTGAGCGCTTCGTGACCAACGAACGCGGCGGTTATGACATTCATGGTCTGATTCTGGTCGAGCGCGAAGGGCAGAAGAAGATGGTGATTGGCAACAAAGGTGCCAAAATCAAAGTCATCGGAACAGAAGCACGCAGGGACATGGAAGAGATGTTCGAAGCGAAAGTGCATCTCGAACTGTGGGTAAAAGTGAAATCCGGCTGGGCAGATGACGAACGAGCGCTGCGTAGCCTGGGTTATACAGACGATCTCTGATTCAATGGAAGGCTGGCAACGCGCCTTTGTGCTGCATAGTCGTCCCTTCAGCGAAACCAGCCTGCTGCTCGACCTGTTCAGCGAAAACGAAGGGCGGGTACGGGTGCTGGCCAAGGGCGCACGCTCGCGGCGCTCTCAGTTGAAAGGTGCGTTACAGCCTTTTACCCCGCTGCTGGTTCGCTGGAGCGGTCGCGGGGAAGTCAAAACCCTGCGTAATGCCGAAGCAGTGTCGCTGGCCTTACCGCTCAGCGGCATTACGCTCTACTGCGGTCTCTACGTCAATGAGCTGGTCTCTCGCGTACTGCAGCCGGAATCGCCCTTCCAGGAACTCTTTTTCGACTATCTCAACTGCCTTCAGGCATTAGCCTCAACGCACGGCAAGCCCGAACCCGCACTGCGCCGTTTTGAACTGGCGCTGCTCGGACACCTGGGCTATGGCGTCGACTTCCTGCATTGCGCCGGTAGCGGCGAGCCGGTTAGCGATGACATGACGTACAGCTACCGTGAAGAGCGCGGTTTTACCGCCAGTCTGGTGGTTAATCAGCGCAGCTTTACCGGTCGTGAGTTGCACGCCCTGTGCGAACGTGAGTTTCCCGACGCCGATACGCTGCGCGCTGCGAAGCGGTTTACCCGTATTGCCCTGAAGCCTTACCTGGGTGGCAAGCCGCTAAAAAGTCAGGAGCTGTTCCGCCAGTTTATCCCGAAGAAAAAGCCCGAACAGGCAGATGAATAGCGCAGGGTGTACCGACGGTTTATAGTTGCGCGGTACACTCAACATCACGATGGAAAAGAAGTGAGGATGGTTATGGCTGAGTTGCTGTTAGGCGTCAATATCGATCACATTGCCACGGTGCGTAATGCCCGTGGGACAAACTATCCCGACCCGGTGCAGGCGGCGTTCATCGCCGAGCAGGCAGGCGCAGACGGTATTACGGTGCACCTGCGTGAAGATCGCCGTCACATTACCGACCGCGACGTGCGTATTCTGCGTGATACCATCCAGACGCGCATGAATCTGGAGATGGCGGTCACCGATGAGATGATCGGCATCGCCTGTGATATCCAGCCCCATTTCTGCTGTCTGGTGCCGGAAAAGCGTCAGGAAGTGACTACGGAAGGCGGACTGGATGTGGCAGGGCAGCAGGAGAAGATGAACGCGGCCGTACGACTGTTGCGTGACGCGGGCATTCTGGTTTCACTGTTTATTGATGCTGACCACCGTCAGATCGAAGCGGCCGTTGCTACCGGTGCGCCTTACATCGAAATTCATACCGGTGCTTATGCCGAGGCTCCCGAGGGACGAGCGCGTGACGCAGAGCTGGCACGCATTCGCCATGCCGCGACCTTTGCCGCCAGCCTGGGGCTGAAGGTGAATGCCGGTCACGGTCTGACCTACCACAACGTGCTGCCGATTGCTGCGCTGCCGGAAATGCATGAGCTGAATATCGGCCATGCGATTATCGGTCGTGCGGTGATGAGTGGCCTGCCGGATGCGGTCAAAGAGATGAAGCAACTGCTGCGTGAAGCCCGCCGCTGATGGCTATTCTGGGACTGGGCAGCGACATCGTTGAGATTGAACGCATCGCCGACGTGATAGCGCGCTCCGGCGACCGGCTGGCGCGTCGGGTGCTGAGTGAAGCCGAATGGCAGCAGTATCAGGCGCACAAACAGCCGGTGCGCTTTCTCGCCAAACGCTTTGCGGTTAAAGAGGCGGCAGCCAAAGCCTTCGGCACCGGCATTCGCGGTGGTCTGGCATTTAATCAGTTCGAAGTTTACAACGATGCGCTGGGTAAACCGGGGTTACGCTTCTTTCAGCAGGCCGCTGACGTGGCAGAGAAGCTGGGCGTTAACCACGTTCACGTAACGCTGGCCGACGAGCGTCACTACGCCTGCGCCACGGTAATCATTGAAAGCTAGCCGTGCAGCAGCACGAACTTATCCCACAGCGCATCGCGTGATTCGGTGTGCTGTGGGTCAGTGATAATGGTGTTGTCGATGGGGCAGACCCGCTGACAGGTTGGCGCTTCGTAATGCCCGACGCATTCCGTGCAGCGGCTGACATCAATCTCATAGATCGCATCGCCCAGTGAAATCGCCTGGTTCGGGCACTCCGGTTCGCACATATCACAGTTAATGCATCTGGACGTAATCAACAGCGCCATTTATCCCACCTGGTAACAACAGAAAAAACGCGGGTATTATACGCGCTGCCACTGATCAGACCAGCTTTTTCACCAGCGCTTCGCTGTGACGAATATGACTCGACGCGCGTTCCGGATCGTTTTGCACCAGCGCCATAAACAGCAGATCGGTCAGGGCCAGTTGCGCCGTAGTCGAAGAGATCGCTGCGCTGCGGGTGCTCTGCTCTTCCGCCACCGTGTAAAGACAGTAGCTGGCACTCTGCTGCAGGGTGTTCGGCGTAAAGCCGGTAAACGCCACCACATCGGCCCCAACCTGAACCGCTTCCTGCGCCGCCAGATTAATCTCGCGCCGTTCCCCGGTGTAGGAGATAGCGAGCAGCACATCGCCTGGCCCCATCGCCTGCACGCTGGCCAGCAGGGCGTGCATGTCCTGTTCCGCCACCGCATTAATGCCAATCTTCATCAGCTTCCAGGAGAAGTCCTTTGCCACCAGGCCCGATGCGCCGATGCCGACCAGTAAAATGCGCCGGGCATTTTTCAGCAGCTGTAACACATCGTTGAGCTTCTCTTCGCTATTAATATCCAGCGTGGCGCGGATCGCCGAGAGTTTTTCAGTCAGCAGCTTTTCACCCACCATTTTAAGCGGGTCGTCACTGAGAATGTGGTTATGCACGGTAATGGCATCCTTGTCCGCCAGTGACTCACTCAGGGCGAGCTTAAGCGCCGGAAAACCTTTATATCCCAGCTTCTGAGCAAACTTCACCACGCTCGACTGGCTGACGCCGGACTCTTCAGCCAGCTTTTGCGAACTCAGGTGACGTGCCTTATCGGGTTGCGACAGTAAAAAATCCGCCAGCCGACGCTCGTTCAATGCCAGACGTGGGTAAAGCTGGCGAATGCGCAGCAATGAACTCATGCCCAATCCTCGTAATTCAGGGATAATCAGTGAAGAATAAACTATTCATCGGACATTGTAGTCATCGGAATTAAAAATGACCGTCATCGCCGTACCGCCTGATGATGGCTACACTACTCTTTATCATCCCGGAATCAGCCGTTAAGGAGAGTTGTTTGACCAGGGGAACACAACGTCGCATCGTATTTTTCGACCTCGATGGCACTTTGCATCAGCAGGACATGTTCGGCACCTTTATGCGCTATCTGCTGCGTCGCCGCCCGCTTAATCTGCTGCTGGTGGTGCCCTTACTGCCGGTGGTGGGCATCGGTCTGCTGTTCAAAGGCCGCGCGGCACGCTGGCCCATGAGCCTGCTGCTCTGGTCAATTACCTTTGGCCGCTCCGAGCAGACATTGCTGCGCCTCGAAGCCGAGTTTGCCCAGTGGTTTCGCCTGCGCGTAAAAGCCTTTCCGGTGGTGCAGCAGCGCCTGACGGATTACCTGGGCAGTGATGACGCTGACGTCTGGCTCATCACCGGATCGCCACAGTCGCTGGTGGAGCAGGTCTATTACGACTCCGCGTTTCTGCCACGCGTGAAGCTGATTGCCAGTCAGATGCGGCGCGGCTGGGGCGGGCGTGTGCTGGCGATGCGCTGCCTCGGGCATGAGAAAGTGGCCCAGCTTGAAGAGAAAATCGGCACGCCGTTACAGCTCTATAGCGGTTACAGCGACAGCAAACAGGACAATCCGCTGCTGTTCTTCTGTCAGCATCGCTGGCGGGTAACCCCGGCGGGTGAACTGCAACAGCTGGAATAAGTTTCGACACGCTCGCAGAGATCGCTATAATGCGCCGCTTTTCAGTCGCCCGGAGTGGTCAGCGTGAAACAACAAGATGAATACTGGATGCGCCACGCGCTGAGCCTGGCGCGCCGCGCCTGGGAGCAGGGCGAAGTGCCGGTGGGTGCGGTGCTGGTTCAGAACGACCGGGTGATTGGCGAAGGCTGGAACCGACCCATCGGCCAGCACGATCCGACCGCGCATGCAGAGATCATGGCGCTGCGGCAGGGCGGTAAAATACTGGAAAACTACCGCCTGCTGGATACTACGCTCTACGTCACGCTTGAGCCGTGTGTGATGTGTGCCGGTGCCATGGTTCACAGCCGCATTAGCCGACTGGTCTATGGTGCGCACGATATTAAAAGTGGGGCGGCGGGGTCGCTGCTGGATGTGCTGGGCCATCCAGGCATGAATCATCAGGTTGAACTGCACAGCGGCGTGCTGGCTGAAGAGTGTGCCGCCATGCTGAGCGACTTCTTCCGTATGCGTCGCGAGCAGAAAAAAGCGCTGCGTCAGGCGCAACGCCAGGGTTAGTTCATGGCGATCTTCGGTTCGACCGCCGGATAGCCCTTCGCCAGTTCGGTCTGGGCTTCAGCCTGCCGCGCCAGACGCTTCTCCTGCTCCTGCAGATAGCCCACGAGGCTTATCTGATACTTGCGGATATTCTCCACGTAGTTATAGGCTTCATGCCCACGGGCATAGCCATAAGCTGTCTGAGTGTAGTAGCGCTTCTGGCTTAACATGGGCAGACGCAGCTTCACATCCGCCCAGCTGTCCGGATTACCGCCCTGGCGTGCCGTCAGCTTGCGGACGTCAAGCATATGGGCATAACCCATGTTATAAGCCGCCAGCGCAAACCAGATGCGCTCATCTTCCGGGATGGTCTGCGGCACCTTCGCCATCATATCCTGCAGATACTGACTGCCGCCGCGAATGCTCTGTTCGGGATCGGTACGGTCGCCCACATCCAGGCTGTCAGCCGTGTTACGCGTCAGCATCATCATGCCGCGCACGCCGGTCGGCGAGGTAGCCTGCGGGTTCCAGTGCGACTCCTGATAGGAGATCGCAGCCAGCAGTCGCCAGTCGATGCTGGTAGCGTACTTCTCAAAAAGCGGCTTGATGTCGGGCAGCGTATTGTCGATGGCGCGCAGGAACGTGCGGGTATCAACATAGTCAAAGGTGCCGACGTGACCGAGATATTTCTCCTCCAGCCGCGCCATCGCGCCTTCTTCGCCCATACCATTAAAGAAGTCGAGCATTGCAGCATTCAGGCTGTCGTCATCGCTGTGCCGCACATACCAGGTTACCGGCTCTTCATCGGTAACATCGAACGCCACCGCCAGCTGCGGATAGATGCGCTGCATCAGGGCAATAGTAACGGAATCACCAATGGTATAGTCGAGCTTGCCGTCGGCGACCGCTTCCAGCAGAGCTTTAGGACTCTGATCGGTGGAGATCGCCCAGTCCAAATCGGGGAACTGACTGGAACGCGCACTCTTCAGCGTTGACAGATAGGCCGATCCTGACGCAACCGTTAGCCGCCCCTTTAAGTCACCGAGGTTTTTAGGGCGTGGCTTATCCACGCGATAGACCAGCTGTTGTGAAACGTTGTAGTAACCTGGCCCGGTCTGATAGCGCGTCAGGCGTTCATTATTGTAGTTCAGGCCAGCGGCCAGCAAATCGGCTTTACCATCGTCAAGGTCATCAAACAGATCGCTCAGGTTAGGACGAACCGTCACCTTCAGTTTGACGCCAAGATAATCGGCGAAGCGTTTTGCCAGCTCATAATCCATACCGGCCGGTAACTGGTTAACTGTGTAGTACGTCAATGGGGAGCTGATAGTACTGACCCGCAGGACTCCCCGTGATTTAATCTGTGAAATCCTGTCCTGCCCACCCCCATACCAGGGAATGGATGGCCACAGCGCTAACGCTAACAGCACGGCAACCAGACCGATAAACAGATAATTAAATTTTAGGCGTTTCAAATAGTTATCTCTCGCTGGCTCTAAGGCCTCTGTCTTTTAAAGGCAGTATTTATCTTCTTTGAACTCCCAGAGCGAGGGGCATTTTGCGCAACAAAATCACACTGAGCAACTTTTATAGCAGCTTTTGCGCAAAATTCAGGCAAATCCGGGTTACCAAAAATTGTGCGCAAACGGTTTCGTCACGAGGTCGCTTTCTCTATAATACGCCCCGTTTTCCCTGTTGCGCCCAATCAAGCGTCGCCCGGCGCCCTGACGAGAGACTTATTAATGGAAATTCTGCGTGGTTCGCCCGCCCTGTCGGCATTTCGTGTAAACAAACTGCTGACCCGCTTTCAGGACGCTCATCTGCCGGTGAGTGATATTTACGCTGAGTACATCCATTTTGCTGATGTCAGTACGCCCTTAACCGCTGACGAACAGAGCCGCCTGCAACGCCTGCTGAAGTATGGTCCCTCTCTCGCTGAACATGCCCCTCAGGGACGTCTGCTGCTGGTGACACCACGTCCCGGCACCATTTCGCCCTGGTCATCTAAGGCCACCGACATTGCTCACAACTGCGGTCTGCCGCAGGTACGTCGTCTGGAACGCGGTCTGGCTTTTTATGTGCAGGCTCCGCAACTGACGGAAGCGCAGTGGCAGACGCTGGGTACACTGCTGCACGATAGGATGATGGAAACGGTCTATAGCGATCTGGCGCAGGCAGAGCAGCTGTTTGCGCACCATACGCCGCAGCCGGTGAAGAGTGTCGATCTGCTCGGTGAGGGCCGTCAGGCGCTGGTTCAGGCAAATATCTCGCTGGGTCTGGCGCTGGCAGATGATGAAATCGACTACCTGGTGGCGGCATTTACCGCGCTGGGCCGCAATCCCAACGACATTGAACTCTATATGTTTGCGCAGGCGAACTCTGAGCACTGTCGTCACAAGATCTTCAACGCCGACTGGATTATCGACGGCGAGAAACAGCCGAAGTCGCTGTTTAAGATGATCAAAAATACCATGGAGCAGACGCCAGACTTCGTACTCTCTGCTTATAAAGATAACGCCGCCGTGATGGAAGGGTCAGAAGTCGGCCGTTTCTTTGCTGATGCCGGTGAGAGCGAATACCGCTGGCATCAGGAAGCCGCGCACATCCTGATGAAGGTGGAAACGCACAACCATCCAACGGCCATCTCGCCGTGGCCGGGCGCAGCGACCGGTTCCGGTGGTGAGATTCGCGATGAGGGCGCAACCGGGCGCGGCTCCAAGCCCAAAGCGGGCCTGGTTGGATTCTCGGTCTCTAATCTGCGCATCCCGGGCTTTGAACAGCCGTGGGAAGAGGACTTCGGCAAACCGGTGCGCATCGTCAGCGCGCTGGAAATCATGACCGACGGGCCTCTGGGCGGCGCTGCGTTTAACAACGAATTTGGTCGTCCGGCACTGAATGGCTACTTCCGTACCTATGAAGAGCAGGTCACCAGCCACAACGGCACCGAGCTGCGCGGCTACCATAAGCCGATTATGCTGGCGGGCGGCATCGGTAACATCCGTGCCGATCACGTGCAGAAAGGTGAAATCACCGTCGGCGCGAAGCTGGTGGTGCTGGGTGGTCCGGCCATGAACATCGGTCTGGGCGGCGGCGCGGCATCATCGATGGCTTCGGGCCAGTCGGATGCCGATCTCGACTTCGCCTCCGTTCAGCGTGACAACCCGGAAATGGAACGCCGTTGTCAGGAAGTGATCGACCGCTGCTGGCAGCTGGGCGATGAGAACCCGATTCTGTTTATTCACGACGTAGGCGCGGGCGGTCTTTCCAACGCCATGCCTGAGCTGGTCAGCGACGGCGATCGTGGTGGCCGGTTTAACCTGCGTGACATCCTGAGTGACGAGCCAGGCATGAGCCCGCTGGAAGTCTGGTGTAACGAATCACAGGAACGTTATGTGATGGCTGTAGCGCCCGATCAGCTCGCACAGTTTGAGGCGATCTGCCAGCGCGAACGTGCCCCGTTCGCGGTGATTGGTGAAGCGACCGAAGAGCTGCACCTGAGCCTGGAAGATAGCCATTTCGATAATAAGCCAATCGACATGCCGCTTGACGTACTGTTGGGCAAAACGCCGAAGATGACGCGTGATGTGGTGACACAGCAGGCACAGGGTACCGAACTGCAGCGCGACAGCATTACGCTGGTCGATGCGGTGAATCGCGTGCTGCATCTGCCTGCCGTAGCGGAGAAAACCTTCCTGATCACCATCGGTGACCGCAGCGTGACCGGCATGGTGGCGCGCGATCAGATGGTCGGTCCGTGGCAAATCCCGGTTGCCAACTGTGCGGTGACCACCGCCAGTCTCGACAGCTACCACGGTGAGGCCTTTGCTCTGGGCGAACGTTCACCGGTTGCGCTGCTGGACTTCGCGGCGTCGGGTCGTCTGGCGGTGGGTGAAGCCCTGACCAACCTGGCGGCAACGCAGATTGGTTCGCTGAAGCGCGTGAAACTCTCGGCTAACTGGATGTCTGCCGCTGGTCATCCGGGCGAAGATGCCGGTTTATATGCGGCGGTGAAAGCGGTCGGCGAAGAGCTTTGTCCGGCGCTGGGGATTACTATCCCGGTCGGTAAAGATTCGATGTCGATGAAAACCCGCTGGCAGGAAGGTACCGAACAGCGTGAGATGACCTCGCCGCTGTCGCTGGTGATTACCGCGTTTGCCCGCGTCGAAGATGTTCGTCGTACCGTCACGCCACAGCTACAGGCCGATCAGGATAACCTGCTGCTGTTGATTGACCTGGGCAACGGCGCGAATACGCTGGGCGCAACCGCGCTGTCGCAGGTCTATCGTCAGCTCGGCGATAAACCTGCCGATGTGCGTGATGCCACACAGCTAGCGGGCTTCTTCAATGCGATTCAGGCGCTGGTGGCTGAGCAGAAACTGCTGGCCTACCACGACCGCTCCGACGGCGGTCTGCTTGTAACCCTGGCCGAGATGGCGTTTGCCGGTCATTGCGGTATTGACGTTGATATCGCCTCGCTGGGCAACGATGCGCTGGCTGCTCTGTTTACCGAAGAGCTGGGCGCGGTGATCCAGATCAATGCCGCCGATCGCGCGGCAGTGGAGCAGATCCTGGCGGATCACGGCCTTGCCGCTTCGACGCATCTGCTGGGCAGCGCGCAGCCGGGCGATCGCTTTGTGATCCGTGCCGGTGACAGCGCGGTTTACAGCGAAAGCCGTACCACGCTGCGCACCTGGTGGGCGGAAACCACCTGGCAGATGCAGCGCCTGCGCGACAACCCGGCGTGTGCCGATCAGGAACATGAAGCGAAGAAGAACGACAGCGATCCGGGCCTGAACGTGACTCTGACCTTTAATCCGCAGGAAGATGTGGCTGCACCGATGATCGCAACGGGCGCACGTCCACGCGTCGCGGTGCTGCGTGAGCAGGGCGTGAACTCACACGTCGAGATGGCCGCCGCCTTTGACAGGGCCGGTTTCACCGCCATTGACGTTCACATGAGCGATCTGCTGGCCGGACGTCGCGGTCTGGAAGAGTTCCAGGCGCTGGTGGCCTGCGGCGGCTTCTCTTACGGTGATGTGCTGGGTGCCGGTGAGGGCTGGGCGAAATCGATTCTGTTCAACCCACGCGTGCGCGACGAGTTCGAAACCTTCTTCCACCGTCCACAAACCCTGGCGCTGGGCGTCTGCAACGGTTGCCAGATGATGTCCAATCTGCGCGAACTGATCCCGGGCAGCGATCTCTGGCCGCGCTTCGTGCGTAACCAGTCTGAGCGCTTTGAAGCACGCTTCAGCCTGGTCGAAGTGGCCGCCAGTCCGTCACTGCTGCTGGATGGTATGGCCGGTTCGCATATGCCTATCGCGGTATCGCACGGTGAAGGCTTTGTCGAAGTCCGTGATGCGACGCATCTGGCAGCGCTGGAGTCGAAAGGGCTGGTGGCACTGCGCTTTGTCGATAACTTTGGCAAGGTGACAGAAACCTATCCGGCTAACCCGAATGGCTCCCCTAATGGCATCACTGCTGTGACCAATGAAAGTGGCCGCGTCACCATTATGATGCCGCATCCGGAGCGTGTGTTCCGTACCGTCAGTAACTCCTGGCATCCGGCCGAGTGGGGCGAAGACAGTCCGTGGATGCGCATTTTCCGCAATGCGCGCAGACAGCTGGGTTAATTTAACCCACTGAAATGAACAGGAGGCCAGCGTGCCTCCTGTTCTTTTTTGCGTTGCTGTTGGCAAATGGCGACAACAGAGTCGTTGCGATGTCGCTGTATGGCGACATTTATCTCATTGATTTTTAATCGCTGCTTCTCAGGCTGGATTTAGTGTCGCCTTACGGAGACAGGCAGCCTGTGCTGATATAAGATTTTTCGCGACAGTCAGCGGGCGGTCCTGCTCAATTTGCTGAAAAATATAATGATTTATTTTATGGCATGGAACTTGCTATAATCATCCAGCTGCTCATTCACCTGTTTATGATTGCCCCGCTTAGCGGATAAGAGCTCATAAAGCCCGAATGACGCACCAAACGGAGCCTGCCGTCCACCTGACCGATAATCGCTTGCGTTATCAAACACCGGACGTAACGTTGAGTAAGGCTCCACCCATTCTTACGCGATGCATCACGCGTCGTGCCAGCGGCAGGCCATTGAGCCTGCCGTTTTCTTTTGTTCCCCTTTCTTCCGCAGACAGAGTCCGCTAGCATCCAGACAGCAAATCTTAAGGAAGCGGCTGCGTGAAAAAATGGCGTTTATTTCCCCGTTCTCTGCGTCAGCTGGTGCTGATGGCGTTTGTTCTGGTGCTGCTGCCCCTGCTGGTACTGGCCTGGCAGGCGTGGGAAAGTCTCTCTGCGTTAAGCGAACAGGCTGCGGACACCAACCGCAATACCTTCACCGATGTGCGCAGAAGTGAGGCGATGGCGCGAACGGCAGTTGAACTGGAGCGTAGCTATCGCCAGTACTGTGTGCTGGATGATGCCTCGCTGGCGCGCCTCTATCAGACTCAGCATACCCGCTACAGTCAGATGCTGAGCTCACACAGCGCCAGCCTGCCCGAACTGCCCGCATTCCAGACCTTACAGGCGACGCTGCCGCTGCTGACGCCACTAAAATGTGACAATGGCAATCCGGTGCCGGTTGCCGCAGAGGCGCTGGATCGCTTTTCTGCGACCAATGCGCAGATGGTGCAGGACACGCGCGAGGTGGTCTTTTCGCGTGGCTTACAGTTGCAGCGCGAAATTGCCGATCGCGGCCAGTTTTTTGGCTGGCAGGCGCTGATTCTGTTTATCATCAGTCTGGCACTGATGATGCTGTTTACCGGCATGATTATCGGTCCGGTTAAGCGCATTGAACGGATGATCAACCGGCTGGGGGAAGGGCGGGAGCTGGGTAACAGCGGGACATTTCGCGGTCCGCGCGAATTGCGCTCGCTGGGACAGCGCATTGTCTGGCTCAGCGAGCGGCTTCAGTGGCTGGAATCGCAGCGTCATGAATTTCTTCGTCATCTCTCTCATGAGCTGAAAACGCCGCTGGCCAGCCTGCGTGAAGGCACGGAACTGCTGGCGGATGAAGTCGCCGGCTCGCTGAATGCCGATCAAAAAGAGGTGGTCACCATCCTCGACAGCAGCAGCCGCCATCTGCAGCAGCTGATTGAACAACTGCTCGATTACAACCGCAAACTGGCGGATGGCCCGATCGCGCTGGAGCCGGTCAGCGTGGCGGAGATTGTGGATGGCGTCGTTAACGCACATGCGCTTTCGGCGCGCGCCAAACTGATGCAGACGGTCGTCGATCTTAAGGTCAGTCACTGCCTCGCAGAACCGATGTTACTGATGCGGGTAATCGACAACCTCTATTCGAACGCCGTGAACTACGGCAGCGAATCCGGTACCATCTGGCTTCGCAGTCAGCAGCAGGGCGATCAGGTCTGGATTGAGGTCGCGAATAGCGGCTTGCCAATCCCGCCGGAAGAGCAGGCGATGATTTTTGAACCGTTCTACCAGGGCAGCCAGCAGCGTAAAGGGCCGGTGAAAGGCAGCGGGCTGGGATTGAGTATCGCCAAAGATTGCCTGCGCCGGATGCAGGGCGACCTGATGCTGGTCTCCTGCGAGCAGGCTGACGTCTGTTTTCGAATTGAACTGAACACCACAGCCGGGAAAGTCTGACTGATGAAATATTTACCCGCTTTGCTGTTGAGCACGCTGACTACGCTGCTCCTCAGCGCATGTACGACCTCCCCGGCCACCTCCTCTTTGCCGTCAGGCCATCAGGTGGCGGAACCCGAGGTCAGAATCGCTGATTACCTGGCGACCCGCTGCAGTGACCTGTGGCCGATAGAAAAGAGCGCGGCGCTGGGCAACACCCTTTACTGGATGCGGGCGATCGACTGTGCTGAGCGTCTGTCTCCCGCGGAGGCCCGTGCCGAAGCCCATCGCTGGCCGGCTGAGAACTGGTCGCGCGCCTTTAAGCAGGGCGTGCTGATGTCCAACGGCAACGTGACGCCTGTTGAACGACGTCGCTATGTGGAAACGCTGGATCGCTACAGCGGCGATTTCCCACAGTCTGTGCGCCCACTGATTCAGCTGTGGCGCAGTAATCAGACCGCGCAGCTTGACCTCAGTGAAGCGCGCACCCGTTATGCCCATCTGCAGCAGAGCAGTGATACGCAGCTTGAGGCGATACGCCAGCAGATGGTGAAACAGCAGCAGCAGCTCAGCGACACGCAGCATAAGCTGGAGCGGCTGACTGACATTGAGCGCCAGCTTTCATCACGCAAAGCCCCGGATGTGTCTGACAGCGGTCATGGCACGGCGTTGCCGCAGGATGAGGAGCAATGATGATGAAACAAGCGGCAAAATTGCTGCTGGTGGATGACGATCCCAGCCTGCTGAAGCTGCTGGGCATGCGTCTTCGCAGCGAAGGATATCAGGTCACCACCGCGGCCAGCGGACCTGAAGCGTTGCGTCTGCTGCAGAAAGAGAAAATTGAGCTGGTGATCAGCGATCTGCGGATGGATGAAATGGACGGTCTGGCGCTGTTTGGCGAAATCCAGAAACGCCATACCAACTTGCCAGTGATTATCCTGACGGCGCACGGCTCTATTCCGGACGCAGTGTCTGCCACCCAGCAGGGCGTCTTCAGCTTCCTGACCAAGCCGGTGGACAAGGATGCGCTCTATAAAGCCATTGATGAGGCGCTGGCACAGCAGGTACCGGTCAGTGATGACCGCTGGCGCGAAGCGATTGTCACCCGCAGCCCGCTGATGTTGAAGCTGCTGGAGCAGGCGCACATGGTGGCGCAGTCCGACGTCAGCGTGCTGATTAACGGTCAGAGCGGTACCGGTAAAGAGATGCTGGCGCAGGCGATTCACGCCGCCAGCCCGCGTAACGGCAAGCCGTTTGTCGCCATTAACTGTGGCGCACTGCCGGAGCAGCTGCTGGAGTCAGAGCTGTTCGGTCATGCTAAAGGGGCGTTTACCGGTGCGGTCAGTGCCCGTGACGGTTTGTTTAAAACCGCTGGCGGCGGCACGCTGTTCCTGGATGAGATTGGCGATATGCCGCAACCGCTGCAGGTTAAATTGCTGCGGGTGCTGCAGGAGCGTAAGGTCAGGCCGCTGGGTAGCGATCACGATATTGAGATCGACGTGCGCATCATTTCAGCTACTCATCGCGATCTGCCAAAGGCGATGGAGAAGAAGGAATTCCGCGAGGATCTCTTCTATCGTCTGAATGTGGTGAATCTGAAGATTCCGGCGCTGCATCAGCGCACCGAAGATATCCCGCTCCTGGCTAATCATCTGTTACGTCAGGCGGCTGAACGCCATAAACCGCAGATTCGCAGTTTTTCCGTCGATGCGATGAAGCGTCTGATTGCGGCCAGCTGGCCGGGCAACGTGCGTCAGCTGGTGAACGTGATTGAGCAGTGTGTGGCACTGAGTTCATCGCCGGTGATTAGCGATGCGCTGGTGGAGCAGGCGTTAAGCGGTGAAAACAGCGCGTTGCCGACCTTTGCGGAGGCGCGCAATCAGTTTGAACTGAACTATCTGCGTAAGCTGTTGCAGATGACCAAAGGCAATGTGACCAATGCCGCACGTCTGGCCGGGCGTAATCGCACGGAGTTCTATAAGCTGCTGTCTCGTCATGAACTGGACGCCAGTGATTTCAAAGAGTAGCGGGGGCGGCGAAGTGATACCGGGACGTTGACTGCTCAGGCCCGACGCAGAATGGATGCAATCAGCACACTCTGACAGCGCTTGCGGCAACCTGAAGAAACCCGGATATTACCGCCCGACAGCGCCAGTAACATTTATACTTGATAAACCCTCTGACCATGGAGGGAGTGAAAAAGGGTCTGACATGAAAAAGATTGATGCGATTATCAAACCATTCAAACTCGATGATGTTCGTGAAGCCTTAGCGGAAGTGGGCATCACCGGGATGACCGTGAGTGAAGTGAAGGGCTTTGGTCGCCAGAAAGGGCACACCGAGCTGTACCGCGGCGCAGAGTATATGGTCGATTTTTTACCTAAAGTGAAAATCGAGATGGTGGTGGGCGACGATATCGTAGATACCTGCGTCGAGACCATTATGCGCACGGCACAGACCGGCAAAATCGGTGACGGTAAGATTTTCGTCTTCGACGTGGCGCGCGTGGTGCGTATCCGTACGGGTGAAGAGGATGAAGAGGCAATCTGATTGTCTTTTTATTAGCTCTTTATCAGCAAAAAAAAGCCCGCGCTGCGGGATTTTTTATGGCTCAATCACATGCCTTTGTGCGGCCCAAACAGCTCGTAATGAATACGAGTATCTGCCACACCGGCATCCCGCAGTTGCGCCACCACATGCTGCATAAAGGGCAGAGGGCCACAGAGATAGAAGTGGGTGTCAGGTGAGGTGAGACGTGCTGAAAGCACGGTGATATCCATCAGACCCTGTGTGTCATAGCGACCGGCATCCTCAGCCTCGGGCTCGCGGTACCAGACATGACTGACGAAATCGGCGAGCTGTGCGCCTGTGGCACGAACTTCCGCGCTAAACGCATGCTGTTTGCCGTTCTCTGCCGCGTGCAGCCAGCTGACCGGCGCGCCGTGCTGACTTGCTGCCAGCACATGGAGCATCGCCAGCATCGGTGTCTGACCCACGCCTGCGGAAATCAGAGCTACCGGTGTGGCAGGATCGACCTCAAGGAAAAAGTCGCCGTGCGGCGCGGCGAGCATCAGCTCATCACCCACCTTGCCATTCTGATGCAGCCAGCCGGAGACGGTGCCCTGCGCTTCACGTTTCACCGCGATGCGATAATCTTTACCGTTGCTGAGATGCGTCAGCGAATACTGACGAATCTGGTGATGTTCGAAGCTGGCAGGCTGCAGGTAGACCGTCAGATACTGACCGGGCTTAAAGGCGGCTATCGGGCCACCATCTACCGGCGTGAAGGTAAAGCTTTTAATCAACTCGCTCTGCTGCGCAATCGCGCTGATGCGAAATGCCCGGGTGCCGCGCCAGCCGCCGGTTTGCTGCTCAGTGGCCTGATAAATTTCCTCTTCGCGATTGATGAATATATCTGCCAGCACGCCGTAGGCCCGGCCCCATGCCGCCAGCGCCTCTTCGCCCGGATCCAACAACTCTTTAAGGGTGGCCAGCAGATTTTCACCGACGATGGCGTACTGCGCAGGCTGAATATTCAGGCTGGTATGTTTCTGCGCAATCTTTTCCACCGCAGGCAGCAGCACGGCCAGATTCTCCAGGTTCGCGCCATAGGCACAGATGGCGTTAAACAGCGCTTCCCGCTGATCGCCATTGCGCTGGTTGTTCATGTTGAAGACGTTTTTAAGTTCCGGATGGTGCGACAGCATGCGGTCATAGAAGTGGGCGGTAAGCTTTGGACCGCAGGTGGCGATGGCTGGCAGAGTCGATTTAACGGTAGCGATGGTGTGTGCATCAAGCATAAAGGCGGCCTCTTATTAAACATGTATTTTAAATGCATCTTATAGCCGCTTCGTCTGCGGTGTAAATAACCCAATGAACTTTCTGGTTGTCTGAGTGGCAACTTTTCAGTGCATCATGAAAAACCTTTGTCACAGCCTGAAGAAAAATCGTGGTGTCTGAACAGGGTCAAAAGGTGTAAAAATGCCATGCCAGCAGCCAGCCAATCGTTTGCGTAAAAAGAGGCTGTTCACCCTACCTTCACCTGTTAAAACGGTTTACACTGTGGGCCTTCGCCCCTGAAGGGGGGTAAATACCGTCAGAAAGTTAGCTGAGTCAGGAGATCCGGATGTTAAAGCGTGATATGAACATTGCCGATTACGATGCCGAGTTGTGGCAGGCGATGGAGCAGGAGACAGTGCGTCAGGAAGAGCACATAGAACTGATTGCTTCTGAAAACTACACCAGCCCGCGTGTTATGCAGGCACAGGGTTCTCAGCTCACCAATAAATACGCTGAAGGCTATCCGGGCAAACGCTACTATGGCGGCTGTGAGTACGTTGATATCGTTGAGCAACTGGCGATCGACCGTGCAAAAGAACTGTTTGGCGCTGATTACGCTAACGTGCAGCCTCACTCTGGGTCACAGGCTAACTTCGCGGTTTACACCGCGCTGCTGCAGCCGGGCGATACCATCCTCGGGATGAACCTGGCGCACGGTGGACACCTGACTCACGGATCACCGGTTAACCTGTCCGGCAAACTCTATAACGTAGTGGCTTACGGTATCGATGAGACCGGTAAAATCGACTACGACGAACTGGCTGAACTGGCGAAAACCCACAAGCCAAAAATGATCGTTGGCGGATTCTCAGCGTACTCCGGCGTCTGCGACTGGGCAAAAATGCGCGAAATCGCGGATAGCGTGGGTGCCTGGCTGTTTGTGGATATGGCACACGTTGCTGGCCTGATTGCCGCAGAAGTCTATCCAAGCCCGATTCCACATGCGCACATCGTGACCTCTACCACCCATAAAACGCTGGCGGGTCCGCGCGGCGGCATCATTCTGGCGAAAAACGGCGACGAAGATTTCTATAAGAAACTGAACTCTGCTGTCTTCCCTGGCGGTCAGGGCGGTCCACTGATGCACGTTATCGCCGGTAAAGCGGTTGCCTTCAAAGAGGCGATGGAGCCGGAGTTCAAAACCTACCAGCAGCAGGTGGCAAAAAACGCCAAAGCGATGGTAGAAGTGCTGATCGAGCGTGGCTATGACATCGTGTCTGGCGGCACCCATAACCATCTGTTCCTGATCGATCTGGTGAGCAAAAATCTGACCGGTAAAGAAGCCGATGCGGCGCTGGGCCGTGCCAACATCACGGTTAACAAAAACAGCGTGCCAAACGATCCGAAAAGCCCGTTTGTGACGTCCGGTATCCGTATCGGTACACCAGCGGTTACCCGTCGTGGCTTCAAAGAGGCAGACGTACGTGAGCTGGCTGGCTGGATCGCCGATGTGCTGGATAACATCAATGACGAAGCAACCATTGAGCGCACCAAAAAGAAAGTGCTGGATATCTGCAGCCGTCTGCCGGTCTACGCTTAATCGCTAACCTGTTGTGAGACAGCATAAAAAGGATGGCATCTGCCATCCTTTTTTATTGCCTAAAAAACGAGTGCGAATTAGCTGTAAGACCTGAGTTGCTCAGGAAACACGGTCAGATCGGAAAGTCGCTAAAGCCAATCCCTGGCCGCTCGGCCCGCGCGATTACACACCTCATCCCTGAGGTGTGCCCGTACCGGGCCAACGCTTTGCGTTGTTCAAAAACGCTCCCGGCATTTTGTCCATGGCGCGGGGCGCTTTCCTCCTCTGACCGTGTTTCCTGCGCGTTAAAACTTAGAGGTAGCGGTAAGAGGCGCTCTGATTTGGACTGGTTAGTGTTCTGAAAGGATAGCAGATGCCATCCTTTTTTATTGCCTGTCCCGCAGGGCTCTGCCAGAGTAGCGCCCACTCATGCTGCGAGGCAGCAAACCTGCTGGAGGGAATATGGCAATCGGCTCCGCCAGATGGCTCGGATTGGGCTACTTCACTTACTTCTTCTGCTACGGCATCTATCTGCCATTCTGGGGGGTGTGGCTGAAAGGCACCGGCCTGGATGCTGAGAAGATTGGCCTGCTGCTCGGCTGTGGTATGGTCGCGCGCTTCGTCGGTAGTCTGCTTATCGCCTCTCAGGTTAAGAATCCTGGCCGGTTGATTACGGCGCTGCGTCTGCTGGCGTTGATGACCTGCCTGTTCGCCGCCGGTTTCTGGGTAGGTGAGCAGTGGATGTGGCTGCTGACTGTGATGATCGGCTTTAACCTCTTCTTCTCGCCGCTGGTGCCGCTCAGCGATGCGCTGGCGGCGACCTGGACACAGCAGATTGGGCTGGCGTACGGGCCGGTGCGGCTGTGGGGATCGCTGGCCTTTGTAATCAGCTCGGCGTTAACCGGCGTGCTGGTCAGTGCTTACTCCTCTCAGGCTATTCTGCTGCTGCTTTCCGTTGGTGTCATCGCCATGCTCGCGGGCATGATGCTGAGACCGGCTACCCAGCCACAGGGTCATGAGCGTCAGAGTGCTGCTGGCGGTGGCTGGCAGGAATGGCGTGATTTGCTGCGTGAAAATGCAGTATGGCGATTTATGCTCTGTGTAACGCTGCTACAGGGCGCGCATGCTGCCTATTACGGCTTCAGCGCTATCTGGTGGCAGGAGAGCGGCTACTCCGCCTCGACAGTGGGTTATCTCTGGTCGCTGGGTGTAGTGGCGGAAATTATCGTGTTCGCTCTGAGCAACCGCCTGTTCCGCCGCTGGAGCGCGCGTGACCTGCTGCTGCTTTCAGGCATCTGCGCGCTCATTCGCTGGGGCCTGCTGGGAGCCAGCACCGCGCTGCCGCTGCTGATTGTGGCGCAAATACTTCACTGTGGCAGTTTCACCGTCTGTCATCTGGCGGCGATGCGCTTTATCGCGGCGCGGCAGGGGGCGGAAGTGATCCGTCTGCAGTCGCTCTATTCCGCGCTGGCGATGGGCGGGGGGATAGCGATAATGACCATGATCTGCGGCGTACTGTTCGCGCATCTGCAGGGGCATCTTTTCTGGGTGATGGCACTGGTAGCCCTGCCCGCACTGTTTCTGCGTCCCGGCTACGACTCCAGTAAATAACGAATGCGCTGCTGATGGTGCAGCGTCAGCGGCAGTTCAGCATGTACCAGTGGCGGTGAGAACAAGGGCAGAGAGGTGGGGTAGGGCGAGATAATGATGTCGGTGTCCCGCGGCGCGCCATCCCGCTGAAACTGCTTCACATCCAGATAAGAAATATTGATCGGCAGCAGCGTGATCTCCCGGATCTGCTGCTCCACATCCTGCTCCAGGTCGGCATCGTCGCCGGTCAGTATCAGGACCTGCTTCTCCTGCAGCGCACTCTCCTGCATCAGCCAGGCACCAAAAATAATGGTGACTAAACCCACCTCTTCCGGCGTAAAAGTAATATTGTAGTGCTGCTCAAAAGCCTGCAGGGCCTGCTGAGTTGTACGCAGCAGGCGAGGATAGAGTCGGCTGACATCCAGTGCCACACTATTGTCGATACCGATAGTAAAGTGAGTGCGATCGAGCGCCTGCGCCAGATGCGGATAAAGCTGGTGCAGCAGTTCGTCACGGTCAGCAAAGGTGATTTCGGCACAGGCTTCAAAGTCATTGATCAGTTGCTGCGTCGCGTTCATCAACTGCTGCTCAGCAGGATGGGCAATCGCGCCCACGACCGGCGTATGAATCTGGCTGAACAGCAGCGTCCAGAAGTCGGTTTCACTGACATGTGGGGCAAGATGGCAGCGTTTTCGCCAGTGATGTATCACATCTTCGGCGGCCTGCCGCTCAGGCTTCTGCTGCAGCCAGAGGGACTGCGCCTCGCTGAACAGCACCGGCTGACGCTGGCACAAGCCATACTTCATAAATATCTGCAGAAAAAGCCGGTCGCGTTCGCTGAAATCACGCTTCAGACGCAGGCTGCAGTGCTGAATCAGCGCCTGTAAATTGGTCTCATCCCATAACGCTTTTTCAATCTTCATGATCTTCAGGCGCTGACGCAGCGGCGTGGCAAAATGTTCGCAGACAAAATCCTGCGATAAACGCAGACTGCGTCGCAGGTTGTGCAACAGACAAAGGCGACGGTCCAACTCTGTACCATGAAGACGAAAGCTGCCATCCACCATCTGATGCAATTCCAGCTGGTGATATCGCTGTATCTCAAGGCCTACATCCGCGATATCCTGTCGGGCAACGGCAGGATCGATGCCATTCAGCTGGCAGATCTTTTCAAGCGTAAGCACGGGTGCGGGCAGAAACAGCAACAATAAAAGATGGCACTGACGCTGTGAACGGGTGAAGAGTGGTGCCAAAGGGGTAGCAGAACTCATCAATCAGATTTCCAGCAGGCTATTTTGAGCTAAGCGTAGTCAACCCGGTCAGCGTCCGCGCGGTTTACGCGGTTTATTTGCCGGAGGTTTAAGGCGGGTCACAAAATTTTGTTACTTATAGATTCTTTTCATCAGGAACGTTACTTTATAACATTATGAAACGCGCACTCTTTGCCTTACTGATGGTATTAAGTCCGGCTCTGCTGGCCCATCCTCACAGCTTCATCGACATGAAAACCGAACTGGTGGTGCAGGGTGACACCTTCACCGGATTAAAGATGATCTGGACCATGGATGAAATCACCTCCGCCGATCTGCTGTATGACGCGGGCGAGGCGAAGCCTGGCAGCGTAGTGTGGAAAAAGCTGGCGGCAGGCGTGATGGCGAACGTACTGGGCCAGCACTACTTTTCTGAAATCTGGCACAACAAACAGCGGGTAAAGTTTTTGAATCTGCCAACGGAATATAATCTGTCGCGTAACGGCCACAAAGCGGTACTGGAATTTGTTCTGCCACTAGCGGAACCTCCGACGCTGGCCGGGCAGCGTTTTGAGATCCTGACCTTCGATCCCACTTACTTCGTCGATATGTTCTATGACAATCCCGGCGCGTTAACGCTGCCGCCGGCGTTGCAGACCCGCTGTAAATTTGCGCTCAACACGCCAAAACCCAATGCTTCTCTGAAGCAGTATGCGCTGTCGCTGGATAAAGCCGATGCGCCTGCGGAGGAGATGGATTTAGGTCGCCAGTTCGCACAAACGGTGGTACTGACATGTCAGTAATCTCCGCCCCCCTGCGGGCTTCCCGGCTCTGGCCTCTATGGTTGCTGGCGGGACTCTTCATCGGCGGCGCGCTGCTGGTCTGGCTTTACTGGTCGCAGATTCTGCTGCAGAGCGTGCTGTTGCAGAAAGATCTGCACCGGCAGATGACCCAGCTGCTACAACAGGTTGCGGATCAGCCCAACAAGGCTGGCCTCTCGCTGGTGATATTCAGCCTGCTGTATGGCGTGCTGCACGCGCTGGGTCCGGGCCACGGGAAAGTCGTGATCGCGACTTTTCTGGCGACCCATCCGAGTCGCGTCAGAACCAGTATCAGGCTGACGCTGCTCGCCTCACTGTTGCAGGGATCAATCGCCATTCTGCTGGTAACGGTGATGCTGGTACTGCTGAAAACCTCGTCGCGTCAGCTGCATCTCAGCAGTTTCTTGCTGGAGAAGGGCAGTTATCTGCTGGTGATCGGGCTGGGCGTGATGATCGGGTATCGGGCGCTGCGTTCGCTGTGGCGGGCATTGCGTCCGCGGCCAGCCCCGCAGTTTCGTGCCTTCCGGCCCAACCATCAGCATGATGAGCATTGCGGCTGCGGACATGCGCATCTGCCGACGCCGCAGCAGATGAGCGGCAACATCAGCTGGAAAACCCAGATGCTGGTTGTGGTATCGATGGGATTACGCCCCTGTTCCGGTGCGATTATGATGCTGCTGTTTGCCAAAGTAATAGGTGTTTATGGCTGGGGCATTCTCTCTGCTGCCGTGATGGCGGTCGGCACGGCACTGACCATTTCGGCGATTGGCCTGCTGGTTCAGCAGGCGCGTTCGGTGGCGCAGCGGCTGGCACAGCCTGGTGCTGCGCCTGGCATCACGCGACTACTGATGCCAACGCTGGCCTTAACCGGTAGCCTGATTTTAATTGTGGCGGGTATCGCATTATGGCAGTCAGCACAGCTGACGCCGGGCGGCGGAATTCGACCTTTCTGACTATAAACGCAGCGGGAATAACATTCCCGCGGTTATCCTTACCTCGCTAATTATCTCTGAATTCATCTCTTTATTTTTTCTCTGGGCAGTTTAGTGGAGAAATAACTATTCCCTGTCTACGCTGTTAATACCAAAACGGCATTCTGCCGTCGGCATGATAAAAGATCAGAACAGCTTTCTGTTTATTGCGAGGAGTATATTTCATGGCTGATACCCGTATTAATAATGGCTATACCGAAACGCTGGCGACCGGGCCGGCAGGACTACCGTTAAAGCGTATTTCCTGGAGCGCGGTGTTTGCCGGTGTTATTTGTGCATTAATCGTTCACATCATCCTGACGTTGCTGGGCACAGCCATTGGTGCTACCACCGTTGATCCGATGAAAGAACAGAATCCGCTGGACGGCCTTGGCACTGGCGCGCTGGTCTGGACGGCCATTGAGATGCTGGTCGCAATGGCGGCGGGTAGCTATGTTGCCGGTCGACTGGCACAGCGTGAAGGCGCACTTCACGGTTTACTGATGTTTGGCCTTAGCACAATTTTCACTATTTACCTGGCTATTGCGCTGGCAACCAGCGTATTAGGTGGCGCGATGAATATTGTGGGTTCAGGCTTCCAGGCGCTGGGTAGTGGTATTTCCGCCGCTGCGCCTTCGGTTACTCAAATGGCAAAAGAAAAGCTGCAGGAAAATAATATTAATTTAGACAATCTGCAGAACGAACTGGAAACTACATTACGCCAGACCGGTAAGCCGGAATTACAGCCAGAGAATCTGAAGCAGGACGCAAATAAAGAAGCGCAGAATGCAGAAAACCAGGCTAACAATACCGCGAACCATCCGCAGACAGCTGATACCGATCTGACCAACTGGGTAAAAGGAGTGATGGATCGTCATTCAGATACTCTGCAGGCAGCCGATCGTGACGCACTGAAAAATATCATTAAAGCGCGTACCGGTAAAAGCGATGAGGAAGTGGATCAGATCGTTGCGAAAACCGAGCAGAGCTATCAGCAGGCTGTCCAGAAGTATAATGAACTGAAACAGCAGGCTGAGCAGAAAGCACGTGAAGCAGGCGAAAAAGCCGCTGCTGCGACCGCTAAAGCGAGCTGGTATGCCCTGATTCTGCTGATCATTGAAGCCGTACTGGCTGGTGTGATGGGTATGGTGGGCCGTCGTACTCAGCCCCGTCAGGTACTGGCACACGAACGTCGTTAATCATCACTGATTAACTGGCAATAAAAAAGGCGGCTTATCAGCCGCCTTTTTCCGTACTGAGACTTAGCGTTTTAACGCTTCGCTCAGCTCATCACGCATGTTTGAGAGCATCGCTTTTACCACGCGCGGGTTACCCGCGACCAGGTTACCTGACAGCAGATAGCCGTGGTTACCGGTGAAGTCAGTAACCAGGCCGCCCGCTTCACGAACCAGCAGTTCACCCGCCGCAAAATCCCAAGGCTTCAGGCCAATCTCAAAATAGCCATCTACGCGACCCGCGGCTACATAGGCCAGATCCAGCGCAGCAGAACCGGTGCGACGGAAGTCAGCGCACTGGGTGAAGAGTTTGGTCAGGATGTTCATGTAAGCTGGCGCGTGCTGCTTCATTTTGAACGGGAAGCCCGTTGCCAGAACGGTGCCATCCAGATCGCGGGCAATGCTGCCACGCAGGCGATAGCCATTCAGCTGAGCGCCCTGGCCACGTGAAGAGGTGAACAGTTCATTGCGCATTGGATCGTAAACGACGGCGACTTCAGTGCGGCCTTTGATGCGCACAGCGATCGAAACAGCAAAGTGGGGCAGACGTTTGATGAAGTTGGAAGTGCCATCCAGCGGATCGATAACCCATTGAACATCCTGATCTTCGCCCGCCAGTTCACCGCTTTCTTCAGTGATGATGGTATGTTTCGGGTAAGATTTACGAATAATTTCGATAATCAGGCGTTCTGCTTCGCGGTCAACATTGGTTACGAAGTCGTTGCTGCCTTTCTGGCTGGCTTCGACGGCGTCCGGGGTTTCATAATATTTGGCAATTAAATTTCCGGCCTTGCGCGCTGCGCGCACGGCAATGTTGAGCATTGGATGCATCGGTATCTCTCGCTGGATGTTAAAGAACGGGGAAAACGGCGCGGAGTATAGCAGCGTGTTCGGTAAATGTCCTGCTTTATGTTACGATTCTCGCCACTGATTTTACTGACCCGTTTCTGAGTATCCCTAATCATGTTGCAAAATATTCGTATCGTACTGGTCGAGACTTCTCACACCGGTAACATGGGCTCCGTTGCGCGCGCCATGAAAACCATGGGCTTAACTAACCTTTATCTGGTTAATCCGCTGGTCAAACCCGACTCACAGGCGATCTCCCTGGCCGCCGGTGCCAGTGACGTTATCGGCGACGCAAAAATCGTCGATTCACTGGATGAGGCAATCGCCGGATGCAGTCTGGTGGTCGGTACCAGCGCACGTTCACGTTCGCTGCCCTGGCCGATGCTGGATGCGCGTGAATGTGGCGTAAAAAGTGTGGAAGAGGGCCAGCAGGCACCGGTCGCACTGGTGTTTGGTCGTGAACGCGTTGGCCTGACCAACGAAGAGTTACAGAAGTGCCACTATCACGTCGCGATTCAGGCCAACCCGGAGTACAGCTCGCTGAACCTGGCGATGGCGGTACAGATTATCGCCTATGAAGTGCGCATGGCATGGTTACAGTCGCAGGAGCAGGCCAGCCCGCCACCGAAGTATGAAGAATCGCCTTATCCGCTGGTCGACGACCTGGAGCGCTTCTATCAGCATATGGAACAGATGATGCTGAACAGCGGCTTTATCCGTGAAGCCAATCCAGGTCAGGTGATGAGCAAACTGCGTCGTCTTTATACCCGCGCGCGTCCGGAACGCGATGAACTCAACATTCTGCGCGGCATGCTTTCCTCCTTTGAAAAGCCAAAAAGCGATAAAAAATAAGGGGTTAATAGTTGACTGAATTACCAGGTTAAATAGTTGAGTGTTTTACCAGGTTAAATAGTTGACCAATTTACTCGGGAATGTCAGACTTCATGGCATCTATTGCTAATCCTCCGATAACCGGACGCTATTGAGGTCGTACGCTATGAGACTGACATCCAAAGGACGTTATGCCGTTACTGCAATGCTGGACGTTGCCCTTCACTCCCATGAAGGTCCGGTCCCGCTGGCTGATATTTCAGAACGTCAGGGCATCTCGCTCTCCTATCTGGAGCAGTTATTCTCCCGACTGCGTAAAAACGACCTGGTTTCCAGCGTTCGTGGTCCGGGTGGCGGTTATCTATTGGGTAAAGCGTCCAACACCATCTCTGTTGGCGAAGTGATTACTGCGGTTGATGAGTCGGTCGATGCCACCAAATGCCAGGGCAAAGAAGGCTGCCAGGGCGGCGAGCGTTGTCTGACTCACGTGCTGTGGCGCGATCTGAGCGTGCGTATCAGTGACTTCCTGAACAATATTACGCTGGCTGAGCTGGTGAATAATCAGGAGATTCTGGATGTGGCCGATCGTCAGAATGCGATCGATAATCGTCGCTTCCAGAGCCCGCGTTCGCAGGAAATTAACGTCAACCAACGCGCCTCGTAATCCCCGCTGTTGCGGCCCTTACTGCTAACGCGGTCAGGGCCGAATCTGCTATAAAGACGTATGATTTTCTATACGGAGCTGTAGCGCAATGAAATTACCGATTTACCTGGATTATGCCGCCACCACGCCGGCCGATCCGCGTGTAGCCAGCAAAATGATGCAGTTTCTGACGCTGGATGGCACGTTCGGTAATCCGGCTTCGCGATCGCACCGTTTTGGCTGGCAGTCTGAAGAAGCGGTCGATGTTGCCCGCAATCAGATTGCCGAACTGGTCAACGCCGATCCGCGCGAAATCGTCTTTACCTCTGGTGCCACCGAATCCGATAACCTCGCGATTAAAGGCGCAGCCCACGTCCATCAGGCGCGCGGCAAACATATCATCACCAGCCAGACGGAACACAAAGCGGTGCTCGACAGCTGTCAGCAGCTGGAGCGCGAGGGCTTTACCGTCACCTATCTGACGCCGGCGGCTAACGGCATCGTCTCGCCTGAACAGCTGCGTGCGGCGCTGCGCGATGACACCATTCTGGTTACTCTCATGCACGTTAATAATGAAACCGGCGTGGTTCAGGATATCGCCGCCTTGGGTGAACTCTGCCGCGAGCGTGAAATTCTGTTTCATGTGGATGCGACCCAGAGCGTGGGTAAGTTGCCCATCGACCTCAGCCAGTTACCGGTCGATTTGATGTCCTTTTCGGCCCACAAACTCTATGGCCCGAAAGGCATCGGTGCACTCTATGTGCGGCGTAAACCGCGCGTGCAGATTGCCGCTCAGATCCACGGTGGCGGGCATGAGCGTGGGATGCGCTCCGGCACCCTGCCGGTGCATCAGATTGTCGGCATGGGCGAGGCCTATCGTATCGCGGCAGAAGAACGCGAAACCGAGATGACGCGTCTGCGGGCGCTGCGCGATCGTCTGTGGCAGGGCATCAGCGTATTGCCGGACGTTACCCTTAATGGCGATCCGCATCAGCGTGCGCCGAACATTCTTAACATCAGTTTCGCTGACGTTGAGGGGGAATCCCTGATCATGGCGCTGAAAGATCTGGCTCTCTCTTCCGGCTCGGCCTGTACCTCTGCCAGCCTGGAGCCTTCCTATGTTTTACGCGCGCTGGGCGTAAGTGAGGAGCTGGCGCACAGTTCGCTGCGCTTCTCGCTGGGACGCTTCACAACCGAGGAAGAGATCGACTACGCGATTGCCCTGGTGCAGAAGTCGGTGACCCGGCTACGGGCGTTAATGAAATCCTGATATCCGGTCATAGTCCGGAAACGGCCCCAAAAGGGGCGCTTCGCTGGCAACGTCCGGCGGAATCTGTTATCAGGTCTCTGCGAAATACATTTAACATCTTATTAAAGCCGTTATAACAATCAGGCTGGATGAAACAGATAACGATTACGGAGCTTTTCGATGACCACACAACCCATGAACATTACGCTTAGCAGCCAGCCCGCCGATGCGCGCTGGGGCGAAAAAGCGATTCTGAGCAGCAACGACAGCGGCATGACGCTGCATCTGACCGGCGCGGATGCGCTGAATACCATTCAGCGTGCGGCGCACAAAATCGACAGCCAGGGGATTCGTCACGTGGCGCTGACCGGTGAAGGCTGGCACCTTGAGCAGTGCTGGGCATTCTGGCAGGGCTTCCGTGGCCCGAAAGGTCAGCGTCAGGTTGAATGGCCAGAACTGGGCGAACATGAGCAGGCGGAGTTTGATCGCCGTCTGAAAATCATCGACTGGGTCCGTAACGTGATTAACCTGCCTGCAGAAGACCTGGGACCGGAACAGCTGGCGCATACCGCAGTCGATCTGATTAGCGAAGTGGGCGGCAGCGCCGTCAGCTATCGCATTACCAAAGGTGACGATCTGCGTGAACAGGGCTATATGGGCCTGCACACGGTGGGACGGGGTTCGAATCGCCCGCCGGTTTATCTGGCGCTCGACTACAACCCGACCGGCGATGAGAATGCACCGGTCTATGCCTGTCTGGTCGGTAAAGGCATCACCTTTGACACCGGCGGCTACAGCCTGAAGCAGAGCAGCTTTATGGACTCAATGAAATCTGACATGGGCGGCGCGGCGACCGTGACCGGCGCACTGGCTATGGCGATTTCGCGCGGTCTGAACAAGCGCGTCAAACTCTACCTCTGCTGTGCCGATAACATGGTCAGCAGCAACGCCTTCAAGCTCGGCGACATCATTCGCTATCGCAACGGCAAATCGGTGGAAGTCATGAACACCGATGCGGAAGGTCGCCTTGTCCTGGCCGACGGTTTAATCGACGCCAGCGAGCAGAATCCGACGCTGATTATCGATGCTGCAACGCTGACCGGCGCGGCCAAGACGGCGCTGGGTAACGATTACCACGCGCTGTTTACCTTTGATGATGTGATGGCGCAATCGCTGATGGGCAGCGCGGTAAGTGAGAACGAGCCGTTCTGGCGTCTGCCGCTGGCTGAATTCCACCGCAGCCATCTGCCGTCTAACTTCGCCGATCTCAATAACATCGCCAGCCCGTCTCATGCGGCAGGCGCCAGCAGTGCGGCAGCGTTCCTGTCCCATTTTGTGAGCAACTATCAGCAGGGCTGGCTGCATATCGACTGTTCCGCCACCTATCGCAAGGGCGCGGTTGATCAATGGGCGGCGGGTGCTACAGGTCTTGGCGTGCGTACCATCGCCAATCTGTTACTGAAATAAGTCAGGCTCAGCGGTGGCGGATGTCGCCGCTGTTCAGAGGGAAACTATGAACCGTCTTGAAGAGGTGCTGAAGCGGGCAGCCACTGAGCCTGCCCATCGGCCCGAATTTTTCCAACTGCTACTGGAGTCTGATGTCTTTGTTCCGGGCGAAAGCACCACGCAACAGCTTGATGCCAGCACGCCCGTTGATCTGCAGCACTGGGAAAAAGAGGATGGCAGCAGCATCATTCCTTTTTTCACGTCAGAAGAGGCGATGAGTGAAGCGGTAAGCGGTGAGCAGTCCTGGCTGCGTCTGCCGGTCCGGACGCTGTTTGAGATTACACGCGGCGAGACGCTGTTTCTCAATCCCAAACTGCCTTCCGGTAAAGAGTTTACTGCAGCCGAGATCACCCATCTGCTGGCTGAGGAGGGCAGTGCGCTAAGCCAGCAAACCGTGCTGGAAGGCGGACAGTCCCTGCTGCTCTCTGAGGTGGCCGAGCCGCCTGCGCAGATGATCGATTCGCTGACGCAGCTGTTCAGTAAGCATAAACAGGTGCGCCGGGCGTTTATCGCCAGCATTCGTGAGCGGGCAGACGAAGCGCCCAATCTGCTGATTGGTATTGAAGCGGACAGCAACATTGAGGCGATCATTCAGGCGGCGGGCAGTGTGGCAACGGATACGCTTCCGGACGATGCACCGATTGATATCTGTGAAGTCACGCTGCAGGACCGTGGCATCAGCCACTTCTTTACCGCCCACATCACGCCATTTTATGAACGTCGCTGGGGCAGTTTCCTGCGTGACTTCAAGGGCAGTGAGCGGATTATCTGACGCACTCAAAAATCAGGCGGCTCATAGGCCGCCTGTTTTTTATTTCGCAATCGGTAAGTCGTCGCGACTGCCCCATTCGCCCCAGGATCCGTCATACAGCGTGACATCCCGAGCGCCCAGCGCCGTCAGCGCCAGAATCAATACCACCGCCGTTACGCCTGAGCCACAGCTGGCGACCACCGGTTGTGTAATATCGACGCCTGCGTCGGCAAACAGCCTGCGCAGCTCCGCTTCCGGCTTAAGTTTTCCCTGCTCAACAAGCGTATTCCACGGCACATTCAGGCTGTTGGGAATATGTCCGCGATGCAGGCCGGGACGCGGTTCGTCCACTTCAGCGTCAAAGCGATTAGCAGCTCGCGCATCAACAATCTGTGCGCCGCCTTCATGACTGATCAGCAGCACGTCCGTCAGGCGTTTAACCCGGCTTTCATCCGCGTGCGCTTCAAACTCACCTTCCGGGAGATTCACGTTGCCGGTTGCGATCGCAAAACCGGCTTCTTTCCAGCCCTGCAAACCACCCGCCAGAATCGACACCTGCGCCACGCCAAAGGTTTTCAGCATCCACCAGGCGCGTGGCGCGGAAAAGAGGTTACCCTCGTCATAGACCACCAGATGCTTATCACTGCTCACGCCCAGCTCGCGCATCGCGACGGCAAAGGTCTCGGCACGCGGCAGCATATGCGGATAAGGGCTGGTGTGATCGGAAAGCGCTTCAATATCAAAGTAAGGGGCGTCGGGTAAATGCCCCGCCAGATATTCAGCCTGGACATTGCGAACCGCTTCCATTCCGGGTGGCAACAGACGTGCATCCAGCACCTGAAGCCGCTCATCGTTGTAGTGCTCTTGTAACCAGTCGGCGGACACAAACAGTGGCGTCGTCATAACAACCTCATCTCAGCAATCTGTCATACCAGTGTCAGGGAATGTGCGCACCATCTCAAGAGAAGCGTTGATTAAATGCGAGCATTGATATGAAATTGCGCGGCGTAATCAAACGACACTCCCTGCGTCCCGGTGAAGGAACTACCATGAAGAAACGCACTCCCCGGCTAATGCTCAGCATGCTGATCGGTGGCTCTCTGCTGTCAGCGACCCTTTTACCTGTTCTGCCTCTTCAGGCGGCGGAGATATCCGCAACCACACAAGTCAGCAAACCGCTGAAGATTATCGATCTCTCGGAACTGCAGATCGACGGTGCCGCTGCGCTGGTCTTAACCTTTAGTCAGCCGCTGGATGACAAACAGGATATCGCGCAAAAAGTCAGGCTGACCGATGATAAACAGGGCCGGGTGGATGGCGGCTGGGAGCTTTCCGCTAACCGCAAAACGTTGCGCTTCCGTCACCCCGAGCCATCCCGTCATTTCACCGTCACGGTCGATGCAGGACTGCGCGCGGCCAGCGGTGAGACACTTGTCGACAACTACAGCCAGAAAATTGCCACCAGTGATATCCAGCCGATGGTGGGCTTTGCCAGTCGCGGATCGCTGCTGCCGCTGCGTATCACGCAGGGACTGCCGGTGCTGGCGCTAAATGTTAACCAGGTTGATGTTGATTTCTTCCGCATTAAGAATGCCGGCCTGGCCCAGTTTCTCTCCCAGTGGAATTACGGCAATAACCTCTCCAGCTGGCAGTCACAGGATCTGCTGAAAAGCAGCCAGCTGGTCTATACCGGACGCTTTGAGCTTAATCCGGCGCGTAACACCCGTGAAAAGTTGCAACTGTCGATGAGTAACATTACCGCACTTCAGCAGCCCGGCGTCTATCTGGCCGTCATGAAGCAGGCCGGGACTTATCACTACAGCCAGCCCGCCACGATCTTCACCCTGAGCGATATTGGCCTGTCACTGCACCGCTTCCCGGCTCAGTTCGAACTGTTCGCCCAGAGTCTGGCAAATGGCCAGCCGCTTTCCGACGTCAGCGTCAGATTACTGGATGATAAAGGGCAGGTGCTGCAGAGCGGCACCAGTGACAGTACCGGTCATCTGCGCCTCAAGGCGGATGAAAAAGGCAAGATCCTGCTGGCCGTGCAGGGTGAGCAGACCTCAATGATCGACCTGACGCGGCCAGCGCTGGATCTCGCTGAGTTTCCGGTTGCAGGACCGCAGGGCTATGACAAACAGCTGTTTGTCTTTGGCCCACGTGATATCTACCGGCCTGGCGAAATCGTCATCGTCAATGCGCTGCTGCGCGATGCCGACGGACGTCCGTTGCCCGCCCAGCCGATTAAAGCAGAACTGGTGCAGCCTGACGGCCAGGTGACGCGGACCTTTGTCTGGCAGCCGGAAGCGGGACTCTACCAGCAGCGGCTGGCACTGCCCGCGTCCGCCATGACCGGCGACTGGATGCTTCGGCTCAATACCGGTGATAATCTCAAGCGCGAGTGGAAATTCCACGTCGAGGATTTCCTGCCCGAGCGCATGGCATTAACTCTGAAAAATGATCCTCAGCCGCAGCCTGCTGATGCCAGCGTTGAGTTCGGCATTGAAGGTCGCTACCTCTATGGCGCGCCCGCAGCGGGCAATACGCTTCAGGGGCAACTCTATCTGCGGCCCGCACGCGAAGCCGTGGCTGCACTGCCAGGCTACCAGTTTGGTGACATCACCGAAGAGGGATTAAAGCGCACGCTGGATGAAGTGGACCTCAAGCTCGATGCCAGCGGTAAAGCGCAGCTCACGGTAGAAAATCAATGGGATCAGCTGCACTCCCCGCTCAACCTGATCCTGCAGGCCAGCCTGCTTGAGACAGGCGGTCGACCGGTCACCCGTCGCGCTACCCAGGCTATCTGGCCCGCTGACGCCCTGCCGGGTATCCGGCCGCTGTTCGGTAATAAAGCCGTTTATGACTACCGCAGTGACCGCTATCACGATGAGCCTACCGTGCCGGAAGAGAGCCTGGCCGAATTCGACATTGTTTATGCCAACAGTCAGGGCAAAAAACTGGCAGCGGACAGGCTGGATGTGCGCCTGATCCGTGAGCGCCGCGATTACTACTGGAGCTTCTCTGACAGCGAAGGCTGGCAGTCGCAGTACGGCGACAAAGATCTGCAGGAAGATGAACGCGCCATCTCAATCCCGGCTGACGGCAGCACTAAAGTCAGCTTCCCGGTCGAGTGGGGCCACTACCGGCTGGAAGTGCAGGCGGGCGAGAAGATCGTCAGCAGCGTGCGGTTCCAGGCGGGTTATGACTGGCAGGACAACACCAACGGCACGGGTGCGTTGCGTCCCGATCAGGTCAGACTGAAGCTGGATAAAGCGGCTTACCAGCCGGGTGACACCGTGCAGCTGCAGGTCGAATCACCGGCTGCCGGTAAAGGCTACCTGATGGTAGAGTCGAGCAGCGGCACGCTCTGGTGGCAGCCGCTGACCGTACCAAAGGGCGGCACCACGGTGGATGTGCCGGTAGCTGAGAGCTGGCGGCGTCACGATCTCTACTTCAGCGCTATTGTGGTGCGTGATGGCGATAAAGTCAGTGGTGCCACACCCAAACGCGCGGTAGGGCTGTTGCACCTGCCGATGGCGACCGAAGCACGTCGCTTAAACCTGACGCTTGCGGCACCTGATAAAATCCGTCCTGAGCAACGCCTGACGGTCAATGTTCACGCCAGTCGTGACGGCGGTTCGCTGCCTGAAAAAGTGAATGTGCTGCTGTCAGCCGTGGATAGCGGTGTACTGAGCGTGACGGATTTTAAAACGCCCGATCCGTGGCAGGCTTTCTTTGGACGTAAACGCTACAACGTCGATCAGTACGACGTTTTCGGTCAGTTGATCGAAGGCGGTGGCCGTGTGGCGGCGCTGCGTTTTGGTGGTGATGGCGAGGATGAATCGATGACGCGCGGTGGTAAAAAACCGGTGACGCACGTCAATATCGTCGCGCAGCAGTTACAGGCGGTGACGCTGGATAAAGAGGGCAACGGATCGATTACGCTGCCGATCCCGGCTTTTAACGGTGAACTCAGGCTGATGGCTCAGGCCTGGAGCGATGACAGCTTCGGTGCCGCAGAGCGCAAACTGGTGGTCGCGGCACCGCTGATCAGCGAGCTGGCGACCCCGCGTTTCCTTGCCAGTGGCGATTCCGCATCCCTGGCACTGGATCTCACTAACCTGACCGATCTGCCGCAAACCCTGAAGGTGGATCTCTCCAGCAGCGGCCTGGTGGATTTGGCCGGTGCTGCCAGCCAGAGCGTGACGCTGGCCAAAGGTGCACGCACCACGTTGCAGATTCCGGTCACGGCGAAAACGGGCTTTGGTGATGGCGAGGTTACCGTGCAGATTTCCGGTCTGAACCTGCCGGGTGAGCAGGTGAAGCCCGGCAGACAGCAGTGGAAAATTGGCGTCAGACCGCCTTATCCGGCGCAGACGCTGAACTTTGATGCCGTGATCAGTCCCGATCGGCCCTGGGAGATCGCGGCGGAGGCGCTGACGGGGTTGGATGCACAAACCCTGAGCGGCCAGCTGACGCTGAGCAATCGTCCGCCGCTGAACATCGCCAGCTATATCAGTGCGCTTTATGCCTATCCCTACGGCTGTCTGGAGCAGACTACCAGCGGGCTCTGGCCTTCGCTCTATACCAGTCATGCTGAGCTGACCGCGATGGGCATTAAAACCAGCAGCGATGAAGCACGACGAGCCGCCGTCGACACCGGCATTGCCCGTCTTGCCGGGATGCAGCGCGCTAACGGCAGCTTCGGGCTGTGGGATAAACAGAGTGAAGAGGAGTTCTGGCTGACACCTTACGTGACGGATTTTCTGCTGCGCGCCAGCGAGGCGGGTTATGCGCTGCCGGATAATGTGGTGGAGCGCGCTAATGCTCGACTGCTGCGTTATCTGCAGGATCCCTCGCAGATTAGCGGCGGTGATAACAACGCCGCGCTGCAGTTCAGCGTACAGGCTTACGCCGGACTGGTGCTGGCGCGTCAGCAACGCGCCCCGCTGGGTGCGCTGCGCGCCTTGTATCAGCAACGTGAGAAGTCCCGCTCCGGCCTGGCGCTGATGCAGCTTGGCGTCGCGCTGAAGCTGATGGGTGACGGGCAGCGTGCACAGCAGGCGATCATGCAGGGAGCTACGCTGACGCGTTCGGACAAAGAGTGGTATGGCGACTACGGCAGCACGGTGCGCGATCAGGGGATGATGATTGCCCTGTTAGCAGAAAATCAGCTGCAGCCGGATGTGCAAAACAGTCTGCTGCTGTCCCTGTCCAAAGAGGTCAACGGCAAACGCTGGTTCTCGACTCAGGAAAATAACGCACTTTATCTGGCAGCACACACTCTGCAACGTGCGCAGGGCAGAAGCTGGCAGGCGCTGCTTTCGGGTAGTTCAGAACCCCTGCAGGGCGATGCGCCGCTGAATAAAGGGCTGGCGGCTGAACGCTTGTTACAGGGCTTAGCCATCCGTAATCCGGGCAGTGCGCCGCTGTATGGTCGTCTGGATATAACAGGCTATCCGCTGACCGCGCCTCAGCCGGAGAGCAATGTGCTCGGGATAAAACGTGAATACTTCACCCTGGATGGCAAAGCCGCCGATCTCAGTAATCTGCGCAGCGGGGAACTGCTGGTGGTGCGTCTGACCGTTTCGTCAAAGCGCAGCATCAGCGATGCGCTGGTGGTGGATCTGCTGCCTGCCGGTCTGGAGCTGGAAAACCAGAATCTGGCCGACAGCAGCGCCAGCCTCGGTGACAGTGCAGATGCGCTGAAGGAGAGCATGGGCGACATGCAGCAGGCGGACATTAAGCACATTGAGTTCCGCGACGATCGCTTTGTCGCGGCGCTGGCGGTGGATACTTATCGTCCCGCAACGCTGGTCTATCTGGCGCGCACGGTCACGCCGGGTCGCTTCCTGGTGCCGCCTCCCCAGGTCGAGTCGATGTATGTGCCAGAGTGGCGCGCCACCGGCAGCACGCCGCCGCAGTTGCATATTCAGTAAGTGACGCGACGCGTGTTAAAACCTCGCACCCTTAAAAAGTGGTGGCTCACGCTGCCGCTTTTTTTTCTGGCGTTATGGCTGGCGACGTGGGGACTGGATCGGCTGTTCCCGCTGCCGCTTAAACAGGTGCAGCCTGCGCGGGTGATCGTTGCCAGCGACGGCACGCCGCTGTGGCGCTTCGCTGACAGCAACGGTATCTGGCGCTATCCGGTCACGCCAGAGGAGGTGGCACCGGCCTATCTGCAGGCGTTGCTCACCTACGAAGATCGCTGGTTCTGGTATCACCCCGGCATCAATCCCCTGGCGCTGCTGCGTGCGGCCTGGCAGGATTTGCGCCATCAGAGCGTGATTTCCGGCGGCAGCACCCTGACTATGCAGGTGGCGCGCCTTATCGACCCGCAACCCCGCACGTTACGGGGCAAGCTGATTCAGGCGTGGCGGGCGTTGCAGCTGGAGTGGCACCTTTCCAAACGAGACATCCTGACGCTCTACCTTAATCGTGCACCCTTTGGCGGCACGCTGGAAGGGGTGGGCGCGGCAAGCTGGAGCTGGCTGGGAAAAGCCCCATCGCAGCTGACACCGGGCGAGGCGGCGCTGCTGGCCGTTTTGCCGCAGGCACCCAGCCGACTGCGGCCCGATCGCTGGCCTGAGCGGGCAGAAGCCGCACGCAATAAAGTGCTGGATCGGCTGGCGGAATACCGCATCTGGTCCGCGGAACAGGTGGCGGAAATCCGTCAGGAGCCGGTATGGCTGCCACCGCGTCAGATGCCGCAGATGGCACCGCTGCTGGCCCGGCGGCTGCTGTCGATCAGCCGCAGCGATAAGATTGTCTCTACGCTCGATCCTTCACTGCAGCGCGAACTGGAGAGCCTGGCGCTGAACGTTAAAAACCAGCTGCCGCCGCGCACCTCAATGGCCATGCTGGTGGTGGATCACACCAACATGGCGGTTCGCGGCTATGTCGGCTCGGCTGACTTTACCGATGACAGCCGTTTTGGTCATGTGGATATGATCGCCAGCGTGCGCTCGCCAGGTTCGGTGTTAAAACCCTTTGTCTACGGCATGGCGCTGGACGAGGGACTGATTCATGCCGAATCGCTGCTGCAGGATGTGCCGCGTCGCTTTGGTGATTACCGGCCCGGCAATTTTGACACCGGCTTTCACGGACCTGTCAGCGCCAGCGATGCGCTGGTGCGCTCCCTGAATCTGCCCGCCGTTCAGCTGCTGGAGGCGCTGGGACCGAAAAACGTCGCGGCGCGTCTGCGCAATGTGGGTCTGAATTTACGTTTTCCGCCTGGCGCTGAACCGAATCTTTCGCTGATTCTCGGCGGCACCGGGGCACGCATGGATGACATTGTCACGGCTTACAGCGCCTTTGCCCGTCACGGCAATGCCGCTCAGCTGCGCTGGATGCCCAATCAACCGTTGCAGCAGCGACCGCTGTTATCAAAGGAATCGGCGTGGATTATCCGGCGTATCCTGGCCGGCGAAGCGCAGCCTGCCGGTAATGGCAGCGTACCCGACGTGGTGCCGCTGGCCTGGAAGACCGGTACCAGCTACGGCTATCGCGACGCCTGGTCGGTGGGTATCAATCCCCGCTATCTGATTGGCGTCTGGGTCGGGCGACCGGATGCCACCCCGGTTGCCGGTCAGTTTGGTTTCGCCTCTGCTGTGCCGATCATGAATCAGATTAACAGCGTGCTGATGAGCCGGCTCGGCAGGCGTGACGTGCCAGGCGATCCGCGTCCGGCCTCGGTCACGGTAGCGGCGATCTGCTGGCCTGGTGGTCAGCCGCTGCCCGCCGGAGACGAAAACTGTCGTCAGCGGCGGCAAAGCTGGGTTGCCTCGGATACGCTGCCGCCAACGCTGCTGGCACCCGGCCAGGAGAGCCTCAGCGGATTACGCCTGAGTTACTGGCAGAATGCGCAGGGGCTGCGCGTTGCCGCTGACTGCTCCGGTGCCACCCGTCACGAACGGCTGGTCTGGCCGCTGCCGCTGGAAGCCTGGCTGCCGCCTCAGGAGCGGCGGACGCAGCGTCTGCCACCTGTTGATACGCGCTGTCCACCGCTACAGCAGGGCAGCAGTGCACCGCTGATCGTCACCGGCGTCATTGAGGGGCAGATCGTTAAGCCGCTGCCGGGCAATAGCGCGCTGACGATCCCGGTCGCGGTGCAGGGAGGGCAGGGCGCGCAGCGGTGGTGGTTCCTGAACGGTGAGCCTCTCATGACGCAAAAAGCTGCAGAGATGTCGCTGCATCTCGATCATCCGGGCGAGTATCAGTTGGTGGTAATGGATGAAGAGGGCCAGCTTGTCTCGGTCACCTTCAGTCGGGGATGATGGTTTTTTATGCTAAATCATAACTGAAGCGAGTCCGCTTCGACTCAGATCAAGAATTTTCAACAAATTAGGGATCTCTGATAGGCAATGCCGGACTCAGCCCCTATAATCTGCGCCGTTTATTAACCGGGGCGAACGCCACCGGTTTCTTCAGAACGTCAAGACAGAGGTCATCATGGCAATCGAACGTACTTTTTCTATCATCAAGCCAAACGCCGTCGCTAAAAATGTGATTGGTGCTATCTACAACCGTTTTGAAAGCGCAGGCTTCAAAATCGTTGGCGCAAAAATGCTGCAGCTGAGCAAAGAGCAGGCTGAAGGCTTTTACGCTGAGCACCAGGGCAAGCCATTCTTCGATGGTCTGGTTGAATTCATGACCTCTGGCCCGGTTGTTGTTTCCGTGCTGGAAGGTGAAAACGCCGTTCAGCGTCACCGTGACCTGATGGGTGCCACTAACCCGGCAAACGCACTGGCTGGCACACTGCGTGCTGACTACGCTGACAGCTTCACCGAAAACGCGACTCACGGTTCCGATTCTGCGGAATCCGCTGCCCGCGAAATCGCTTATTTCTTCGGCGAAAACGAAATCTGCCCACGTACCCGTTAATCGCCCGGCGATAAACGTTACAGCGGCTTTACAAAAATCTGCGTAGGGGAGGTCACTCCCGTCTGTTATCAGGCCGCAGATGTTGTACAATATTGCGCCTTCATTGACATCGCTTAATGAAGGCGCAATTTTTTCACCTATCCCTGAACAGCGCCATAACGTGTAACAACGAGGCCAGAGAATATTATGTCCGAACAGATTGTGACGTCCGCGTCCGCATCCCCTATTGTCGTCTCCCCCAAAAGCCAGAAAATTAACCTGCTGGATCTCAACCGTCAGCAGATGCGCGAATTCTTCCTGTCGCTGGGTGAAAAGCCGTTCCGCGCCGATCAGGTCATGAAGTGGATTTATCACTACTGCTGCGATGATTTCGAGCAGATGACCGACATCAACAAAAAGCTGCGTAACCGGCTGATGGAGCTGGCGGAGATCCGCGCGCCAGAAGTGGCGGAAGAGATGCGCTCTACCGACGGCACCATCAAATGGGCCATTCGTGTCGGTGACCAACTGGTGGAAACGGTCTATATCCCGGAAGGCGACCGCGCTACGCTCTGTGTTTCTTCACAGGTGGGGTGTGCGCTGGAGTGTAAATTCTGTTCGACCGCACAGCAGGGTTTTAACCGTAACCTGCGGGTGTCAGAAATTATTGGTCAGGTGTGGCGTGCGGCGAAAATTGTCGGCGCAGCGAAAATCACCGGCCAGCGTCCTATCACCAACGTGGTGATGATGGGCATGGGTGAGCCGCTGCTCAACCTCAATAACGTGGTCCCGGCGATGGAGATCATGCTGGATGACTTCGGCTTTGGTCTGTCGAAGCGTCGCGTGACCCTCTCTACTTCAGGTGTCGTGCCTGCGCTGGATAAACTGGGCGATATGATTGACGTCGCGCTGGCCATTTCCCTGCATGCACCGAACGATAAGCTGCGCGATGACATCGTGCCGATCAACAAAAAGTACAATATCGAAACCTTCCTGGCGGCGGTGAAACGCTACATTGGTAAATCCAACGCCAATCAGGGACGTGTGACCATTGAGTACGTGTTGCTGGATCATGTCAACGACAGCACCGACGATGCGCATGAACTTGCTGCATTACTGAAAGAAACTCCGTGTAAAATCAACCTGATTCCGTGGAACCCCTTCCCGGGCGCGCCGTATGGCCGTAGCTCAAACAGCCGCATCGATCGTTTCTCCAAGGTGCTGATGGACTATGGTTTTACCACCATCGTGCGTAAAACCCGTGGCGACGATATTGATGCCGCCTGTGGTCAGTTAGCCGGAGAAGTCATCGACCGTACCAAGCGAACGCTGCGTAAAAAAATGGCGGGTGAAGCCATATCTGTGAAGGCTCTCTAGAAGAGTGACAGAGTGCGTTTCCTGAAGTGATGACGCGTGGCAGGCTGCAGCCTGTCAACGTCAACCGGATGGAAATGATAATGCGTAACGGATTACCTGCAGTTTTACTGGCGCTGTTTGTTGTAAGCGGGTGTGTCAGCCAGCCGTACGATCCCGGCGCTGAAGAGGTACGTCTGCAGTTAGGGATGCACTACCTGGCCGGGGGAGACTATGCCGCAGCTGAGCGAAACTTTCTGCGTGCACAGGCCGCCGCGCCCAGGCACTACCGGGTCTCGCTTGCACTGGCACGGCTGGCGCAGCGGCAGGGTAATCAGACAGCGGCGCAGGCACGGTTTATACTGGCACAGCAGCAGGCCCCGGATAATGGTTTTGTTGCTAACAATTACGGTGCGTTTCTCTGCGCTTTAAGGCAGTATGACGAAGCGCATCAACAGTTTAGTCGGGCAGGCGCTGCACCTCAGTTTGATGCACGCAATGACGCGCGTGAACTGGCAGGGTTTTGTTATCTGCAGGCGGGCGATGTTGACGCTGCCCGCAGGGCGTTACGCCAGGCCCTTGAGGCCGACAGACGCAAAGCGGATTCGCTGCTGTCGGAAGCTGAAAAGCTGATGACGGATAACCAGCTGGCAAAGGTGCAGGTTTTGCTCGACGTTTACCAGCAACAGCTGCCCGAAACGGCACGAAGTCTGGCGTTACACTTACGTTTCGCCGCGCTACAGGGAAATGCCGCTGACGTTTCACGTTATGGCGACCAGTTAGCGCGACGTTTTCCGCAATCGATACAGTACCAGCGTTATTTAGCTAATGAATACTGAAGCCACTCAAGAAAACTCTGCATTACATTCAACAGGTGAACGCCTGCGTCTGGCCCGTGAGCAGATGGGGCTGACACAGCAGAACGTCGCTGAGCGCCTGTGCCTGAAACTCACCACCGTGCGTGACATTGAGGAAGACAAATCGCCTGCCGATTTAGCCTCTACGTTCCTGCGCGGCTACATTCGCTCTTACGCGCGTCTGGTGCACATTCCTGAAGAGGAACTGCTGCCGATGATGGCGAAACAGACACCGGTTCGGGCTGCAAAAATCGAACCGATGCAAAGTTTCTCACTGGGCAAGCGCCGCAAGAAACGCGACGGCTGGCTGATGATTTTCACCTGGCTGGTGGTGTTTGTGGTGGTGGGACTGACCGGCGCCTGGTGGTGGCAGAATCATAAAGCGTCGCAGGACGATCTGGTGCCGATGACCGATCAGAACGGCAGCAGCGGTGATAGCGGCCAGTCGATTCCGCTGGGCGAGACCAGCGGTGACAGCGCGGCACCTGCTGCGCCTGACGAAAGTAACACCACGACCAGTGATAACAGTGCGGCCAGCACGCCAGCGAGTGCGGCTCCGGCCGCCAGCGCCAGCAATGGCGCGACTGCCGCCCAGCAGGATACCAACAGTAATGCGGTGGTGTCGCCGAGTCAGGCACCTGTAGACAACACGGCGGCTGCGCCTGCAGCCACCCAGTCCGGTACCAGCACCAGCACATCACCTCAGATGCCAGTAGGCGCAGCCGCGGTCAGTGAACCGGCTGCTGATCCTAACGCAGTGGTCATGACCTTTAACGCCGACTGCTGGCTGGAAGTGAGTGATGCGACCGGCAAAAAACTGTTCAGCGGTATTCAGCGCAGTGGTGGTAAACTCAGCCTCGCAGGAACGCCTCCGTATCGTCTGAAAATTGGCGCGCCTTCCGCGGTTCAGGTGCAATATCAGAATCAGCCCGTTGATTTAAGTCGTTTTATCCGTAATAACCAGGTTGCTCGCCTGACGTTGGGTGCGCAATAACAGCGTATCGCGTACCGGGCAATTGTGGAGAAGAAATATGCATAACGAAGCACCCATTATCCGCCGTAAATCCAAACGCATTTACGTCGGCAAGGTGCCGGTCGGTGACGGCGCGCCAATCGCCGTACAGTCGATGACCAACACCCGCACCACTGATGTGGAAGCGACGGTAAATCAGATCAAAGCCCTTGAACGCGTCGGTGTCGACATCGTTCGTGTCTCGGTGCCGACCATGGATGCCGCAGAAGCGTTCAGGCTGATCAAACAGCAGGTGAACGTCCCGCTGGTTGCAGATATTCATTTTGACTACCGCATCGCCCTGAAAGTCGCCGAATATGGCGTCGACTGCCTGCGCATCAATCCCGGTAACATCGGGAACAATGAGCGCATCCGTATGGTGGTCGACTGCGCACGCGACAACAATATTCCGATTCGAATTGGCGTGAATGCCGGTTCGCTGGAAAAAGATCTGCAGGAAAAGTATGGCGAGCCGACGCCACAGGCGCTGCTGGAATCCGCTATGCGCCATGTCGATCATCTCGACCGTCTTAACTTCGACCAATTCAAAGTCAGCGTAAAAGCGTCTGACGTCTTCCTCGCGGTTGAATCTTATCGCCTGCTGGCGAAACAGATCGAACAGCCTCTGCATCTCGGCATCACTGAAGCGGGTGGCGCGCGTGCGGGCGCAGTGAAATCGGCGATTGGCCTGGGGCTGCTGCTGTCAGAAGGGATCGGCGATACGTTGCGCATCTCACTGGCGGCCGATCCGGTTGAAGAAGTCAAAGTCGGTTTTGATATCCTGAAGTCATTGCGCATTCGTTCTCGTGGTATCAACTTCATCGCCTGTCCGACCTGCTCACGTCAGGAATTTGACGTCATCGGTACGGTCAACGCGCTGGAGCAGCGTCTGGAAGATCTGATCACGCCGATGGACGTCTCCATTATCGGCTGTGTGGTTAACGGACCGGGCGAAGCGACCCTCTCTACGCTGGGCGTGACTGGCGGCAGCAAGAAGAGTGGTTTCTACGAAGATGGTGTGCGTCAGCGCGATCGTCTCGACAACAATGACATGATCGATCAGCTGGAAGCGCGCATTCGTGCCAAAGCGTCGATGCTGGATGCCAGCCGCCGTATTGATGTGCAGCATCTGGAAAAATAATGGCGTGCGCGGCCTGCGTACGTGACTTTTTTGACTGAACCTGTGCGGTTTCATCCTCATAAGGTATGATGCCGGACAGGTTTTTTTGCATTAAGAGATTTTAACGTGGCGAAGAATATTCAGGCAATTCGCGGGATGAACGACTACCTGCCTGCGGATACTGCCCTCTGGCAACGGATTGAAGGCGTTCTCAAGCAGACGCTGGCGAGCTACGGTTACAGCGAAATTCGCTTACCGCTGGTAGAGCAAACCCCACTGTTTAAACGCGCCATCGGTGAAGTCACCGATGTGGTTGAAAAAGAGATGTATACCTTTGATGACCGCAATGGTGAAAGCCTGACGCTGCGTCCGGAAGGCACGGCGGGCTGCGTACGTGCCGGTATCGAACACGGTTTACTCTACAACCAGGAACAGCGCCTGTGGTACATGGGACCCATGTTCCGCTATGAGCGTCCGCAGAAAGGCCGCTATCGTCAGTTCTATCAGATTGGCGTGGAAGTGTTTGGTCTGCAGGGACCGGATATTGATGCTGAACTGATCATGCTGAATGCCCGCTGGTGGAAAGCCCTGGGTATCTCTGAGCACGTGCGGCTGGAACTTAACTCTATCGGTTCACTGGAGGCGCGCGCGCATTATCGTGACGCCCTGGTCGCCTTCCTTGAGCAGCACAAAGACGTGCTGGACGAGGATTGCAAACGCCGCATGTACAGCAACCCGATGCGCGTTCTCGACAGCAAAAATCCCGATGTTCAGCAACTGCTGAATGATGCGCCACAGCTTGGCGACTATCTGGATGACGAATCTCGCGAGCATTTCAGCGGCCTGTGTGCGCTGCTGGATGACGCTGGCATCAGCTACACCGTCAATCAGCGTCTGGTACGCGGCCTGGATTACTACAACCGCACTGTGATTGAGTGGGTTACCGATAGCCTGGGTTCACAGGGCACGGTGTGTGGCGGTGGTCGCTATGATGGTCTGGTTGAGCAGCTTGGTGGTCGTGCCACACCTGCCGTGGGTTTCGCCATGGGCATGGAGCGTCTGGTGCTGCTGGTTCAGGCGGTTAATCCTGAATTTGAACCGACGAGCAATGTGGATGTCTATGTTATCGCTTCAGGTCAGGGCGTGCAGTCTGCTGCGATGCAACTGGCTGAGAAATTGCGTGATGAAGCGCCGGAACTGAGGCTGATGACTAACTTTGGCGGCGGCAACTTTAAGAAGCAATTTGCCCGTGCTGACAAGTGGGGCGCGCGCGTTGCCCTGGTGTTAGGCGAAGATGAAGTTAAAGCCGGTCAGGTCGTGATTAAAGATCTGCGCCGTGGCGAGCAGCAAACGCTGGATCAGGCAGAGGCTGCTGCTGTATTGCGCACCCTGTTACAGTAAGCGTGACACAGCACCAACCATAGAAAGGAGAGGGATTGCGTGGAAGTGTATAGCAATGAGAACGAGCAGACCGACGCGCTGCGCAACTTTTTTGCCAGTAATGGCAAAGCGTTAGCCATTGGCGTAGTCATCGGCATTGCTGCGCTGGGTGGCTGGCGTTACTGGAGCAGTCATCAGGATGATACGGCGAAATCCGTGTCCGCGCAGTATCAGCAGCTCACCACCGCCATGCAGGCGGGTAAACCGGAAACGCTGGAAGCGGTTAACCGTTTTGCCAGTGAAAACAGCAATACTTATGGTGCGCTGGCTGCGATGGATCTGGCGAAGCAGTATGTTGACGCCGGTCAGCTTGATAAGGCCGCAACGCTGCTGCAAAACGGACTGAAAGATACCAAAGATGCCAATCTGCAGGCGGTGATTAACCTGCGCCTGGCACGCATTCAACTGCAACAGAATCAAGCGGATGCGGCGCTTAAAACCCTTGACGGTGTGAAGGGTGATGGCTGGACAGCCATTGTGGCCGATATTCGCGGCGAAGCGCTGCTGACTAAAGGTGACAAGCAGGGCGCGCGCGATGCCTGGCGTAAAGGAGTCGAATCTGACGCCTCTCCGGCATTGAAGCAAATGATGCAGATGAAGATGAATAACTTAAGCTAAGCCAGTCAAGAGAGAGCGCATGGAATTACGTAAATACCTGCTGCCGGGACTGATTTCAGTCACTTTGCTCAGCGGTTGTTCGCTGTTTAGCGGCGAAGAAGATGTAGTAAAAATGGCCCCGTTGCCGAAGGTGGAAAGTCAGTTCACGCCACAGAAAGTGTGGAACACCTCGGTAGGCGATGGCGTCGGTGACTTCTACTCAAATCTGCATCCTGCCTGGCAGGACAACACCGTTTTTGCAGCCGATCGTTTTGGTATTGTCAAAGCGCTGGATGCCGCAGACGGTAAAGAAAAATGGAAAGTCGATCTCTCTGAGAGAACCGGCTTCTTCTCGAAAAACCGCTCAGCGCTGTTATCAGGCGGTCTGACCGCTGATGGCGATCGGGTTTACGTTGGCAGCGAGCGCGGCAAGGTTTATGCCCTGAACAGCAGCGATGGCAGCCTGGCCTGGCAGACCAGCGTCGCGGGTGAAGCACTGTCTCGTCCTGTCGTCAGCGATGGTCTGGTACTGGTGCATACCAGTAACGGCATGCTGCAGGGACTGGATCAGAGCAGCGGTGCGGTGAAGTGGAGCGTCAACCTGGATATGCCTGCGTTGTCTCTGCGCGGTGAATCTGCACCTGCTGTCGCTTTTGGTGGCGCAATTGTCGGTGGTGACAACGGTCGCGTCAGTGCTGTGGTGATGAACCAGGGACAGCTGATCTGGCAGCAGCGTATTTCTCAGGTTAGTGGTGCCACTGAGATTGACCGTCTTAACGACGTCGATACCACACCGGTTATCGTGAATGGCGTAGTGTATGCACTTGCTTACAACGGTAACCTGTCGGCGCTGGATCTGCGCTCCGGCCAGATTTTGTGGAAACGTGAAATTGGCGGTGTGAAAGATCTGATTGTCGATGCTGGTCGCATCTATCTGGTCGATCAGGATGACCGCGTGATTGCGCTGAACGCTGACGGCGGTGTTGCCATCTGGCGTCAAAGCGATCTGCTGCATCGCAACCTGACTTCTCCGGTGCTCTACAACGGCTACCTGGTGGTCGGCGACAGCGAAGGTTATCTGCACTGGCTGAACACCACTGATGGTCGTTTTGTTGCACAGCAGAAACTGGATAGCTCAGGCTTCCAGACCGAGCCAGTGGTCGCCAGCGATAAGCTGCTGATCCAGTCGAAAGACGGCGAGGTTTATGCAATTACCCGTTAACGGGTCAACGTCTGGCAGGTGAAATCCTCCGTTCCGACGGCTCCTGGTTTAATCAGGGGCCGTTTCGTTTTTAGTCAGGCATGGTATTCTTTGCGCCTTAAGCCTGAACTTAATGGCCAGAGCCGTTATAATCACGCCATTCGGGCGATTAATTATTTATTGAGGCATTTTGTTATGGTACCTGTGGTCGCGCTGGTTGGGCGTCCCAATGTGGGAAAATCTACGCTATTTAACCGCTTAACCCGCACACGTGATGCGCTGGTAGCGGATTTTCCTGGACTGACTCGCGATCGCAAATATGGTCGCGCCGAAGTGGAAGGGCGCGAATTTATTGTTATTGATACTGGTGGTATCGACGGCACCGAAGAAGGTGTTGAAACGCGGATGGCCGAACAGTCACTGCTGGCTATCGAAGAAGCCGATATTGTGCTGTTTATGGTTGATGCGCGTGCGGGCATGATGGCCGCCGATCAGCAAATTGCTAAGCATCTTCGTTCCCGTCAGAAAGCTACCTTCCTGGTGGCGAACAAAACTGACGGACTCGATCCGGATCAAGCGGTCGTCGACTTCTATTCACTGGGCCTGGGCGAGATTCATGCCATTGCAGCCTCACATGGTCGTGGTGTGACCAGCCTGATAGAAGAGGCACTGCTGCCGTGGATGGAAGAGGTTGAGGCGGTTGAGCTTACTGAAGAAGAAGAGAACCAGGCTTACTGGGCTGCCCTTGAAGCTGACGAGATTGCTGAGCAGGAAGCTGCAGAGGAAGAAGAAAACTTCGACCCGACAGGCTTACCAATCAAACTGGCGATCGTTGGCCGTCCTAACGTAGGTAAGTCAACGCTTACTAACCGAATCCTCGGCGAAGATCGCGTGGTGGTCTACGACATGCCGGGCACGACCCGTGACAGCATCTATATTCCGATGGAGCGTGATGGACGTGAATACGTTCTGATCGACACCGCAGGCGTGCGCAAGCGTGCCAAAATCTCTGACACCGTTGAGAAATTCTCGGTAATCAAGACGCTGCAGGCGATTGAAGATGCCAACGTCGTAATGCTGGTGATTGATGCCCATGCCGGTATTTCCGATCAGGATCTCTCGCTGCTGGGCTTCATTCTTAACAGTGGTCGCTCGCTGGTGATTGTAGTCAACAAATGGGATGGCCTGTCGCAGGAAGTGCGTGATGAAGTGAAAGAGACGCTGGATTTCCGTCTGGGCTTTATCGATTTTGCCCGCATTCACTTTATCTCTGCGCTGCACGGGAGCGGCGTAGGTAATCTGTTTGAGTCGATCACGGAAGCCTATGACTGTTCGACCCGACGCGTAAACACCTCGCTGCTGACCCGCATCATGAACATGGCGGCAGACGATCACCAGCCGCCGCTGGTACGCGGTCGTCGCGTTAAGCTTAAATACGCGCATGCTGGTGGCTATAACCCGCCTATCGTGGTGATTCACGGTAACCAGGTTAAGGATCTGCCTGATTCTTATAAACGCTACCTGATGAACTATTTCCGTAAATCACTTAACGTGATGGGAACGCCAATTCGCATTCAGTTCAAAGAGGGTGATAACCCTTATGAAGGCAAACGTAACCTGCTGACACCAACGCAGCAGCGTAAACGTAAGCGTCTGATGGCGCATATGAAAAAGAATAAGCGTTAATAAAATGAGGGCCATCTGGCCCTCTTTTTTTTGCGCTGAATAACGCAGGGGAGAGAACATAATGCGTGTACTTTGTGAAAAATGTCAGCAACCGCTGTCGCTCAGCGACGGTGAATTTATCTGCACAGCCTGCGGAGCACATTACCCAGCGCATCCCTGCTGTCCTGATTGTCACCAGCCACTTGAAGTGCTGAAAGCCTGCGGCGCAGTGGACTATTTTTGCCGTAACGGACATGGTCTGATTTCCCGCAAGCGCGCACTTTTCCAGCCAACCGGTCACTGACCCCGCTTTCAGCTACCCTTAAAATGTCAGATAACGCAGCGCGATCCCTGGCCCTTTTTGTAGCAAAAATGCTATTGCGCCGTAACAAATGCGTTGTACAGGTTCACTCTGTAATGTACCAGGTGGTACAATCCTGCCGCGTCGTGGGAGGGGTCAGCCACATCCGTGCTCTTCCGGCCCACAGATTCTCACGGACGCGGGTCTGTTTATATTCGATTTGAAACAGAGCAATGCTCTGCGCGGATGTGCATAACGCGCCAGAGTCCGGACGGCATCAGTCCGGATGCTCTGTTTATTCAGGAGAGTAAGTGTTATGGCTGAAACATCCTCCCGCTCCGGAAAGGGGCTGGGAATCGCATCCGTGCTGCTCGGACTGGTTCTGCTTGCTACCGGTCTGTTTTTTGCCATTGGCGGCGGTAAACTGGTAGCCCTTGGCGGCAGCGGGTACTTTTTAATTGCGGGTATCGTCACTGTACTCTCCGCAATTCAATTCTTCCGTCGCAAATCATCGGCAGTGATTCTGTTCCTGATGGTCTTTGTCGGCACCCTGATCTGGTCGCTGTTCGATGCGGGTCTGGAGTTCTGGCCGCTGGTCTCGCGCCTGATGTTGCCTGCCGGACTGATGCTGCTGGCTTTCCTGATCTGGCCTTCACTGCGTAAGCACGAAGGTAAGCACTCACTGGCAAAACCCTCTTACGCCTTCTCTGCGCTGCTGGCGGCAGGCATGGTGATTACGCTGGTACAGATGTTCCAGCCCCATCCTACCGTTGCCGGCACCGGTGAAGAGTTGCCGCTGGTCCCGGTTGATAAAGCCAGACAGCAGAAAGACTGGGATAACTACGGTAACACTCCGCAGGGCAGCCGCTTTGTGGCGCTGGACCAGATTACCCGCGATAACGTGAAGGATTTGAAAGTTGCCTGGACCTTCCACACCGGTGATACGCCTGTCAGCCCGACCGGTAACGGTGCAGAAGATCAGCAGACGCCGTTGCAGATTGGCAACACCCTTTACCTCTGTACGCCACACAACAACGTTATTGCGGTTGAGGCTAACAGCGGTAAGCAGATCTGGAAACGTGAAATCAATGCCAAAGCAGAAGTCTGGCCGCGCTGCCGTGGTCTGGCTTACTTTGACGCAACTAAACCACTGCAACAGCCGGATAAGCCGGGCTCTTCACCTGTACCTGCCGCTGTGCTGCCAGCCGGTGACACCTGTCAGCGTCGTATTTTGATGAACACCATCGACGCACGTCTGATTGCGATCAACGCTGACAACGGCGAGTTCTGTGAAAACTTTGGCGATCACGGCATCGTTGATCTTAAAGCGGGACTGGGCCAGGCACCGGATCCACAGTATCAGCTGACGTCAGCGCCAACGCTGGCAGGCACCACCGTCGTGGTGGGTGGTCGTGTCGCAGATAACGTGCAGACTGATATGCCAGGCGGCGTGCTGCGTGGCTTTGACGTTATCACCGGTAAAATGCGCTGGGCGTTTGACCCAGGCAATGTTGATCCAAATGCAATTCTGATGCCGGGTAAAGATTACACCCGCAGTACGCCGAACTCCTGGGCACCGATGTCGTACGATCCGGCAATGAACACCGTATTCATTCCGATGGGCAGTTCATCGGTTGACCTTTGGGGCGCGAACCGTACCGAACTGGATCACAAATATGGTGCTTCAGTGCTGGCGCTGGATGCCACCACCGGTAAAGAGAAGTGGGTCTATCAGACCGTACATAACGATCTGTGGGACTTCGACCTGCCGATGCAGCCAAGCCTGATCGACTTCCCGCAGAAAGATGGCAGCACCACGCCAGCGGTGGTGATTGGTGGTAAAACCGGCATGATCTTCGTGCTTGACCGTATGACCGGCAAGCCGCTGACCAAAGTCGAAGAACTGCCGATGCCGCAGGGTCATATCCCGAACGAGCAGTACACGAAAACACAGCCACACTCGACCGGTATGCCGCAGATTGGCAACCAGACGCTGAAAGAGTCTGACATGTGGGGTGCAACGCCGTTCGATCAGCTGGCCTGCCGTATTGCCTTCAAATCGATGCGCTACGACGGCCTGTTCACCGTGCCGGACACTGACAAGTCGCTGAGCTTCCCGGGTTCGCTGGGCGGGATGAACTGGGGCAGCATGTCGATCGATCCGAACAACCATCTGCTGTTCGTCAATGACATGCGTCTGGGCCTGTGGGTTCAGATGATCCCGGCTGACACCAACAACATTGCCCGTGGCAGCAATGGCGGCGAAGCGATCAATACCGGTATGGGGGCGGTACCGCTGAAAGGCACGCCATATGCTGTGAATAAAAACCGCTTTATGTCGCCGCTGGGCATTCCTTGTCAGAAGCCGCCATTTGGTACGCTGTCGGCAATTGACCTGAAAACCCAGAAAATCGTCTGGCAGGTGCCGGTCGGCACCGTGCAGGATACCGGTCCGTTTGGCATCAAAATGCGTGTGAAAATGCCGGTTGGTATGCCAACGCTGGGCGGTACGCTGGCAACACAGGGTGGCCTGGTGTTCATCGCCGGTACGCAGGATTACTATCTGCGCGCCTTTGACTCTTCAACCGGTAAAGAGGTGTGGAAAGCACGCCTGCCGGTCGGCAGTCAGGGCGGCCCGATGAGCTACGTTTCACCGAAAGATGGTAAGCAGTACATCCTCATCTCAGCAGGTGGCGCACGTCAGTCACCGGACCGTGGTGATTACGTGATTGCTTACGCGCTGCCAGACAGCAAGTAACCATGCATAAGGAAAAGGGCCGACATTGTCGGCCCTTTTTTTTGAAAAGGACTGGCCGGTTCGCTGTAAGAGCGTGCATGCTCAGGAAACACGGTCAGATCGGAAAGTCGCAAAATCGTCATCCATGACGGCTCGGCCCGCGCCGTCCCAGGCGCGGGACGCTTTCCTCTTCTGACTGTGTTACCTTCGCTAAAGGCTCATTCGTTGCTGCCAGATTCACATCAGATTATCAGCTGTCTCCGGGTCGACATTGTCGGCCCTTTTTTGCTTATTTTCCGTCGTGCCACAGCGCCTTTAGCTCAGGCGGGGCCACCTGTTCCGGGATCAGCAGCACAATGGTGCCCGCCTCACGGCGGGTGGCATACTGAATCTGGATGCGAAAATAACGCTGGTCGCCACTGCCTACCTGCGCGGCTTTCTCCTCGGGTTCGCCCAGCGGCATCGCCTGCTCAAGCACATGGCAGACGCGCTGTTTTTCTGGGGGCGGCAGCTCGCCCAGCATAAAACGACGTTCGGCACGCAGCCCCGGAATAAAGGCCATGCCGCCTTCACGCGCGACGACAATGGTGGCATCATCGGTGAGTTCGGGCAGGTCACTCATAGCACGCCAACCTCCTTCCACGCCTGTTCAATGGCGCTGCTAACTGACGGGTTAAACCGCTTTTCGCCATGTTTAATGGTGAAGCGGGCAAAGGTTTTAAAATCTGCATCCTGTGGCAGTTCGTCGTCACACACGGTGTCATACCAGGCATAGCCTGCCTGCTCCCATGCATGACCGCCCAGCGCGGTAGCCGCCAGATAAAATGCCCGGTTTGGAATGCCGGAGTTGATGTGAACCCCGCCATTATCTTCACGGGTTTTCACATAGTTATCCATGTGCGCCGGTTGCGGATCTTTATCGAGCATCGGGTCATCGTAGGCGGTGCCGGGTTCAGACATTGAACGTAAACCGCGCCCATTGATGCCGCTTGCCAGCAGGCCTTCACCGATAATCCAGTCCGCCTCTTCGGCGCGCTGTTTCTTACTGTACTGTTTGACCAGCGAGCCAAAGACGTCAGACAGGGACTCATTCAGTGCGCCCGCCTGCTCAAAGTAGATCAATCCGGCTTCGTTTTCCGTGACGCCATGCGCCAGTTCATGCGCCACAACGTCAATCGCAATGGTGAAGCGATTAAAAATTTCGCCGTCACCATCGCCAAATACCATCTGTTGGCCGTTCCAGAAGGCGTTCTGGTATTTCTCACCGTAGTGAACGGTACCCAGCAACTTCAGGCCCTGACCATCCAGCGAATTACGCTGATACGCCTGCCAGAAGAAATCATAGGTGACGCCAAGGTAGTCCCAGGCTTCTTCTGCCGCGACGTCATCATTACCTGGCTGGCCTTCCTGACGAACCAGCTTACCCGGCAGGGTTTCCTGGCTCTGGGCATCATAAATTTCGCGGTCAACGTGACCGCCCGCCGCCGTTTTCACGCCGGTCGGTTTTTGCCAGTGTTCTGCCATCAGGTGCTGAACGTGTGTCAGGGTGCGACGCGCCTGCGCCTGCTGGTGACCGGAACCGTGGGCAATGATTTTACGAAGGATATAGGGAGGAATAACGCAGTAAGCCATGTGAGACTCCTTGGCAAAAAGGAATGAGCCAAAAGTATAGACCCGTCTGGCTGGTTAGACCTCATGAGTAAGGCCAGCGGTAAATGGAAAAATGTGAGGTGGCGCGCAAAGTCAGTGTCAGGGAGCAGATTTGCGACGGCGCTTATTTTTCAGACAACCCATCTGACGGGTTATATGAGAATGCCTGGCAGCAAAAATTAGCCATAAACACAGCCGGTCATGCCGGGTAGTCCTGGTTAATGAGGCCATTTGTAAATAGAGAATTGGGGCTGGCGGACAGCGTCAGGAAGCGGTTTTACGGCGACGCTTTTTCTCGGGCAGTAACTGCGTGACCTGGCTTTCGACCCAGCCATCATCCAGACGGGTGCGCAGCAGGTCGCCGCTCTGCAGCTGCGCCGTTTTTTTCACCACCTGACCGGCGGTGTCGGTGGTCACGCTAAAACCACGCGCCAGCGTCGCCAGCGGGCTGACACCTTCGAGCTGTGCGACCAGCTGACCAAACTGCTGTTTATTACTGCTCAGCTGCGTTGCCATGCTCTGCTGCAGGCGATAGTGCCAGCTTTGCAGCTGTTTTTGCGCCTGGAACAGACGCTGCTGCGGCTGTTGAGCGTTGAGCCGATGCGCCAGGCGATCCTGCTGACGTGTGGCCTGACGAAGGCGGGTTTCCATCGCTTCAGCCAGACGCTGCTGCAGGCGGAACAGGGCAGTCTGCTGACGGGCCAGACGCAGTTGTGGATGCTGCTGCTGCAGGCGATGCTCAAGACGGCTGTAAAGCCGCTGCTGGCGCGCCAGATAGTAATCCATCGCCATCTCCAGCCGCTGCTGCTGCGACTGCAGCTGGCGCAGCAATTCAAGCTGGTTCCGGCTGACAATTTCTGCGGCTGCTGAAGGGGTAGGGGCGCGTAAATCGGCGACGAAGTCAGCAATGGTGACGTCGGTTTCGTGTCCGACCGCGCTGACGATAGGAATGCGGCTGGCAAAAATAGCGCGCGCCACGCGTTCGTCGTTAAAGCTCCATAAATCTTCCAGCGAACCGCCGCCGCGCCCGACAATTAACACATCGCATTCATTGCGCAGGTTGGCAATTTCAATCGCCCGGACGATAGCCGCAGGCGCATCGACACCCTGCACGACGGTAGGGTAGATGACCACAGGCAGGGAGGGGTCACGGCGATGCAGCACACGTAACACATCATGCAGCGCCGCGCCGGTGGAGGAGGTAATAACCCCGACCTGACGCGCCGGTTCGGGCAGCGGTTGCTTATGCTGCGGATCGAACAGTCCTTCGGTCGACAGTTTTGCCTTCAGCAGTTCAAACTGCTGCTGCAACAGCCCTTCGCCCGCCGGATGCATACTCTCGACAATCAGCTGATAGTCGCCACGAGGTTCGTAGAGAGTGATACTGGCGCGCACCAGCACCTGCTGCCCGTGCTGTGGACGAAAAGTGACGCGACGATTGCTGTTGCGGAACATGGCACAGCGAACCTGAGCGCCATCATCTTTCAGCGTGAAGTACCAGTGACCGGAAGCCGGCTGACTAAAGTTGGAGATTTCGGCGCTGATCCAGACCAGGCCCATCTCTTTCTCCAGCAGCTGACGCACTGTCGTATTGAGACGGCTGACGGTAAAAATATTGGCGTTGGATGGCAGCGACATGTGACGAAGATCAAATTCCAAATCAGCAGGTTAATTCACCGATACTACAGGGCTGCCGGTGCGGATCAAGAGTTTTTCGTAAATAATAGTGGAGGCAATCGATTACGGCCTGTATAATGCCGCGGCAATATTTTATCTAATCTCAATCACCCGAGGTGGAGTATTGCCATGTTAAGAATCGCTAAAGAAGCACTCACTTTTGACGACGTTCTGCTCGTTCCTGCTCACTCCACCGTCCTGCCTAATACGGCCGATCTCAGCACTCAGCTGACCAAAAATATCCGTTTAAACATTCCTATGCTCTCCGCTGCCATGGACACCGTGACCGAAGCGGGCCTGGCAATTGCGCTGGCACAGGAAGGCGGCCTTGGCTTCATCCATAAAAATATGTCGATTGAACGCCAGGCGGACGAAGTGCGCAAGGTGAAGAAACATGAGAGCGGCGTCGTCACTGAACCGCAGACCGTACTGCCGACCACGCCACTGGCTGAAGTCAAAGCGCTGACCGAGCGCAACGGCTTTGCAGGCTATCCGGTGGTTAACCGTGACAACGAACTGGTCGGTATCATTACCGGTCGTGACGTGCGCTTTGTGACCGATCTCTCCCAGCCTGTTTCTGCCGTCATGACCCCGAAAGATCGTCTGGTGACGGTGAAAGAGGGTGAAGCGCGCGATGTGGTGCTGCATAAAATGCACGAAAAGCGCGTTGAGAAAGCGCTGGTGGTGGATGACAGCTTCCATCTGCTGGGCATGATCACCGTTAAAGACTTCCAGAAAGCCGAACGTAAACCTAACGCCTGTAAAGATGCGCAGGGTCGTCTGCGTGTCGGTGCGGCAGTAGGCGCGGGGGCTGGTAATGAAGAGCGTATCGATGCGCTGGTTGCTGCGGGCGTTGACGTACTGCTGATTGACTCTTCACACGGTCACTCTGAAGGCGTGCTGTCACGTATCCGTGAAACCCGTGCCAAATATCCTGACCTTGAAATCGTCGGCGGCAACGTCGCTACCGGCGCAGGCGCTCTGGCGCTGGTCGCGGCAGGCGTCAGCGCTGTTAAAGTCGGTATCGGTCCTGGCTCTATCTGTACGACCCGTATCGTGACCGGCGTGGGCGTTCCGCAGATTACTGCTGTCTCTGATGCCGTGACCGCGCTGGAAGGCACCGGTATTCCGGTTATCGCCGATGGCGGTATCCGTTTCTCCGGTGACATCGCCAAAGCGATCGCCGCGGGTGCCTCCTGTGTAATGGTCGGTTCGATGCTGGCGGGGACCGAAGAGTCACCGGGCGAGATCGAACTCTATCAGGGCCGTTCATTCAAATCCTATCGCGGTATGGGCTCACTGGGCGCGATGTCCAAAGGCTCTTCTGACCGTTACTTCCAGACTGATAACGCCGCTGACAAACTGGTGCCGGAAGGCATCGAAGGCCGTGTAGCCTATAAAGGCCGTCTGAAAGAGATCGTACATCAGCAGATGGGCGGCCTGCGTTCGTGCATGGGCCTGACCGGTTGCCCGACCATTGACGATCTGCGCACCAAAGCGGAATTTGTCCGCATCAGCGGCGCGGGCATCAATGAGAGCCACGTGCATGACGTGACCATCACCAAAGAGTCACCGAACTACCGCATGGGTTCATAATCCCGATTTCCCGCCCGGCTTAAGCCGGGCGCTTTTATTGATCAAGTCACCGTTCTGGAAACCCCTCAATGACGACGGAAAATATCCATAAGCACCGCATTCTGATTCTCGATTTCGGCTCTCAATATACTCAGCTGGTTGCCCGCCGCGTACGCGAACTCGGCGTTTACTGTGAACTCTGGGCATGGGATGTCACCGAAGAGCAGATCCGCCAGTTCAACCCAAGCGGCATCATCCTTTCCGGCGGCCCGGAGAGTACCACCGAACTGAACAGTCCGCGTGCACCAGAATATGTCTTCAGCGCGGGCGTGCCGGTGCTGGGTGTCTGCTACGGTATGCAGACCATGGCGATGCAGTTGGGCGGCACCGTTGCTGGCTCAAACGAGCGCGAGTTCGGGTATGCGCAGGTCGAAGTCACCATGCCAAGCGCACTGGTTCGTGACATCGAAGATGCGATCAGCGCCGCCGGTAAACCGCTGCTGGATGTCTGGATGAGCCACGGCGACAAAGTTACGTCAATTCCGGCTGACTTCGTGACCGTTGCCAGCACCGAAACCTGTCCGTTTGCCATCATGGCCAACGAAGAGAAGCGTTTCTACGGCGTGCAATTCCACCCGGAAGTGACCCACACCCGCCAGGGTTTGCGGATGCTTGAGCGCTTCATTATTGACATCTGTGAATGTGAGGCCCTGTGGACGCCAGCCAAAATTATCGAAGATGCCGTTGAGCGCCTGCGTGAGCAGGTGGGTAACGATAAAGTGATCCTCGGCCTGTCAGGCGGCGTGGACTCCTCTGTGACCGCAATGCTGCTGCATCGCGCTATTGGTGATCGTCTTACCTGCGTATTCGTGGATAACGGTTTGCTGCGTCTGAATGAAGCACAGCAGGTGATGGATATGTTTGGTGACCACTTCGGTCTCAACATCATTCATGTACCGGCTGAGATGCGTTTCCTGGACGCGCTGGCGGGTATTGATGAGCCTGAAGCCAAGCGTAAAACCATTGGTCGCGTCTTTGTAGAAGTGTTCGACGAAGAAGCACTTAAGCTGCAGGATGTGAAGTGGCTGGCGCAGGGCACTATCTATCCGGACGTGATTGAGTCGGCGGCCTCTGCCACCGGTAAAGCACACGTCATCAAATCGCACCACAACGTCGGTGGCCTGCCGAAAGAGATGAAGATGGGCCTGGTTGAACCGCTGAAAGAGCTGTTCAAAGACGAAGTGCGCAAGATTGGTCTGGAGCTGGGCCTGCCGTACGACATGCTGTATCGCCATCCGTTCCCGGGTCCGGGTCTGGGCGTGCGCGTGCTGGGCGAAGTGAAGAAAGAGTATTGCGACCTGCTGCGTCGTGCCGATGCTATTTTCATCGAAGAGCTGCACAAAGCGGATCTCTACAACAAAGTCAGTCAGGCGTTCACCGTCTTCCTGCCGGTTCGTTCGGTCGGCGTGATGGGTGATGGCCGTAAGTATGACTGGGTTGTCTCACTGCGCGCGGTAGAAACCATCGACTTTATGACTGCACACTGGGCGCACCTGCCGTATGATTTCCTGGGCCGCGTCTCTAACCGCATCATCAATGAAGTCGACGGCATTTCCCGCGTGGTGTATGACATCAGCGGTAAGCCACCGGCGACGATCGAGTGGGAATAAACCGGCCTCAGCCGATTAAACGCTGATGCTTAAAAAGCCCGCTTCCAGCGGGTTTTTTATTGCCTGAACCACACGCAGATTCCCCGCTTTAACCTTTCACCACATCCGGGTTACCATCTGGCGGTTTTCTGTTCACTTTGCCGGAAATTACGCTATTCTCCATGCAGTCAAAGCTGCACTACACGTCAGCTGTGTCCCGCTTTCACCGATTTATCCCAACGCCACCGCTTACTGAAACCGCCCGCTGATCAGGCGTTTCGTGATTTTTACGTCACCAGGAATGTTGTCATGCTCTCACTGAAAGTGTTCAGCCTGTTTTTTGTTGCCGTACTGCTGTTATCACTCGGAGCCAGCATCGCGCAGGCAACGCGTCACGGCGAAACCGCACAGCCAGGCGGCTGGGCGACCGCCCGGCGCGATTCGGCTGGCATAGCGCCCGATCCGCGCGCGTTATATAGCCTGGCTATCGTCCAGGTCTATGCTGCGCCGACCTATGGCTGGAAAGGGCGGGTGGCGGTGCATCCCTGGATCATTTTTAAACGTGCGGGTGAAACGCGCTACACGCGTTATGAAGTGATTAGCTGGGGCAGTGGCGATAAAGTTCGCCGTAACACCAACCTGCCGGATGGCTACTGGTATGGCGCAAAACCGCGGCTGCTGGTGGAACATCGCGGACCGGAAGCCGAAGCGATGATCCCGCAGATAGAAGCCGCCATTAAATCGTATCCGTGGCCGACAACCTACCGTGCCTGGCCAGGACCGAACAGCAACACCTTCCTGGCGCACATTGGCCGAGAAGTGCCCGCCCTGAGGCTTGATCTCCCCGCCAATGCGCTGGGCAAAGATTACCGGCCACTGTGGCGTCCTGTCGGGCTGCCGCCATCCGGGCGCGGTGTGCAGGTGTCGATTCTGGGCGTGGCGGGCGTGACACTGGGTGCAGAAGAGGGATTTGAAATGAACCTGCTGGGTCTGAACATGGGACTCGATTTTTCGCCGTTCCGGCTGCGGTTGCCGTTTGTTGGCGGTCTCGGCAACGACAATCTTCAGCAGGACAAGCCCTGACAATATGGCCCCATCAGGGGCCGTTTTGCCTCAGCACACGCCAAAGTCACCCTCTTCGTGATAGAGGTTGACGCTCTCTGCCTTCACTTCAATCTCTTTCTTCGCCGCATCATCAACGCGCGCGCACCACAGTGTGTCGCCTTCCACGCGCAGCACCTGCATTTTAGGGCCGCCGGTTTTCGACTGAACAAAATCCTCTGCTTTAAACATATTGCCTCCATTAATTATCGTTACTGCTGCCGATCGTTTTTTGAGTGACGTTTTCCAGTTTATACCCTGACTGTTTTACTGCGAGAAAAAGTCTCCGCATGCTGAACCGCATTAAGAAACATTCGTTGAGTTGTCAGTTGACAACTCGCTCATTCGGCGTCAGCATAGGGGCACATATGGCAAGGAAGCGGCATCCCAGTAAAGAGATTGAGATGGCGTTACGTTACGCCGAATCCCACGGCTGGCTGGTGGTTACTGGAGGCCATCATGCCTGGGGCAAAATGTACTGCCCGAAAAATCTGTTGATGTGCCGATGCGGGGAGTTCTGTCTGACCTGTATCTGGAGCACACCAAAAAACGTTCATCACCATGCCCGTGCGCTGCGGCGCGTGGTCGATAACTGTCAGTATCTGAAGTCCTGACACAGCACAAGGAGAGGCATATGGAATATTCTTTTACATTACGGTTCAGCCTGCCGGACGGGCATGCGCCGGTGGATGAGATGCTGGAAACGCTGGCAGCAGCAGGCTGTGATGATGCGCTGATCGGCCTGGGGATGCCAGGGCGAATAGCATTTGAGTTCACCCGGGAGTCTGACTCTGCAACGGACGTATTAAAGCAGGCGGAAGAGGATGTACTGCGCGCAATACCGGGTGCCACACTGGTGGAAGCGGCACCCGATTTTGTGGGCCTGACAGATGTGGCGGAGATCATCGGCATGACGCGTCAGAATATGCGCAAACTGATGCTTAGCCATCGCCCGCCGTTTCCCCTGCCGGTGCATGACGGTAAAACCGCCATCTGGCACCTGTCGGATGTACTGGAGTGGCTGAGCCAGCGCGGCAATTATACGCTGCCTGCGGCTACCCGTGAGCTGGCGCAGGTGACGCGCCAGCGTAATCTTAATGGATCGCTGCAACGTTACGGCCTTCACACCTGATCAGTGCGGCAGCAGGAAGATCGTTGCCAGTCCCAGGAAGATAAAGAAGCCGCCGGTATCGGTAAGGGCGGTGATCAACACGCTGGAGCCGACTGCCGGATCGCGCTTCATTTTGGTCATTACCAGCGGCACCAGCACCCCCATCAGCGCGGCCAGTAGCAGGTTCAGCGCCATGGCCAGCATCATGACGCCGCCCAGTGCCATATTGTCATACATCAGCCAGGTAATGCCGCCCATAATACCACCCCAGAACAGGCCGTTGATCAGCGCAACACCAAGTTCACGGACAATCAGAAACGAGAAGTTACCCGGTTCAACCTGATGCAAGGCCAGCGCCCGTACAATCATGGTGATGGTCTGGTTACCGGTGTTGCCGCCGATACCCGCGACAATCGGCATCAGGGTAGCGAGGGCGACGATCTGTGAAATGGTTCCTTCAAACAGCCCGATGACGCGCGAGGCAACAAAGGCGGTACAGAGATTAATCGCCAGCCAGGCCCAGCGTTTACGCACCGATTTACGCACCGGCGCGAAAACATCCTCTTCCTGACTGATACCGCCCATTTTACGGATGTTGCTTTCGTTTTCGGCATTCACCAGGTCGATGATGTCTTCAATGGTTACGCGGCCAATCAGTTTGCCTTTTGCGTCAGTGACAGCGGCAGAAATCAGGTTATAACGCTCAAAGGCGCTGGCGGCGTCTTCGGCCTTATCGTTGAGCTGGAAGGTGGTCGGGCGTGCGTTCATGACGTCGCTTACCAGAGTTTTAGGTTTGTTAAGCAGGATATCCGTCAGCATCAGCTCGCCCAGCAGCTGATTGTCTTTATTGGTGATAAACAGCTTATCCGTACCGCCGGGCATGTCTTTACGCTTACGCAGAAAACGCTGTACCGTTGCCAGCGTGACATCGTCGCGCACCGTCAGGATATTGAAATCCATCACCCGGCCCACGCGATCGCGGTCGAGCTGCACCATATCGAGCATACGGGCGCGCAGAGCAGGCTCCACGGTAGCCAGCAGGCGTCCGGTCAGGTCACGCGGCAGATAACGCGCCAGCCAGACCTGGTCGTCGATATCCAGCGGCTGAATAGCACGCAGAATATCGCGATCGCTCATCTCCTCGGTGAGGCTGGCCCAGACCGTTTCAGAGGCTTCAACCAGTACGTGGCCGCGCCGCTCATTTGGCACCAGCCGCCACAGTGCCTGACGCTCCTCTTCGGGCAGGGCTTCGAGAATATCCGCGAGGTCAGCGGCATGCAGTTGCAGAATGTCCTGTTCCAGCGCATCACGCTGGGCCGCATTTTCACGTTGCTGTTCAGGATTGAGATCGCCGGATTTCTCCAGCAGAGCATCAACCAGATCGTGCTCGTTGAGCAGCAGCGTCAGAATGCGATGACGTATTTCACTTAAACATTGAGAGTGAGAGGCAGACACAATGAGTTCCCTTTAGTCTGAAAGCACCAGCACGAAGTGTAGCGTTTCGCCTGAAAAAGGGATGCAAAAAAGAGTCCAGTTGTCTGGATAACGTTTAGCGTTCAGGCGAAAAATCACGGTTCGTTAACGCGTATCACCTGACGTAACGGTAACCGGTTCAGGAATCGCTTTCTGTTGCTGGTGATGCTCGAAGGCAGCGGGCAGGATAAAAATCAGGCGACTAAAGAGAATGATAAAACTGATCAACAGCACAATGCGGGTCATGGTGCCGGTTTTTTGACGTCTTCGGGGAGAAATAGCGCTGTTCACGCGGGGTGGTTCCTGTAATGACCCCATCAGGGGCGACTGCAATATTTAGTCACAGTCGCCTGATGAAATCAATCGCTGTTGAAAAAAACAGCAGATAAAGATCAGTAACTCGCTTTTTGCGCCAGCAGCGTAGCAAAGCGGCAGGTAATGCGGTTGCCATTTTCATCTTTGCGATGCAGCTGACCGGGATGTTCGTTGTACTTCACGATGTGCCAGTTGCGGTAATAGTGGCTCAACTCGCCCGACTTAAAAGCAAAGGAAAAATCAGTCGGGCAGGGCATATCTTCCGTGTTCATCGCCGCCACGATCAGGTTGAAACCATCCCTGACCGTACAGGCCTGCATGTCGGCAATCAGCTGTGGAATAGTCTGCGGCTGCAGAAACATCATCACCACGGTCGACAGCACAAAGTTAAAGCCGCCATTGAAGCGCGTGTTGTTCAGGTCGCGCTGCTCGGTGTGAATCCCGCTGAGGTTTTCCCGGGCAATAATTTCCTGCAGGCGCGCCAGGCTTTGCGGATTATGGTCCCATGCTGTCACGTCAAAGCCGTGCTGGTTCAGAAACAGCGTATTGCGTCCCACGCCACAGCCCAGATCCAGCGCCTTACCGACGTTGAGCTGAGGCAGAGCCGCAACCACTTCGGAGTGGGGCGGCGTTAAACCATAGGTTTCGGCAAAATAGTTTTCGCCTGAAAGTGGTGCAGTTGGTTGTGTCATATTCATCAATTCAGTTAAACGGGCGTCAGGCGCCCGGGTTATCAGGCTTCTTCTTCGAGGATCAGTTTCCATCCCGTCACGTCATTCCAGTAAACCTGCTCACGTTCCAGATCGAGCTGAACCAGATTGTTCTGGGCGAAGTAGCCCGCCGGGAAAATCAGCGTCCAGTGGCCGTCATCGCATTTCAGGGTTAACGCATCCGGACGCGTCGTGGCCTGACGCTGATTATTCAGCAGGGTACCCAGGCGCAGCAGGAAAATCAGCGGCACAAACTGCTTTTTCTTGAATAGCGTGACGCGCGGCAGCTCATCGAGTTTAATCGCTTTGCGGTGGAATCTGACCAGCGCCGCCAGCAGCATCTGCTGATCCTGATTGAAACCGGGCAGGTTGGTGTTTTGCAGAATGTAGGCGGAATGGCGCTGCAGCGCGCTGTGATTAATCGTCAGGCCCACTTCGTGCAGCATCGCCGCCCACTTCAGCAGGGCTGCCAGCTGCGGATTCGCCAGTTTCGGGTTCTGCTCGCGCCACTGCAGATAAAGCTGCTCGGTGGTATCCAGCACGCGGCGCGCCTGATCGCTGTCGATGGCGTAATGATTCGCCAGACTTTGTGCTGTACGGCTGCGAATATCCTGATGGCGGAAACGTCCTTCCATCTCATAGAGCACGCCTTCACGCAGCGCACCGTCGGAGAGGCGCAGCTCGCGAATCGCCAGCGCATCAAAGACGCCACACAGAATCGCCAGTCCTGGCACAAAAACGCCTTTGCGCTCTTCTGACAGGCCCGGCAGGCTCAGTGCCGCAAAGGATTTATGTTTCATCACCTCGTCATAGAGCTTGTCGAGGCGCTCAGGTGTAATCAGCTTCTCTTTCTCATCCATCGCCTGCAGCACTTCGCAGGCGGCTTTGATGGTGCCGGACGCACCCAGCGCATATTGCCAGCCATGCAGACGGTATTGCCACGCCAGCGTTTCCAGCTTTTGCGCAGCTGCTAAGCGAGCGCGACGGAAGTTTTCACGACTGATTTCGCCTTTCGGGAAATAGAGCTGGGCGAAACTGACGCAACCCATGCGCCGACTCTCAACCAGTTGCGGTTCAAAATCCTCGCCAATCACCAGCTCGGTGGAGCCGCCGCCGATGTCGATCACCAGCTTGCGACCTTTCTCCGGCTGCGTGTGCTCAACACCCATAAAGATCAGACGCGCCTCTTCATGGCCTGAAATCACTTCGATCGGATAGGGGATCACCTCAGCCGCTCGCTGCAGGAAGGTTTCGGCGTTGACCGCCTCGCGCAGCGTATGGGTGCCGACAATCGTCACGTTGCTGGGACTGAAGCCCTGCAGGCGCTCGGCGAAAAGTGCCAGACAGGCTAAACCGCGCTCCATCGCCTCTTCGCTGAGGTTGTGTTGAGCATCCAGCCCGTCAGCCAGATGGACGCGCTGTTTAAGGCGGCCCAGTACCTGCATCGCACCATCGACGACCCGCGCAATCACCATATGGAAACTGTTCGAGCCCAGGTCAATCGCCGCAAACTCCTGGGGTTTTGGCGTACTTTTATGAGAAATTGGCATAGGATTTATTCAGGTTGTTCCAGTTTCTTGATGTAATCATAGATGGCCAGCTGCGAGCGCACTTTACGGCGATTGCCACGCTGGACGTAATGGTTACTCAACTCTTTATCGACGATGCGGGCTTTCACCGTATCACTTAACTGAATAGCAATAATGTCGAGTATGCGCTGCCGGATGTGGGGATCGAGAATCGCCACAGCCACTTCGATGCGGTAATCAATGTTACGTGTCATCCAGTCAGCGGAGGAGAGGAACACCTTCTTATCGCCGCCATTTTCAAAAATATAGACGCGATCGTGTTCCAGATAACGGTCAACAATACTGATGACACGAATGTTTTCACTGATCCCCGGCAGGTCCGGGATTAATGAGCACATTCCGCGCACCAGAAGATTGACCTTCACCCCTACGCTGGAGGCTGTATAAAGCCGATCTACCAGACCTTTGTCTACCAGATTGTTGATTTTCAGAGTAATACCGCAGGGCTTATTCTGCTGTGCATTGGCAATTTCAGTATCGATCAGTTCATACAGCATCCGGCGCGAGTTCTGAGGCGACACCATCAGGTGATCGAACGTCACGGGCCGATAAGGATTCTCAATAAAGTTGAACACCCGGCGTACTTCGTTGGTGATGCGCGCATCCGCGGTCAGCAACGAGTAGTCGGTATAAAGCCGCGCGGTTTTCTCGTTAAAGTTGCCGGTACCGATATGCGCGTAGCGCACAATCTCTTCCCCTTCGCGACGGGAGATCAGGAACAGCTTGGCGTGGATCTTCAGGCCAGGAGCAGAGAAAATCACATGTACGCCCGCTTCGGTCAGGCGTTTCGCCCAGTAAATATTGGCTTCTTCATCGAAGCGTGCCTGCAGTTCTACCACCACCGTGACTTTTTTACCGTTATAGGCGGCATGAATCATCGCATCCATGATGCGCGAGTGTTTAGCGACGCGGTAGATGTTGATTTTGATCGCCAGCACGCTGGGGTCAAACGACGCCTGACGCAGCAGTTCCAGCACGTGCTCAAAGGTGTGGTAGGGATAGTAGAGCAGTACGTCGCGGTCGCGAATCGCATCAAAGCCGTTGCGGAAGCCATCAAAACCGATGTGGCGAATCTGCGGCAGCGGGCGGTTAACCAGGTTGTTTTTACCGACGTTCGGGAAGCCGATAAAGTCTTTGAAGTTGTGATAGCGGCCGCCAGGCAGTATGGAGTCAAAGTTGGAAATCGAGAGTTTGTGGCACAATAGCTCAACCATCGCCTCAGGCATGTCGCGCTGATAGACAAACCGCACCGGCTCTGCCGTCAGTCGCTGCTTCAGACTGGAGGACATCAGCTCCAGCAGGCTCGACTCCATCTCTGTGACCAGATCGTACTCGGCGTCACGCGTCATTTTCATTGAATAGGCGTTGAGCGCGTCGTAGTCATAGAAGCCTTTAAAAATGTCATCCAGGCAGTAACGCAGAATGTTATCCAGCAGGATCATCGGCTTGCGACGCCGCGGGGGCTCTGCCGGTAAATTGATGAAGCGTGGCACTTTATCGGACGGGATCTCCAGCAGCGCATAACGAATATCGTCACCACGGATAATCTCTACCGCCAGGTAGGTGTAATCATCTTTAAGGAATTCGGTCAGGTCGGTTTCATGGGTGATCAGAATCGGAGAGATATGCTGACGCAGTTCATGTTTAAAGTAGTGGCGCAGCCACGCCTGCTGATTGGGCGACAGCTGGCGTTCATTGATCAGGAAGATCTGATTCCGTGCCATCTCCAGCAGCAGATCGTTATAAAGTGCATCGAACTCCTGATCGGACTTCATCACCCGCTGCTGAATTTTCTTAAACAGATGGCGTGGCGTACTGGCGTAACCCTGCTCTTCACCAATCAGAATGCGGCGTTTGAGGTCGGCGAAACGCACTTTATAGAATTCGTCGAGATTGTTGGAGTAGATGCCCAGAAAGCGCATGCGCTCAATCAGTGGATTGCTTTTGTCTGCTGCTTCCTGCAAAACCCGTTCATTAAAGGATAACCAGCTTAATTCTTTTTCTATATAAAGCTTTACCTGACCCATTCTCACTCCATTTAGCGGTTGCAGGACTGAAGATCCAGTATCCACCAACATTATGGCGAGAGTATGGCAGCGTTGTCCAACGGCAGGAGTTGTCTTATCAATCGGCTACGGGCAACATAGCGGCTTATTTTGGCCTGCTACCGGAACCGCATGAGCGCAAACCACATTCCTGTCCAATTCAGCGATCGCAAGCGTCGTGCCGTCGATCGTCTGACGCGGCGGCTGATCACCTGCTGTGGTGTCGCGATCCTGCTGCTGATGCTGCTGCTGTTCTGCTGGCTGATTGGCGTGGTATTACCGCTGTTTAATGCGCCGGGCCTGCAAATCGCGGCCAGCCAGCAACTCTGGGATCGTACGCCCGCTTTAGCGATAGGCAATCAGGGCAATATTAGCTGGCGTATCAGCGCGCACGGTGCAGCACGTTTTATTCCACTGGATGGTCAGCCTGCGGAACCGGCGCTGGCGCTGACCCCGGTGCCCGATGAGGTGGTGCAGAGTGCTGATGGGCAGACGCTGCTACTGAATATGCAGGGCGCGCTGACGCTGATGCAGCCTGCGACCGACCGGCAGTGGCGCTTCCCGCTGGGCGACAAACCCTTTCATCTGCCTGATGGCGCAGTGACAAAGATGGCGCTGGCGACGCGTCATGCGGGTCAGTGGCGCATCGCTGCCCTCACTGAGGCCGGACTGCGGGTGCTGACGCTGGGCACCGATCGTCAGGCGTCGGTTATCCCGCTGCCGCAACGCCAGCTGGATCTGCTGGCACTCTCGCCGTCCGGCGATCTGCTCTACACCACCGAAGGCAATCTGTTGCGGGTCTGGCAGCTTGAGGATGATCATGCCCTGCTGCGCGAAACGCATACTCTGTCGCAGCCTCCACAAAGTCTGCATCTGCTGGTGGGCGGCAAAAGCCTGCTGATTCAGGATCACAGTGGCGTCACCCAATGGTTTGCTATCGCCAGCGATCAGGGGCCGCGCCTGCAGCGCATCCGGACCTTTGCCGACAGCGACGGCGAGACGATTCTGGTGACGGAATCGCAACGCCGGGTGTTTGCCACACTCAGTCAGCAGGGCATGCTGCGGCTGTTCGCCAGCAAGCAAAACGGTCCGATACTGCAGCGTCAGCTGGAACCTGGCATTGTGCACGCGCAGTTTTCACCCCATGGCGACAGCCTGCTGATTGAGCGGGCGGGAAGCTGGCAAACCCTGCGGCTCGATAATCCGTGGCCGGATGTGACCTGGCGTAATTTCTGGCAGAAAATCTGGTATGAAAACTACCCCGGACCCGACTGGGTCTGGCAATCTACCGCCGCCGGTGACAGCTATCAGGCCAAGTTCAGTCTGATGCCAATGGTCACGGGAACGCTGAAAGCGGCCAGTTTAGCGCTGCTGTTTGCCACGCCGCTGGCGCTGGCCGCAGCGATGTACACCGCGTGGTTCATGGCACCGGGGCTGCGGCGCTGGGTTAAACCGGCCATCGAGATGATGGGCGCGCTGCCAAGCGTTGTAGTGGGGCTGATTGCCGGAATCTGGCTCGCGCCGCATATTGGTCAGGCGCTGGTGGGTGTACTGCTGCTGCCCGTAACGCTGGCAGGCGCGCTGCTGCTGTGTGGCGTATTCAGCGCGCGTTTACCGCCGCGCTGGCGTCAGCCGGGGCGGGAGGTACTGATTTTGCTGCCGTTTTTGCTGCTGGTCACGCTATTGACGCTGTGGCTGCCGACGTTATTTATACCGGATGCGGGCGACTGGCTGTCGCACTATGAGCAGCGCAACCTGCTGGTGGCTGCGCTGGCGATGGGCTTTGCGCTGGTGCCGCTGATCTTCACCCTCTCTGAAGATGCACTTTTCAGTGTACCTGCGGCGCTGGGCCAGGGTTCACTGGCACTGGGCGCTACGCCATGGCAAACCCTGACCCGCGTCGTACTGCCGGGCGCCTCCGCGGGGATTTTTGCCGCGCTGATGATCGGTCTGGGACGTGCCGTAGGAGAAACCATGATTTTGCTGATGGCGACCGGTAACACACCGCAAAGTGAAGGTGGCTTGTTCAGTGGTCTTCGCGCATTGTCCGCCAACATCGCCATTGAGATGCCGGAAGCCGCAGCGGGTAGTGCGCACTATCGCGTGCTGTTTCTCAGCGCCCTGATGCTGCTGCTGTTTACGCTGGTAATTAACACGGTTGCCGAACTGATCCGCCAGCGGCTGCGTCAGCGTTACAGCCAGCAGGAGGAGCAGGCATGAAGGCGATGCGACAGAATGACCGCTGGCGCTGGTTAACCGCTGGTGCCGTCGCCGTCTGCCTGCTGGCCTTTACGCTGCTGATCGGGCTGCTGGCGTGGCAGGGCGTTCGCGCTTTCTGGCCGCAGCGCGTGGACCTCTATACCTTCAGCCAGCCTGAAGGCGGCGAAACGCGCCTGCTGGGCGAAACCCTGGAGCATCAGCGTCGTTTCCCGGCTCCTGCCGATGAGCAGGGTAACAGCGACGGGCAGGTGCATCGCTATCTGATTAAAACCGGTAACCGTGACTGGGACGCCCCCGATTTCCGCGTGGTCTACAGCCGTGCAGCGGCAAAAATCAGTCAGCCGCCGGACGTCATGGTGCTGCAGCGGCGCAGCCACGGTCAGGCCTATGGCTGGTTTGTCGGCCTGCGTGAAGATAACGAAGAGCTGACGGCGCAGGATCCCGATGCGCTACTGCATCAGCGGCTTGGACAGGTGCAGATGCTGGTGCGGCAGGCTAACGCGATTCGCCGGGTGGATATGGCGCGTCTCAACAGCCAGCGTGAAGAGCTTGATGAGCAGGCGGCCACAAATCGGGCGGCCGGACGCTTTGATCTGCAGGCAGAGTCAGAATACCAGGCCAATCAGGCGGCTTTACAGCGGCGCTTTAATCAGCTGAGTGAAACACTGGCTTCTCTGCAACAACAGAGTCAGCGCGATCTGTTAATCCTGCGGGATGTGCAGGGCAATGAACATGCCATTCCGCTGACCGAAATCGTCGACAGCTGGAAGCCGAACGCGATGACGCTGACCGGCAAAACCAGGCATTTTCTGCATCAGCTATGGCGTTTCGTCAGTGATTCACCCGCCGGGGGCGAAAGTGAATCAGGCGCATTTCCGGCGATCTTTGGCACTGTGCTGATGGTGCTGCTGATGTCGGTGGTGGTGATGCCGCTGGGCGTTATCGCCGCTATCTGGCTGCATGAATATGCCGGACGCAATGCGTTGACCAGGCTGGTGCGCATTGCGGTTGTTAACCTGGCCGGCGTCCCTTCCATTGTTTATGGGGTATTTGGTCTGGGCTTCTTTGTCTGGCTGGCAGGCGGCACGATTGATCAGCTCTTCTTTGCCAGCGCGTTGCCCAACCCCACCTTCGGCACGCCAGGCTTACTCTGGGCATCGCTGACCCTGGCGTTACTAACGCTGCCGGTAGTCATCGTGGCGACCGAAGAGGGCTTATCCCGTATTCCCAACAGCCTGCGGCAGGGTTCGCTGGCGCTGGGCGCGACCCAGGCGGAAACGCTGTGGAACGTGGTGCTGCCGATGGCGGTGCCAGCCATGCTCACCGGCCTGATCCTGGCGGTGGCGCGAGCAGCAGGTGAAACCGCGCCGCTGATGCTGGTGGGCGCGGTGAAAATGGTACCGGAACTGCCGGTCGACGCGGTATTTCCTTATCTGCATCTGGATCGCAAGTTTATGCATCTGGGCTTTCAGATTTACGATCTGGCGTTTCAGAGTCCGAATATTGAAGCTGACCGGCCGCTGGTGTTCGCCACCGCGCTACTGCTGGTGCTGATTATTCTGTCGCTTAATCTGCTGGCGATGGGCCTGCGTCACCGTCTGCGTGAACGCTATCGCCTTATGACTCAATAACAGGCTATGACTATGACGTCCGACACGGATATCGCGCTGACCGTTAACCATCTGTCGCTGTGGTATGGCGAGCGCCAGGCGCTGCAGGATATTTCGCTGCAGGTGCCGAAAAACAGGATTACTGCGCTGATTGGCCCTTCGGGCTGTGGCAAGTCGACGCTGCTGCGCTGCTTTAATCGCATGAACGACGTGATTGACCACTGCCGGGTAGAGGGTGAAGTGTTGCTGGGATCGCAGGCGATCCTGCGCCCCGAACAGGATCTCTCCGCGCTGCGCCGTCGGGTCGGCATGGTGTTTCAGCGGCCGAATCCTTTTCCAAAATCGATTTATGAAAATGTGGTCTACGGACTGCGTTTACAGGGTGTGCGCGATCGGCGGGTACTGAACGAAGCCTGTGAGCGTGCGCTTCGTGCGGCCGCGCTGTGGAGTGAGGTGAAAGACCAGCTGTCACAGAATGCGCTGACGCTCTCGACCGGACAGCAGCAGCGGCTGGTGATTGCCCGCGCCATTGCGATTGAGCCGGAAGTGCTGCTGCTGGATGAGCCGACCTCGGCGCTGGATCCCATCTCCACGCTGGTGATTGAAGAGCTGATGACCACGCTGAAGCAGCATTTCACGCTGGTGCTGGTAACGCATAACATGCAGCAGGCGTCGCGCGTGTCCGATTTCACCGCGTTTATGCATCAGGGCGCGTTAGTGGAGTTTGATGAGACCGACCGGATTTTTACCGCACCGAAGCAGCGACGTACCGAAGATTACATTACGGGGCGTTACGGCTGAGACAGCATCGGGAGCAGAACAGGTTTTTGTGTCAGACGGCTCATATGCTTAAAGCGATGGGAGCCTATGCCCGTAGTAAAGCATCGCGGGCCATGGATGGCCCGCGCTGAGCTGCCATGGATGGCATTTTTTGCGTCTTTACGAAGGGCATAGGCTCCCTGAGCCTTTACTCTGCCAGTACTTCATAAGAAGCCCTGGCTTCCGGTGCATCAGTCGTTAGCATAGCCCTGCGGTGGCAGTGGTTCGCCATCCAGCCAGGCCTTACCATCACGCATCAATAGCCGTCCCTCAACAAACCAGTCGATGACCAGCGGATAGATGGCGTGCTCCTGATGCTGCACCCGCTCGGTAATCTCCGCTTCGCTATCGTCAGGAAAGACCGGGACTTTAGCCTGCAGGATCACCGGCCCCCCATCCAGCTCGTCCGTCACGAAATGCACGGAAGTGCCATGTTCGCTGTCGCCGTTCTCCAGCGCCTGACGGTGCGTATGCAGGCCCGGATATTTCGGCAGCAGGGAAGGGTGAATATTCAGCAGGCGATCGTGAAAATGCGCCACGAATGCGCTGCTGAGAATACGCATATACCCAGCCAGGACGACAAGGTCGGGCGAGTACGCTTCAATCTCAGCGATCAGCTGGCGATCAAAGGCTTCGCGGTCAGCGAAGTCGCTGGCGGCAAGCGCGTGGGCGGGGATCCCCGCCTCCTGCGCCCGCGTCAGGCCATAAGCGGCGGCACGGTTGCTGAACACGGCAGCGACGCTGCCGTGAATCCGCCCGCTTTCACAGGCGTCAAGGATGGACTGAAGGTTACTTCCGTTGCCGGAAATCAGTACAACCAGCTTTTTCATCCGTTGATGACCACACGCTCTTCGGCATCCGACGCTTTAATCACGCCGAGCTTCCAGGCTTTCTCGCCGGCCGCTTCCATCAGCGCAATCGCCTTGTCCGCGTCTGCCGGGCTCAGTGCGATGATCATGCCGACACCGCAGTTAAAGGTACGGTACATCTCGAAACGGCTGACGTTGCCCGCCTGCTGTAACCAACTGAAGACTGCTGGCCACTGCCAGCTCTTCTCGTCGATCACGGCCTGGGTGTTGTCGGGCAGGACGCGCGGGATATTTTCCCAGAAGCCGCCGCCGGTCAGGTGTGCGATAGCATGCACATCGACCTGTTCAATCAGGCTCAGGATATTTTTCACGTAGATGCGGGTCGGTTCCAGCAGATGATCGGCCAGCGGTTTGCCTTCCAGCTGTTCAGCCAGCGGATCGGTGTTGCTGACTTCCAGAATCTTGCGCACCAGCGAATAGCCGTTGGAGTGCGGGCCGCTGGAGCCGAGGGCGATCAGTACGTCGCCATCCTGCACCTTACTGCCGTCGATAATTTCTGACTTTTCCACCACGCCGACACAGAAACCGGCCACGTCGTAATCTTCGCCGTGATACATGCCTGGCATCTCAGCGGTTTCACCGCCCACCAGCGCACAACCTGACTGCAGACACCCTTCGGCGATGCCGGTGATCACCGCAGAGGCAGTATCCACATCCAGTTTGCCGGTGGCGTAGTAGTCCAGGAAGAAGAGCGGCTCAGCGCCCTGAACCACCAGGTCGTTGACGCACATCGCGACCAGGTCAACACCAATGGCATCGTGACGTTTGAGATCCATCGCCAGACGCAGCTTGGTGCCCACGCCATCGGTGCCGGAGACCAGCACGGGTTCACGGTATTTTTGCGGCAGCGCGCAAAGCGCACCAAAACCGCCCAGTCCACCCATCACTTCCGGGCGACGCGTCTTTTTCACTACGCCTTTAATACGGTCAACCAGAGCGTTACCAGCATCAATATCAACACCGGCGTCTTTGTAACTGAGAGAGGTTTTGTCGGTCACTGCGAGGTCCCCACGCGAGTTGCGGTTGGTGGTTTAAAATAAAGCGCGGCAATTCTATCAGTGCAGGCAAACGTTTGCGAGTGCGGGATTGCGCCTCAGGCGATTTTCATTAATCCTCTATTTTTCCCGGTAAACCCGCGGCTTTGCGCAAGAGCAGGTGGCGCAGGGCGCAAAAGGCGGTATAATCCCGCGATTTTTTTTAGCTCAACTCATTCCGGGAGAACACCAATGAAGATCGTGGAAGTCAGACACCCGCTGGTCAAACATAAACTGGGCCTGATGCGTGAGCATGATATCAGTACAAAGCGTTTTCGCGAGCTGGCCTCTGAAGTGGGCAGCCTGCTGACCTACGAAGCGACCGCCGATCTGGAAACAGAGCGCGTCACCATTGAGGGCTGGAACGGCCCGGTAGAGATCGATCAGATCAAAGGTAAAAAAATCACGGTGGTGCCGATTCTGCGTGCCGGCCTGGGCATGATGGAAGGGGTGCTGGAACACGTTCCCAGCGCCCGTATCAGCGTGGTGGGTGTTTACCGTGATGAAGAGACGCTGGAGCCGGTTCCCTATTTCCAGAAGCTGGTCTCTAATATCGAAGAGCGCCTGGCGCTGGTGGTCGACCCGATGCTGGCGACCGGCGGTTCCATGATTGCTACCATCGACCTGCTGAAGAAAGCGGGCTGCACCAGCATCAAAGTGCTGGTTCTGGTTGCCGCACCAGAAGGGATTGCTGCACTGGAGAAAGCGCATCCTGATGTTGAGCTTTACACCGCGTCAGTGGATCAGGGACTGAACGAAAAGGGTTACATCATTCCCGGTCTCGGCGATGCCGGGGACAAGATTTTCGGAACCAAATAAATCGCACAGCCGACCAGAGAGTCGGCTTTTTTTTGGCAAAAATAGTGCCCCGAACGGATTCGGTCTGCCGCAAGGCGCACCGGCGTGCCTGCTGCTGTGCAGAGACGCGAACCCACGGGGATAAAAAACATAAGGGGATAAATGATGACTCGTCGCGCCATTGGCGTCAGTGAACGGCCGCCGTTACTGCAAACCATTCCACTCAGCCTGCAACACCTGTTCGCCATGTTTGGCGCTACGGTACTGGTGCCGATTCTGTTCCACATCAACCCGGCGACGGTGCTGTTGTTCAACGGCGTCGGCACACTGATTTATCTCTTTATCTGTAAAGGCAAAATTCCCGCCTATCTTGGTTCCAGTTTTGCCTTTATCTCGCCGGTGCTGCTGCTGTTGCCACTGGGTTATGAGGTCGCGCTGGGCGGATTTATCCTGTGCGGCGTGCTGTTCTGTATCGTGGCGCTGATTGTGAAACGCGCGGGCACCGGCTGGCTCGACGTGATGTTCCCCCCGGCGGCAATGGGCGCGATTGTCGCCGTCATTGGTCTTGAGCTGGCGGGTGTCGCCGCCAATATGGCCGGCCTGCTGCCCGCGGAAGGCAGTTCGCCCGACAGCAAAACCGTGCTGATTTCGCTGGTCACGCTGGCGGTAACGGTATTCGGTTCGGTACTGTTCCGTGGCTTCCTGGCGATTATCCCGATTCTGGTCGGTGTGGTGGCAGGCTATATGCTCTCTGCCTTTATGGGCATCGTTGACTGGAGTGGCGTGGTGAAAGCCCCGTGGTTTGCCCTGCCAACCTTCTATACGCCGCGCTTTGAGTGGGTGGCGATGCTGACGATTCTGCCTGCGGCGCTGGTGGTGATTGCTGAGCACATCGGTCATCTGGTGGTCACCGCTAACATCGTGAAGAAAGATCTGATTCGCGACCCTGGCCTGCATCGTTCGATGTTCGCCAACGGCTTATCCACCGTTATTTCTGGCTTCTTTGGTTCGACGCCAAATACCACCTACGGTGAAAACATCGGGGTGATGGCGATTACCCGCGTCTATAGCACGTGGGTGATTGGCGGTGCGGCGATTCTGGCGATTCTGCTCTCCTGCGTCGGCAAACTGGCGGCGGTGATCCAGGCGATCCCGGTGCCGGTCATGGGCGGCGTGTCGCTGCTGCTCTATGGCGTCATTGGCGCATCCGGTATCCGCGTATTGATCGAATCGAAAGTCGATTACAACAAAGCGCAGAATCTGATTCTGACCTCGGTGATCCTGATCATCGGCGTCAGTGGCGCGAAGGTACACATCGGCGCGGCAGAGCTGAAAGGGATGGCGCTGGCGACGATCGTGGGTGTCGGCCTGGCGCTGATCTTCCGTGTGATCACGCTGTTGCGACCGGAAGAAGTGGTGCTGGAGGCTGAGGAAACGCGCGAGCATTGATCGCAGCGCGCCTGACAGGATCGGGGCAGGGACGCTCCATTCATCTCTTTCTGGAAACTGTGTTAGACTTCCCCCGATTTTTTGCTTGTTCTCTTGCTGAGGTGCTTCTGAACACGCCGGCACAATTGTCATTGCCACTCTATTTACCCGACGATGAAACCTTCTCCAGCTTCTGGCCGGGGGAAAACCCGTCGCTGATTGCCGCACTCAAAGGCGCTCTCAATCAACAACATGGCAGCTATCTCTACTTCTGGTCACGCGAAGGCGGCGGGCGGAGCCATCTGCTGCACGCCGCGTGCGCCGAAATGTCCGCGCGCAGCGAAGCGGTCGGTTACGTTCCGCTGGATAAACGCACCTGGTTTGTTCCGGACGTACTGGAAGGGATGGAGCAGCTGTCACTGGTCTGTATCGATAACATTGAGTGCATTGCAGGCGAACCGGAGTGGGAGATGGCGATCTTCGATCTCTATAACCGCATTCTGGAAACCGGCAATACGCGCCTGTTTATTACCGGCGATCGTCCGCCACGCCAGCTGAATCTGCAACTGCCCGATCTCGCCTCGCGGCTGGACTGGGGACAGATCTATCGCCTGCAGCCGCTCTCCGACGAAGACAAACTGCAGGCGCTGCAACTCCGTGCCGGATTACGTGGTTTTGAGCTGCCGGAAGATGTGGGGCGCTTCCTGCTGAAACGACTGGATCGGGAAATGCGCACGCTGTTTGATACGCTGGATCGGCTTGATCGCGCCTCGATCAGCGCGCAGCGTAAACTCACCATTCCCTTTGTTAAAGAGACGCTCGGCCTTTAAAGAATGTCGAGCACGGCTTCTGGCGGACGTCCGATCCGCGCCTTATCGCCATTGATCACAATCGGCCTTTCAATCAGCACCGGATTTTCTACCAGGGCATCCAGTAGCGCACTTTCGTTTTTGTCGCCGAGTGCCAGCTCGCTGTAGATCGCCTCTTTGGTACGCATCAACTCTCGTGCGCTCTGCATTCCCAGTTTCTGTAGCAGAATTTGCAGCGTCTCGCGATCGGGCGGCGTCTGCAGATAGAGCACCACTTCGGGCTCAATGCCGCGCGCGTTCAGCAGCGCCAGCGTTTCGCGGCTCTTACTGCAGCGCGGGTTATGGTAAATCGTCACCATCTGGGATTCTCCTTTTATTCGCAACGCGCTGGCAGCGCGAGGGCTTAGCCTTTCTGATACTGCTTAAAGCGCTGTTGTAACTGACGCAGCTGATCGATACGGGCATCGTAGCGCGCCTGTTTCAGGCTGCCGAGCGGCACCTGTGCGCTGGCGCTGCCTAACGCGGTAATGGCCTGATCAAGCTGACCATTCAGCGCCAGGCTCTCTGCCCGTGCCGACAACTCTTCATCATTCAGTCCCTGCTGTGCAGAAGCCTGTGCCAGTAAGTCCCAGCCGTTGGGATCATCTTTATTGGCCCAGGTATAGCGGTTCAGAATACGACTGGCACTGGCATACTGCTTCGCTTCAACATAGGCATTCGCCAGGTTGAGCTGCACCACCGGACTGTTTTTGGCACCGGTTGCGGCGGTGAGCAGGGCGATCGCCTGTTGTGGCTGATTCAGGCCGATATCGATGTCTGACATGATGTCGAGGAACCAGACGTTATTGGGCTGTTTCGCCAGCAGTGGCGTCATGATCCGCTTCGCATCGGCATAGCTCTTCGCCTGTAAAAACTGTATGGCCTTGCCATATTGTGACGCCAGCTGCTCACGGGCATTACCGCTGGCATACTGACTCAGCAGTTCGTCAGTAAGCTGATTACGTCCGGTGGCGTACATCCCCAGCGCACGCACCTTCGCCAGGTAAAAATCTTCAGTAGACTGCACGACGACCGGGCGCATCTGGTTAGCACGGTTGCGGGCATCCGCCAGTCGGCTGTCGGGCAGGGGGTGCGTCAGCAGAATTTCAGGTGGCTTAGAGGAGAAGCGGCTCTGATCGGCCAGCTTCTGCAGAAAGTTCGGCATCGCCTGAGGGTCGAATCCGGCGCGCTGCAGCACCTGAATGCCAATGCGGTCCGCCTCCTGCTCATTGCCCTGCGTAAAGCTAATGATCCCCTGCTGCGTACCCGCCAGGGTGCCGGTCAGCGCCGCCATGCCCGCCTGCGGACTCGCCATCGCCAGCAGTATCGAGCCCAGGGCACCGACCCAGGTGAGCGGGGCATTGCGCTTCTGATCTTCCATGGCTCGCGCCAGATGGCGCTGGGTGACGTGTGAAATTTCATGCGCCATCACTGACGCCAGTTGACTTTCATTTTCGGTAAAACGAAATAGCGCCGAATGCAGCACTACGTTGCCACCGAAGAAGGCAAAGGCGTTAAGCTCATCGTTCTGAATCAGAAAGAAGTGGAACGGGGTTTTTACGGCGTCGGCGTGCGAGACCAGCCGCTGTCCCAGCTGATTAATGTACTGATTAAGCAGCGGATCGTTGATCAGCGGCGCACTGGCACGCAGCTGGCGCACATAGAAGTCGCCCATCTGCAGTTCCTGATTAATCGACAGCGTCGAACCGGCCGTGGTGCCAATATCGGGAAGCGAATCACTGACATCAGCGTGGGCCGGTGTCAAAGTGGTGAAAATGAGCGTCGGGAGGAGCGCGGCGATTAGCGTTTTCTTTAACCGGTTCAACATGCCTTAATCCTGTAGAGAGGCCCTGAAAATGGACAGGTGCGCAGCGGGAATGTTCCATTTTTCGCAGATAACGGCGGTTCGCGACTATCTTAACCAGAGCATCAAAAGAAAGAAATGTCGTTTTCTGACCGGTGCCTGGTGTAATTTGTGCAAGATCGCAGATTTTGCCGAAAAAAACTGAACATCCTGCCAACTTAAACCGCAGTTAAACGAGATAAATCCGGGGAGGTATTACCGGGATCCTGAGCAGCTAAGTTGCCACTTATCTGTTCATTCCCGCCGCGCTTCGCCAGAATAGAGCAGAATCTGCTGACAGACATACGCAACGGTAATCGTTCTTTTTTTAAAGTTATGTAAATTCAATCAGAAAAACTGAATATGGCACGTCTTTTTCCAGGTCTACTCTGAAAAAATAGGCCACGCTGAGCTGTAAAATGTCTCTGCGCCATTGATAAATTAAATCGATTTACCTGCGCCCATCTCCCTGATTCCAGCTAAGCATGGCTGTTATTTTATCGCATCAACTCAGGAGGCAGAGATTAAATTCCCGATAGTCAGATCCACTCCTGCCAAGACTCTTTTTTCTGCATGATGAAAAACTTCGATTAATTCTTTCAGTGAATAATTTCAGCGGGTATCAATAGCGCGTTGACCTGAATTTACAGAAGCGAGAATTAATCCTGCGCTGTGGTATAGATAGCCGACATGATTCTGCCCTGAATCTGACAGACATTATTTGCCGGAGAGAAGTATTATGCGTTCAGTTGTTTCATACGCGTTAATCGCCATTATTGGCGGCGTCGTTGGCGCGGCTGTCACACAGAGTGGCAATATTTACGACAAAGTGACACGTCATTTTGCAACCGAGCCACAGGAAGCTGCTGGATTCTGGAGCACCCCGGCGATTGAAGGCTACGGCAAAATTCATTACGAACCTGACGCCGCGTTTAAACCGGTAGCGGGCCTGAGCAACAAAATTGTTTTCCAGATTACCCGCAGCGACGGCGCGATGACCGCACCCAATCTGGGACTGGAACGTGTGGCGCGCGTGGTGAATTTGTATATCGCCTCTGGCGTGCCGGCCGACCAGCTGAAGTTCGTGGTTTCGGTCACCGGTGACGCAACGCCCGCCATGCTGGATAACGCCCATTTCAAACAGTTTTATGGCATCGAAAATCCAAACCTGAAGCTGATTAATGAGCTGAATCAGGCGGGAGTGAAAGTCTCGGTCTGCGATCAGTCCGTGGCATTCCATCACTATCCGAATAACTGGATTGATAAATCAGTTATCCATGCGCTTTCCAGTCCGACCACCGTATCAACCCTGCAAAACCAGGGGTACGCGTGGCTGGCAATGTAATTGATGTTTTTAAACGACCGGGAGAAGAGTAAATGCGTCCAGCAGCGTTAGTAGTAATGGCAGCCGTAGCAGGGTTTATTGGCGGCAATGTTTTACAGTTGCCAGAATTATTCGATAAGGTCAGCGGCAAAATGGCAGATAATAAATCTGAGCCCGCTGATTTCTGGAGTACGCCTGCGATTGATGGCTACGGCAAAATACATTATGTCGATACGCCGGCATTTAAACCCGGCACCACAGCGGGTCTGAGTAATAAAATTGTTTTCCAGATTAACCACAATGATGGCGATATTCGTAAGCCGAATCTGGGCCTGGAGCGTGTAGCGCGTGTCACCAACCTCTATTATGCGGCGGGTGTGCCACTCAACCAGCTCAAATTTGTGGTGTCGATCAACGGCGACGCGGTGTCTTCAGCGCTGAATAATGATCAGTTCAGCAAAGCCTACGGCGTGGATAACCCGAACCTGAAGCTGATCAGCGAACTGAAAAAAGCGGGCGTTCAGGTCACTATCTGCGACCAGTCTGTAGCGTTTCATCAGCTCGATCGCAACTGGATCGACCCGATGGTCACCCATACCATCTCCAGCGGCACCACCGTTGCCACGCTGGAAAACAGCGGTTACGCCTTCCTGATGCTTTAATTCCCTGCAGCGGCGTCACTGCCGCTGTCACCTGCCGGTCATGTTAACGTGATGCGTCTGTCATATAACGCCGCTAGTTTACGTCGCAATGCGATCGACGAGGCTGTAATGACAGATTTAATCAGCGTAGCCCGACTGGCAGGGTCTCCCGCGCAACCGCCGCGCGCGCCTTCTCTGCTCCTCATCTGCTGAAACCGGGTACGCTGCAAAAGGTGCTTGCCGCCTCGGAACAGATCGGTTTTCGTCCGAATCATATTGCCCGTCAGCTCCGTACCCAACACTCCACCACGCTTGGCGTACTGCTGCCTTCACTGCTTAATCCGGTTTTTGCCCTGCAACTGCAGGCGATGGAGCAGCAGGCCCGTCAGGCTGGGTATGCGCTGCTGGTGGCAACCATTGATTATCAGGCGGAGCGGGAAGCGGCCATTGTCGAACATATGCTGCATCAGCGTGTCGCCGGTCTGGTTCTTAAGGTGGCAGACGCCGACCGCAGTGCGCTATTGCCGACGCTGGCGGCAGCAAAGATGCCATTCGTGCTGACCCACAACGTGCCGCTTTCCCGGATCACGCCTATCTGCAGGCGGGACCCACCCTGAACTGACAGCTCAGCGTTGGCGGCGTCAGGCTGCTGGCGCTGGACTCCAGCGTACCGCAACAGCCCTGGGGTGAGCTGGACGAGCTACAGCTGCACTGGCTGGACCGGCAACGATTACGTTATCCGCAGGCTCTGGAAGCGATTATCGCCCGCCATGGGCAGGTTGAAAGGGTATTGTGTGGTCATCTGCATCGCAGTCTGCAGACCCGCTTTGCCGGCACGATCGCCTGTGTCGCGCCGGGTGTATCGCATCAGGTGGTGCTGGATCTGCATCCCGACGGGCCGGCTCACTTTATTCTGGAACCGCCCGGCTTTTTGCTGCACTGCTGGCAACCCGGGCAGGGAATGGTCACGCATCAGTGTGCGATTGGCCACTTTTCGGGACCCTGGCCTTTTTACGATAGTCAGGGATTAATCGATTAGTGCCAGTAAAATCTGGATTCTCAGGCGTGAAATTTGTCTTAATGCTGCTCAAAAATGCCGACACCGTGTAGACTTAAGCCCGGATATCCGGGCTTCTGGCACACATTAAAAAAATAATCAGGCATTGACGACATGACATTTATCTCCGGGGCGGCGACGCCATGTTAAAGCTCTTTCGGCCCAAGGCCGATTTGCGCAATCTGATCGCCCTGCTGGTGATTGTCAGCATTGTTATCACGCTCGCGAATACGCTTTACGCCACCTGGCGGGTTCAGCGCCAGGTGCTGATTGACACCACGCTTGAGGCCAACCGGGCCTACGCCGCCAAACTGGCCTCAACCAGTGAGATTTTCTTTCAGCTCGCGCAGTCACAGCTACATTACAGCGCCAACCAGCTCAGTCGCGACTTTAATAATGGTGCATTGCTGGAAAGCGAAGTCAGCCGCCTGCGCGAGCAGACCAGCAGTTTCAACTCAGTGGCGATAGTGGATGCGCAGGGCGTGATCAAAGCGATTTCGCCTGAGTCGTTGACCCTGAAAGGTATGCACCTGACCAGCGACGCCTCACGGGAAGCGCTGACTCTCCGCCAGCCGATCATCAGTAAACCCACTCTTTCTGCCGCCAACAATCTGCTGGTGTTTGTCTCCTGGCCCGTCTGGAGTGCCGATGGCGACTACCTGGGCTATATCGGCGGCACCATTTATCTGAAGAAAAAAAGCATTCTGAATGCGCTGCTGGGTGAGCAATTTTACCGGGATGGCACCACGGTCTATGTGCTCGACAGCAATAATGAGGTGTTGTATCACCAGAACCGGCAGCTGGTGGGTAAAACGCTGCCTGCCATCGTCAGTCCGCGCGACGAGCAGACCAATGGCTCGCTGATGCTTGCCGGTCCGGGTGAGTCAGCCCAGCTGGCGGGCTTTGCTGTCGTGCCGACCACCGGCTGGACAGTGGTGGCCCTGAAGCCGATTAACGTTACGCTGGATCCGCTTTCTGGTCTGTTAATGAACGTCCTGAAAAACTCGGTGCCGTTTGCGCTGCTGACTCTGCTGGTGGGCGTGGTGCTGGCGCGGTTGATCGCCCGGCCACTCTTCCAGCTGGCCCGCAAAGCCAGCCGGATGGATGCGCAGGGGGTATCAAAAGAGATTGGTGGCATCACCGCCTGGTATTTTGAGGCGGCTCAGGTTAAACGTGCACTGCTCACCGGTATTGGTCTGTTGCAGGACAAGATTGGCCGTCTTAGCTCGGAAGCGCAGACCGACCCGCTGACCCAGTTGCTTAATCGCCGTGGTCTGAACGCGGTGCTGGAGTATTACCGCACGCTGCGCCAGCCTTTCTCGGTGCTGGCTCTGGATATCGACCACTTCAAAAACGTCAATGACAGCTGGGGTCATGATGTCGGTGACCGAGTGATTCAGCAGGTGGCGAGCACGCTGCGTGCCAGCGCCCGTCAGTCTGATGTGGTGTGTCGCAACGGCGGAGAGGAGTTTCTGATGCTGCTGCCGGGCACGGCCCTGGATGAGGCACAGATCATCGCGGAGCGCGTACGGCTGGGTATTGCTGAAGCCTGGCTCACAGATGTAGGACGAATTACCTTGTCTATTGGCGTTGCGGCATGGAATGGCACCCAGGATGCCGGGCTGGAAACGAGTCTGAAACAGGCGGATGCGGCGCTCTACGCGGCGAAAAATGCCGGGCGAAACTGCGTTATCGCTGCCGCAGCTTAATCGCACGACTTAATCGCACAAATAGCGGCTCTTTTTTACGGCAGGGAAGCGTGAAGGGAAAGAAGATAAGCAGGGCGCGGCGGTCAGGCTACCGCGCCCCTTAACATCAGGCTGACTTAACGTAATCCAGCACCATGTCGTGGTGATTCGAGGTCTTAAAGTTATCAAACACTTTCTCAATCCTGCCCTCAGCATCGATCAGGAAGCTGATGCGATGAATGCCATCATAGGTTTTCCCCATAAAGGTTTTTTCACCCCAGACGCCAAACGCCTGGCAGACTTCATGATTTTCATCTGACAGCAGCGTGAAGTTCAGCAGCTCTTTTTCGACAAACTTTGACAGTTTTTCCGGTTTGTCGGTGCTGATACCCAGGACTTCCACGCCCGCTTTTTTCAACTCATCCATGTTGTCACGCAGACCGCACGCCTGCACGGTACAGCCTGGCGTCATCGCTTTCGGGTAGAAGTACACCAGAACGCGCTGTCCCTGGAAGTCGGTCAGATTCACGTGTTCGCCGTCCTGATCGGGCAGGCTAAATGCAGGTGCAGTATCTCCGGCTTTCAGTGGATTCATCACATCTCTCCATTTTTTTATTCAGGCTGTGGGTAATACACCATCCGGACCGAAACGACCAGAGGGAACATTACCATCAGGGGGTATTTCACCACATAGCCGATCACGCGTCAGGCATGTGGAGAAATCACTCCGGTTTATAAACTAAAGCTTAGCGTACCGCGCTGACAGATTCGCTGCTGTCGGCATCAGACACACTGTAGAGACGCAGCGTTCCCTGCGCATTCAGCTCCTGACACAGGGTATTAAAAGCCTGCTCAAAAGTGGTGCCGCTGGTTCGTGTCGGACTGTGGGCGGTCATTTGAATATAGAGCGTTGGTGGCAAATTGTGTTGCGCGGGTGTGATGCGCGACACCAGTTCGGCCACATTCATCTGATGCTTATCAATAAGATCGGTAAAGCGTTCAATAATATGCGGCGAGTCGGCTACTTCAACCTGAATGAACGCGGTATCGGGCATCGGCGGACGAACCCCGGCGTTGGTGCGCTTCATGACGATAAGCAGCTCCAGTTCTGCGCCTTTCAGCGGCAGTGTCGATTCAATCAGCGTAATCGCGTTCCAGCTGCCCGACAGCAGCATAATAAAGGTGAATTCATCCCCAAGCATGGCAAGACGGCTATCTTCAATATTGCAACCGCAGCTGCTGACGTGTCGGGTAATCGTATTGACGATACCCGGCCGGTCAACACCGAGCGCGGTGATCACCAGATGATGAGGCTGAGATTGCGGCAAAATGGCTTTTCCTCTGCTTTCGCTAATAACCATAAGGTAAACATAAAAAAAACTGCTGACAAGCGCGGGAATGGCGTGGCTTGCTTGCTTTTCCCTAAGTGTAAAACGTACCATGAAGCACTTGTTTGTCGAGGGGATCGCCAATGTTTACGGGAAGTATTGTTGCACTCGTTACGCCAATGGATGACAGCGGTAATGTCTGCCGGTCGAGTCTGAAAAAACTGATTGATTATCACGTCGCCAGCGGCACCGCGGCGATCGTTTCCGTCGGCACCACAGGCGAATCTGCGACCCTGAGCCATGAAGAACATGGTGATGTGGTGATGCTGACCCTGGAACTGGCCGATGGCCGTATTCCGGTGATTGCAGGAACCGGTGCAAATGCCACCGCTGAAGGCATCTCTCTGACGAAGCGTTTTGAAAATTCCGGCGTCGTGGGTTGCCTGACCGTGACGCCTTATTACAATCGTCCGACGCAGGAAGGGCTGTTCCAGCACTTTAAAGCGATTGCGAATAGCACCAGCCTGCCGCAGATGCTGTATAACGTTCCCTCGCGTACCGGGTGTGACATGCTGCCGGAAACCGTTGCCCGTCTGGCCGAAATTAAAAATATTATCGGAATCAAAGAGGCAACCGGGAACTTATCGCGGGTTAGTCAGATCCAAGAGCTGGTCAATGAAGACTTTATTCTGGTGAGTGGCGATGACGCGACTGCGCTGGACTTTATGCAACTGGGCGGCAAAGGCGTCATTTCGGTGACCGCAAATGTGGCTGCACGTGAAATGGTCGAGCTGTGTCAACTCGCACAGCAGGGCAATTTCGTTGAAGCACGCCGCCTGAATCAGCGTCTGATGCACCTGCACCAGACGCTTTTCTGTGAACCCAATCCTATCCCGGTGAAATGGGCTGCGAAACAGCTAGGATTAATCGCTAACGACACGCTGCGTCTGCCAATGACGCCACTGACTGCAGCCGGCCAGCCGAAAGTGGAGCAGGCGCTGGTGAAAGCGGGTTTGCGATAATTTAGGGAGTTTGAATGAATTACTCAGTAAAGCGGTCAACAGTAGCCACAGTAGTCGGGCTTTCTACTCTGATGCTGTTGTCGGCCTGTTCAAGCGATCAGCGTTATAAGCGCCAGGTCAGCGGTGACGAATCTTATCTTGAAGCCAGCCAGTTAAGTGAACTGAAAGCGCCAGCCGGTATGATCCTGCCGGTTCAGCGTGGTGACTATGATGTGCCGCGCACCAGCAGCCAGGCACCAACCGGCAAGCAGCTCGATATCCGTCCGCCAGCCCAGCCGCTGGCGCTGATGAACGGGACGCGCGCGCAGTTCAGCAATAATACCGGTGCGCTGATGATCGATAACAGCCGCGGTTCAGTCTGGTCACGGGTCGTTAACGTCGTTGAGTCAAACAAATTCCCGATTGCTTCACGTAACGATGCCGGTCAGCAGCTGACGACCGACTGGGTGCAGTGGAACCGTGCTGATGAAGATCAGCAGTATCGTGGCCGCTATCAGATCAGCGTGCAGTCGCAGAGCTATCAGCAGCAGCTTACCGTGCGTCTGCTGGAGCTGCAGCAGGATGGTAAAACCATTACGTCACCTGTGCAGATCCAGCGTTACACCGCGCAGATGCTGAATGAAATCAGCAGCGGTCTGGATAAGATTGATACCGCCAGTGAAAACGCGGCATCAGGCCGGGTAAGTGGCGCTATTGATGTCCAGAGCGGCGCAGATGACACCGGTCTGCCCATGCTGATCCTGCGTACGCCATACAACGTGGCATGGCAGCGTCTGCCAGATGCGATGAAACGCGTCGGGATGGAAGTGACCGATACCACCCGCTCAACCGGCAGCATGAAGGTGACCTACAAGTCACCAGGCAGCAGCGACTGGGATTCAGTCGGTGCAAAAGATCCGGAATTACCAAACGGTGATTACAAAGTGCAGGTCGGCGATCTCGACAACCGTACCAGTCTGCAATTCATCGACCCGAAAGGGCATGTGCTGACCCAGTCGCAGAACGATGCGCTGGTGGCCGTGTTCCAGGCGGCGCTGAACAAATAAAGTTGCCTCAGGCCGGAGATTCTCCGGCCTTTTTATTTTGTTTTTGGCATAATAGCGCGCGGCGAAGTAAACGATTGCGTCAAGGCAATCGCCGCAGCGGCACTGGTCGCTGAACACCCGTTATTTCAAGTCTGGAGTGAACAAGATGCAAAAGCGAGCTGAGTTGTATCGCGGTAAAGCGAAAACCGTATATAGCACCGATAACCCGGATCTGCTGATACTCGAATTCCGCAACGATACGTCAGCAGGTGATGGTGCCCGAATCGAGCAATTTGATCGCAAAGGAATGGTTAACAACAAGTTTAACCACTTCATCATGACCAAATTGCAGGAAGCAGGTATCCCGACCCAGATGGAAGCGCTGCTGTCCGATACCGAAGCGCTGGTAAAGAAGCTGGAGATGGTGCCGGTCGAGTGCGTGGTGCGTAACCGTGCCGCAGGCTCGCTGGTAAAGCGTCTGGGCGTGGAAGAGGGCATTGTGCTCAATCCGCCGCTGTTTGATCTTTTCCTGAAAGATGATGCAAAGCACGACCCGATGGTCAACGAATCTTACTGTGAGACCTTCGGCTGGGTGAGCAAACAGAACCTGGCGCGGATGCAGGAGCTGACCTTTAAAGCCAACGACGTGCTGAGCAAACTGTTCGACGATGCGGGCCTGATTCTGGTCGACTTCAAACTGGAATTTGGTCTGTTTAACGGCGAAGTGACGCTGGGCGATGAGTTTTCGCCAGACGGTGCGCGCCTGTGGGACAAAGAGACGCTGGATAAAATGGACAAAGACCGTTTCCGTCAGAGCCTGGGCGGTGTGGTTGAAGCCTATGAAGCGGTGGCACAGCGGCTTGGCGTGAAACTCGACTGAGTTTGCCTGCAGCGCAGAAAGAAAGCACACAGAATAAGGAGAGCCCCGGCTCTCCTTGTTTCATTTCAGGGTAAAGCTGGTGATTGCACCGTCACACAACTAAAATCATGCCATCTGAAAAATGACTGAGGGAATACAGCATGCGCTGGCAAGGGCGTCGCGAAAGCGACAATGTAGAGGACCGTCGCGATCAATCGTTCGGTTCAGGTGGCGGAGGCCGCCAGATTCGTCTGCCGCGTGGCAAAGGCGGTATCGTGTTACTGATCGTGGTGGCAGTCGCCGGTTATTACGGATATGACCTGACCGGACTGCTGACGGGGGGTGACGTTGCACCGACCAGCCAGCAGCAACAGCGCAGCGTCAGTGCCAATGATGACGAGGCGGCGAAATTCACGAAAGTGATCCTGGCCACCACGGAAGACACCTGGGGCAAGCTGTTCCAGCAGATGAACAAACAGTATGTAGCGCCGAAGCTGGTGATGTATCGCGGTGCAACCCGCACCGGCTGCGGAACCGGGCAGTCGGTGATGGGACCGTTCTACTGTCCTGCCGATCAGACTGTCTACATCGACCTCTCTTTCTATGACGAGATGAAAACCAAGCTGGGCGCAGGCGGTGACTTCGCCCAGGGCTACGTCGTCGCGCATGAAGTGGGCCACCATGTCCAGAAACTGCTGGGCATTGAGCCGAAAGTGCGTGAAATGCAGCAGGGTGCCAGCGAAAAGCAGGTGAATCAGCTCTCCGTCAAAATGGAACTGCAGGCGGACTGTTTTGCCGGTGTCTGGGGACACTATATGCAGAAGGAAAACATCCTTGAAGCAGGCGATCTGCAGGAAGCGCTGAATGCCGCTGAGGCGATTGGCGATGACCGTCTGCAGCAGAAAGGTCAGGGCCGCGTCGTGCCGGACAGCTTCACCCACGGCACCTCTGAGCAGCGCTACACCTGGTTTAAGCGCGGGTTTGATGGTGGCGATCCAGGACAGTGCAACACCTTCGCCAGCAACTGATGATCTCAACGCAGCTTATGCAACAGGCCGGTGTGCGTCGTCTGGCAGTCATCAGCGGCGACCCGGCCTGGTGCTTAGGTCGGGCTGCGGCGTGGCGTGATGCGTTGCCTGGCGACTGGCTGGAGCTAAGCCCGGCACCGCTATTCTTTGCTTCATCTGAAGAGTCACACCTGCATAAAACACCTGGCGCAGTACGCACGTTGCTGGGACGCGAATTCCATCATGCGATATTCGATGCCCGCCAGGGCTTTCATGCCGAGGCTTTCGCGGCGCTGGCGGGTACGCTCACCGCCGGAAGCTGGCTGCTGCTGCTGGTACCCCCCTGGCAAGCGTGGTCGCAACAGCCTGACAGCGACAGTCTGCGCTGGGCGGACGTCGCTGAACCCATCGCAACCCCTCATTTTGTTCACCACCTGCAACAGCTAATCCTGGCGGATGACCAGGTGCTGCTGGATCGACAGCATCAGCCCTGCCGTTTTCCGGCACAGCCGGACTGGCCGCAGTGGCACTGTCAGGCACCACAGCAACAGCAGGCGATCCTCAAGCAGCTGATGGCGCTGCCCCCGGGTGTCGCCGTACTGACCGCTGCCCGTGGGCGGGGTAAATCGGCGCTGGCGGGAATGCTGGCCCGGCAGAACAGACATTGCCTGGTGACGGCACCGGCCAAAGCCTCAACAGAGGTGCTGGCTGCTTTTGCCGCTGACCATTTTCACTTTATGGCACCCGATGCACTGCTGGCGCTGGAGACGCCGCTCCAGGTGGAGTGGCTGATTGTGGATGAAGCAGCGGCGATCCCGGCACCGTTGTTGCAGGCGCTGGTCAGCCGCTATCCCCGCGTATTGCTCACCACCACCGTTCAGGGCTATGAAGGCAGCGGGCGCGGCTTTATCCTTAAATTCTGCGCCGGGCTTACCGGCGTTCACTATTTCACACTGGACGAGCCCCTACGCTGGTCGCGTTTTGATCCGCTGGAGCAGTGGCTGAATCAGGCGCTGCTGTTTGAGGATGCCAGCGCCACTGTGCCCGATTCTCCGTTAACACCGCATCGTGTTGAACGGCATGATTTCAGCGCGCTGGATGCCGCTTATCGTCTGCTCACCAGCGCGCACTACCGCACGTCGCCGCTTGATTTGCGCCGCCTGCTGGATGCACCCGGTATGCAGCTGTGGCGGGCGGGCGATGCACCCGCGTTACAGGGCGCGCTCTGGCTGGTGGAGGAGGGGGGGCTGGAACCTGAGCTGGCGCAGGCGGTCTGGGCGGGCACCCGGCGACCGCGCGGCAATCTGGTTGCACAGTCGCTGGCCGCTCACGCCGGTCTGGTTGAGGCGGCAACCCTGCGCTCGCAACGCATCAGCCGGATTGCTGTGGCGGCGGAGAGTCGTCGTCGGGGAACCGGACAGCAGCTTGTTGCTGCGGCGGCTAATGCGGCTGCCGATCACGACTACCTCTCTGTCAGCTTCGGCTACACTGAATCACTCTGGGCGTTCTGGCGCGCCTGCGGCTTTACGCTGGTAAGGATCGGCAGTCAGCGGGAAGCCAGCAGCGGCTGCTACGCGGCGATGGCACTATTGCCCTGTTCTGCTGCGGGTGATGCACTGACGCGCCGGGCAGCAGAACAGCTGGCGCGTGACTGGCCGCGGTTGCGGCAGCATATCGCGCTGGAACTGCAGTTTGATAAGACCACGGACGACGAATTAACTGCTCAGGATAGCTATCTGGCCGTCGGTTTCGCCTGGGCGCAGCGGCCACTTGAGTCGAGTCTGCCGGTATTGCAGCGCCTGGTTGAGTCCAGTGCCGTCTCCATACCGCTGCTGGCCTCCGCAGTTGCTGCACCTGATGCGCTAAGCGACCTGGCCCGGCAGGCGGGCTTAAGCGGCCGCAAAGCATTGATAGCTAAGCTACGTCAGCAGGCGGCTTCAGCCCTCGAAAGCCTGGGCGTTACTGCTGACGCGCTGCACCGGCCGTTGAAATAATTCGACCAGCTGGTTCAAATTATCCTCATATCATTTTGTGCCAGGCGGCGTAGAGTGAACACAGGAGGTCAACATGACACTGAAATATGTAATCGTTCAACAGCCTGCCACTACCGCACAGCTGTTTCTGCTCTATCACGGCGTTGGCGATAACCCGGATTCAATGGGTGAGATTGGCAACTGGTTTGCGAAAACCTTTCCTGACGCGCTGGTGGTTTCTGTCGGTTCACCCGGCGTGGGTCGTCAGTGGTTTGGCGAGACTGACCTGCACGATCAGACTATCCAGCAGCGGGTTGATGCGGCCATGCCGCAGTTTGTTGCGTCGGTGCGTCACTGGCAAAAAAAGAGCGGCGTGCGGCCGGAGGCGACAGCCTTAGTTGGTTTTTCGCAGGGCGGCAGTATGGTACTGGAAGGGGTTAAAGCCCATCCGGATCTGGCAGGTCGCGCAGTGGTGTTTAACGGCCGGTTTATTACCCTGCCAGAGAAAGCGAGCACCCGCACCACGATTCACCTGATCCACGGTGATTATGACGAGCAGATCCCGATGCACCATGCCCGGCTGGCAGAACAGCGGCTGACTGCCTGCGGTGGCGACGTCACGCTGGATATTGTTGACGATCTGGCGCACGCCATCGATAACCGCAGCATGGAGCTGGCGCTGAATCATCTGCGCTATACGGTGCCAAAACGCTACTTTGATGAGGCGTTAAGCGGCGCAAAACCGGGTGATGATGACGTTATCGCAATGATGTAAAAAAGCCCCTGCCTTGCAGGGGCGTTTTCGTTTACTTCTTCTTCGGCCAGTTGTCGTCGTCATCCCACTTATCGTTGAAATCACGATGCGGCGGCAGGTCAGGTTTGTTATCCATAAATTTTTTGTGATCGATGCGTTTCAGATCTTTATAAACGTTCATCAGCACGCCAACCATCAGCAGGATCACCAGGATCCACCAGTAATCTTTAATAAATTCCATTTGCTGCTCCTTAACATCGCCGTCAGGCGATCAGTTGTTCCATGATGCGCTGGTACATCCGGCTCAGCATCTGCAGGTCGGAGGCTTTCACACACTCATTGATTTTGTGAATGGTGGCATTCACCGGCCCCAGCTCCACCACCTGCGCGCCCATCCGGGCGATAAACCGGCCATCGGAGGTGCCGCCCGTGGTCAGCAACTGCGGCTTAATTTCATTATAGTGCGCTACAGCTTTCACGACGGCATCCACCAGCTTACCGCGTGAGGTCAGGAAGGGCTGACCCGAGAGTTTCCACTCGATGGTGTAACGCAGCTGATGACGATCCAGCAACTCAGCGACCCGCTGGCGGATCATTTCATCGGTAAGTTCAGTGCTGAAGCGGAAGTTAAACTGCACAAACAGCTCGCCGGGGATCACATTGTTGCTGCCGGTGCCCGCCTGGACATTAGCAATCTGCATGCTGGTGGCCGGAAAGAACTCATTTCCCTGATCCCACTCCGTCGCGACCAGCTCAGTCAGCGCGGGCATCGCCCGGTGAACCGGATTATCCGCCAGATGCGGATAGGCGACGTGGCCCTGCACACCGTGTACCGTCAGGTTGGCGGTAATTGAGCCGCGTCGACCATTTTTCACCACGTCACCGACAACTTCCGTACTGGAAGGCTCGCCGACCAGACAGTAGTCCAGGCGTTCACGACGCGCCATCAGCCGCTCAACCACTTTAACCGTGCCGTTGGTCCCGCTGGCCTCTTCATCAGAGGTAATCATAAAGGCGAGGCGGCCCCGGTGATTGGGACGCACCGCCACAAAGCGTTCGGCGGCCACCACCATGGCCGCCAGTGAGCCTTTCATGTCAGCCGCGCCACGGCCAAACAGCATGCCATCGCGGATGGTGGGTTCAAATGGCGGGTTAATCCAGCGGCTGGCATCGCCAGGCGGCACCACATCGGTGTGACCGGCAAACGCCAGCGTTTCACCTTCGCCACGGGTGGCCCAGAAATTCAGGGTATCGTCGATGTTCATCGTTTCAATCTTAAAGCCAATGGCTTCAAGACGGGCGATCAGCAGAGCCTGACAACCGGCATCATCGGGGCTGAGAGAGGGGCGACGAATAAGCTGCTGCGTCAACTCAATGACCGGGCAAAACATATTATGGCTTCTCCTGAATAGCATTCTGATAGGTGGCTTCGCTGAAACCGGCGAGCAGGGAGCCATCCGGGGTGCGCAACAGCGGACGCTTAATCATGGCGGGATGCGCCAGCATCAGCGCTTTGGCGCTACTGGCATCGTTAACCGCTTCACGATCAGCCTCGGGCAGTTTACGCCAGGTCGTGCCGCGTGTGTTAAGCAGGGCTTCATAGCCCAGCGCATCGATAAATTCCTGTAGCAGGGCATCGCTCAGCCCATCGGCACGGTAGTCGTGAAAATGATAATCAACGCCTGCATCTGTCAAAAAGCGCCGGGCTTTTTTTATGGTGTCGCAATTTTTAATCCCGAACATCACCCACTGCGTGCTCATTGCCCGATCCTTTTTGTCCTGTGAGAAGAGAAAGCTGAAAAAGCAGCCAAAGCGCGAGTTTAGCATAGTGTGATCGGTTGCGGCATCCGCGCTGGCGCGGGAATCGGTCCGGATAGCCTGCACACCCAGTCGTTATGTCCCCGCGGGTAAACGCTATCAATTTCGCAGGCAATTATTACCCTGCTTATCGATGCGTGCTTAAGAATTTCGCCATGTTGATAAAATAGTCTACCGCTGGGCTTAAAATAAATTATCTTCAATGAGGTTAAGGAGTTGCTGAAATGTGCGTCAGCTTCCAGAATCAGCAACATTCATGTTTTTGTGAGGCTTGCCGATAGGTATAACAGGTGTAAACGTATTCACCTGCTTAAAAAAAGCGCGTAATATTGCCAGCACAATAAGAGAGGGCATTATGATTGACACTGAAATGGGAACCTGGAAAGAATTCATCGAAGCGATGTTACGCAACAAGTAACACGTGGAGAAAAAAGCAGGTCATTCCCGCTTGCTGACATTCTTACCACACACAGAAATAAGGCGGCCGCTGATCTCAGGGGCCGCTTTTTATTTAGCGTTAGTCGTGCGGTTTCTCTTTCAGCGGGAAACGACGGCGGACCAGCACAAAGAACAGCGGCACAAAAAAGATCGCCAGCAGCGTGGCGGAGATCATCCCGCCCATTACGCCGGTTCCCACGGCGTGCTGGCTGCCGGAACCTGCACCGCTACTGATTGCCATCGGCAGCACCCCAAAAATAAAGGCCAGGGAGGTCATCAGAATCGGCCGCAGACGTTGACGCGACGCCTCCAGCGTGGACTCCACCAGTTCACGGCCTCTGCTGTTAATCTCATTAGCAAACTCAACAATCAGGATGGCGTTTTTGGCGGATAGTCCTACCACCGTCAGCAGGCCAACCTGGAAGTAGACATCGTTCTCCAGCCCGCGCATCCAGGTGGCGATAAGCGCGCCCACCACACCCAGCGGCACCACCAGCATCACCGAGAACGGGATCGACCAGCTCTCATACAGCGCCGCGAGACAGAGGAACACCACCAGCAGCGAAATCGCATAAAGCGCTGGAGCCTGCGAGCCCGAGAGCCGTTCCTGATATGAAGCACCGGTCCACTGGAACCCGACGCCCAGCGGCAGGGCATTGACCAGCTTTTCCATCTCATCCATCGCCGTACCGCTGCTGACGCCATTCGCCGCTTCGCCGACAATCTCCAGCGACGAATAGCCGTTGTAACGTTCAAGACGTGGTGAACCGGTCTCCCAGCGGCTGCTGGCAAAAGCAGAGAAGGGCACCATTTTGCCGCTGCTGTTGCGCACGTACCACTTGTTGATGTCGTCCGGCAGCATGCGGAATTCGGCGGCGGCCTGCACATAGACCTTTTTCACCCGGCCACGATCCAGGAAGTCATTCACATAGCTGGAGCCCCATGCGGTAGTCAGGGTGTCGTTAATGGTGTCCAGCGACACGCCCAGCGCCTGCGCTTTACGGGCATCCACATCGATCTGCAGCTGCGGGCTGTCATCCAGTCCATTGTGCCGCACCCGCGATAGCGACTTATCGTTGCCCGCCATCTCCAGCAGTTTGTCACGCATCGCCATCAGTTGCGTATGACCGATACCCGCGTGATCCTGCAACTGCATGTCAAAGCCAGAGCTGCTGCCCATGCCAGTAATGGCGGGCGGACTGCTGGCAATCACACGCCCCTCTTTAATCTTCTGAAACGCCTGAGTTGCACGATCGATAATGGCGAATGAGGTGCGATCGGCACCGGGCCGATCTTCCCAGTCTTTCAGCCGCACAAACAGACGCGCCACGTTCTGCCCATTGCCGCCCGGGCCAGCGCCGATGGTGGAGAAAACCGACAGCACGTTGGCCTTCTCCTCGGTGAGGTAATAGTGTTCGACTTTCGCGACCACGCTGGCGGTTTGCTCCAGCGTTGCGCCTGCCGGAAGCTGGACCTGAGTCAGGAAGACGCCGCGATCCTCCAGCGGCAGAAACGAGGTGGGCAGACGCAGAAACAGAAACGCCATCAGGCCGATAATGCCGAGATAGAGCAGCAGCCAGCGGCCCCCCCGGCGCAGAATGCCTGCAACACCGCGCTCATAGCGGTCAGCATTGCGATTAAAGTGACGATTGAACCAGCCGAAGAAGCCGCGACGTTCAGGCTGCTCACCTTTCGCCACGGGTTTCAGCAAGGTGGCACACAGCGCCGGTGTCAGGATCATCGCGACCAGCACCGACAGCACCATCGCCGAAACAATGGTGATCGAGAATTGACGGTAAATAGCGCCGACGGTACCGCCGAAAAACGCCATCGGCACAAACACCGCAGAGAGCACCAGCGCGATACCTACCAGCGCGCCCTGAATCTGTCCCATCGATTTTCGCGTGGCGGCACGCGGCGAGAGTCCCTCTTCGTGCATGATGCGCTCAACGTTTTCCACCACCACGATGGCATCGTCCACCAGCAGTCCTATCGCCAGCACCATGGCAAACATGGTCAGGGTATTGATGCTGAACCCGCAGGCATAGAGCACGCTGAAAGTACCGAACAGCACCACCGGCACCGCAATAGTCGGGATTAACGTGGCGCGGAAGTTCTGCATAAACAGGTACATTACGCCAAACACCAGCACGATCGCCTCCAGCAGTGTTTTCACCACATCGGTGATCGACGCTTTAACGAACGGCGAGGTTTCGTAGGCAATTTTTGCTTCCAGCCCGTGCGGGAAGTAGTGCGACAGCTCCTCTATGCGTGCGCGCACCAGCTTATCGGTGTTCATCTCGTTGGCACCGGATGCGAGCTTCACCCCCAGACCGGACGCGGGCTGGCCGTTGTAGCGGCTCAGATAATCATACTTTTCTGCGCCCAGCGCCACGCTGGCGACATCACCCAGCGTCACCACGGAACCGTCGGGGTTGTTCTTCAGGGTAATGGCCCGGAACTGCTCGGGGGTCTGCAGCATCGACTGGGCATTCACCGTGGCGTTCAGCGCCTGCTTCTCTACAGATGGCAGACCACCGACCTGACCCACGGCAACCTGGCTGTTCTGCGACTGAATTGCACTGACCACATCGTCGGTGGTCAGCGCGTAGGCGATCAGTTTGTTAGGATCGAGCCAGATGCGCATCGCATATTGCGAGCCGTAAGCGTCTACCTGGCCGACGCCGTCAATACGGCTCAGCGGGTCCTGAATATTACTGGCGACATAGTCTGAAATATCCTGCTTATCCATACTGCCGTCGGTTGAGACGAAGGCGACCATCAGAATATTACTGTCACCGGTTTTATTGACCGTCACGCCCTGCGACTGTACCGCCTGCGGCAATTTGCGCAGCGCTGACTGCAACTGGTTCTGAACCTGCTGGCGGGCTTCATCGGGATTGGTCCCGGCGGTAAAGGTGAGGGTGATCTGTGCCTGACCGGTATTGCTGCTGTTCGAGGACATGTACATCAGATTATCGATGCCGGTCATGTTCTGCTCGATGACCTGGGTAACGGTATTCTCCAGCGTCTGGGCGGATGCGCCGGGATAGTTGGCGGTAATGCGCACGTTGGGGGGTGCCAGATCGGGATACTGTTCAACAGGCAGCGAAATAATCGAAAGCGTGCCACACAGGCACAGCAGAATCGCCAGAACCCAGGCAAAGATGGGACGGTCGATAAAGAAATTCGACATTAAATCGACACTCCTCAGGGACTTTCATAAACGTTCAGGCCCACCGGCAACGGGCGCACTGGCGGGCAAACCGGATGATCTATGCCACGATTTTCCGCCGCCATTTACTCTACGTGCGGCAGCGGGGGAAATCGTGGAGAAATTGAGGAGAAAATGTAAATTCGTTGGCTATTTGCGGCTTTCAAGCCACATCACCGTGGCGGCGACGCGTGAGCGGACATCCAGCTTACGCAGCAGGTTGCGGATATGCACTTTTACGGTCTCTTCAGAGATATGCAGATTAGCCGCGATCTCTTTATTCGACAGGCCGCGCGCTACCTCCTGCAGCACGTCGCACTCGCGCCCGGTGAGCTGACGCAGGGGATCGGCACTGTGCTGGCGGTTAGCCAGATAACGGGCCACGCCTTCACTGAAGACCTTTTCACCCTGCGATGCCTGCAGAATATGCCCCAGCAGGATTTCCGGCTCGCTGTCCTTAAGCAGATAGCCATCGGCACCCGCATCCACCATGGCGAAGATATCACTGCGGGCGTCAGAGACAGTCAGGACCAGAATGCGTGAACTGATCCCTTCATGGCGCAACGCCTTCAGCGTATCCAGTCCGGACATACCTTTCATATTCAGGTCGAGCAGAATGATATCGGGTTCCTGACGGCGGGCTTCAGCCAGCGCTTCCGTGCCGTTGTTGGCTTCTGAGATGACCTCAAGTCGGGGATCCAGCGCCAGCAGCTGACGAACACCGCGGCGCATCAGCGGATGGTCATCCACAATCATCAATGTTAATGCGGGCTGTTGCATAGGTTCTCCATTTCATCGGCTTCAGACGGCAGCATAAGAGCAGGGCTGGTACCCAATGGCTCCGTACCTGCTGGCCTGCATGCTGAGACCGATAGATTATCTGAATAAGTTAACATCACGCCGGGCGCTCTATGTCAGTGAGCGCGCCGGCTGCGGTGGAAAGCGCAGTTCGACCCGGGTGCCTCGTTGCTGAGTGTGAATCGTCAGATTGCCACTCAGACGCTGGGCACGCTCCGTCATAATCGTCAGGCCGTAATGGCCCGCAGGTTCGTCAGTGCTGCTCATTCCCACCCCGTCATCGGTAATTGTTAGTAAGTGCTCACCATGTTCGCTGTGCTGATAATCCACCCGAATCACCTGCGCGCTGGCGTGACGAATGGCATTCAGCAGCGCCTCACGGGCAATCTGCAACACATGCACCTGCTGTTGTGCCTCCAGACTCTGCAGGCCGGTCTGATAGTTAAAGTGTATTTCTGCGCCGCTTTTTTCCTGCAACGAGGCGATCATCGCCTGCATCGCCGCCACCAGATCCGCCTGCTCAATGGTCAGGCGGAATGTGGTCAGCAGCTCACGCAGCTGACGGTAGGCATCGGCCAGCGCCTGATCGAAGTCAGCGATAATCGCGTGGGCGGCGCTGTCATCCTTATCCACAGTGCGGCGCAGCAGGGTCAGCTGAATACGTAAAAACGAGAGCGACTGGGCCAGCGAGTCATGGAGTTCCCGGGCAATGGTGGCGCGCTCTTCAATCAGCAGCATCTGCTGATACTGCTGCTGTGCCTGCCAGATCCAGATGGCCCGTCCCAGCATCGCCGCCAGGCTGCGCATCAGCTCATTGGGATACGTAACGCCAGCCGACTGCCAGCGCAGTTCGCCAATCTGCTGGTCGTCCTGCTGTAACGGCAGACGCTGCCACTCACCGTCAGCCTGAGCATCGCCCGCGCAGAACTGAAACTGGTCGCTGTCCAGCCGGATCGCTGTCAGTTTTTCGCGCGTCAGCACAGTGGTCAACACGGCCTCAAACAGTGCCGGGTGCAACGGGCTGGCCGTCAGCATCTGCGAACTGTCGTAAAGCAGTGACAGCGTGCGATTCGCCTGGGTTAAGTCTTCCGTTTTCGCGCGTACCGTACTTTCCAGCAGTTGATAGTGCGAGTGCAGACGCGCCGCCATGCCGCTAAAGGCGTGTGATAGTACCCGCAGTTCATTCTGGTGCTCAACGTGCAGCGGCGGAAAAGCAAAGTTGCCGCTTTCGACGTAGCGACTGGCCGTGACCAGCGCATTGAGTGGCCGCACCACCTGTAGCCGGGTAAAGCGAATCGTCATCAGTGCCAGCACGACGATTGCAATAACACCTGCCAGACTGCTGGCCGCCACAAGACGCATTTTCAGCTCGGTATAGCGCTGCAAACCCAGTACAAAGCGATCGATTTCACCGACGTAGTTCGGCACCTGCTGCTGGTATGCCACGGTATCACCCTGCTGCAACTGCTGCTGCAGGGATGGCCATGCAGCGCGCAGTCGCTGATAGCGAGCGCTGACTTCGCGTGGCACCCAGGGCCGATCCAGCTTTTGCAGCACCGGGGCATCAAGCGTTTGCTGATAGAGCGTCAGGTGATGCGCAAGATTTTGTGGCTGACGGCTGGCATCCCATGCCATGCGATAGCTCTGCATGCGCAGGGATCCCGCCAGATTGATCGCCTCTGCATCGCGCTGACTGCTGAGCAGCGTGACTAAGGCGAGACCGGTGGTAAGCAGCGACAGCAGGACAATAGCGCTGAGCGCCTTAGCGATACTTTGAGTAACGGAACGTTTAACAATCACATGGATGGCCCTGTTGAAAGTGCGGGAATTATAAGAGCGCAATAGCGTAACGCAAATGATCCCTTCCCTGTTTATCGCACAGACGGTTACACATCGCACATAAAATGACCTCAACTGACAGTTCCCAGGATGGGCTACCGGTTTGTGGTTAAAAAAGGAACAGGTTTACATCGTCCCGATGTTGCTTTTCATTGCAACGCTAATAATTCATCCAGTCATCAGCTCAACCCCGATCGCAGATTAAGGAGCATCCAATGAAAAAGCTGAATGCTGTACTGGCGGGCGCACTACTGGCTACCGCTTCCTTTGCCACTTTTGCTGCTGCGCCGGTCGACCGGTCACAGGCTCAGAATATGCAGAGCATCGGCAGCGTGTCGGTCTCCGGCGTTCGCGGCTCACTGGACGATGCTAATCGCCAGTTGTCGCAAAAAGCCGAAGAGATGGGTGCCAGCCATTACCGCGTTATCGGCGTTGATAACCCAGGCGACTCCAGCCTGTGGAGCGGCACCGCAGAGATTTATCGCTAACCCAACCCTCCTGTTTCCATCCCTGTAGCTTTTACCGGCCTGAAAATGGCCGGTTTTTTTGTTTTTGTGCATCAGGATGGATTCTTACAAATCAGCCTGTGCATCTGCCCGGTATATTTTGCTTCGTTCCTGCAGAACGGGTAGGATTCATCGCCGTAAATTCCCGCGTTGCCCGGCACTCACTCACGGGCAAAGGCACAGAGGAAAATCCCCCATTTTGCAGGACGTTACGTCCGCATTGGGGAGACGACGATTGATGGTCAGGACAAACAGGAATGCTATGAAATCTAAAAAGAAAACCCCAGGTGAGATGCGCGCTGCGAAGCGCCGCTGGCTGAATTCTCACGATGCTGGTTACCAGAAGGCGATGGGTAATCGTCACGTACAGATGATTGCGATCGGCGGTGCTATCGGTACCGGTTTGTTCCTGGGCGCAGGTGGCCGTTTGCAGGCTGCTGGCCCCGCGTTAGCCATCATCTATCTGGTGTGTGGCATCTTCTCCTTCTTTATTCTGCGTGCGCTGGGCGAACTGGTATTACACCGTCCCAGCAGCGGCAGCTTCGTCTCCTACGCCCGTGAATTCCTGGGCGAAAAAGCCTCCTATGTGGCGGGCTGGATGTACTTCGTCAACTGGGCGATGACCGGCATCGTTGATATCACTGCCGTCGCGCTCTACATGCACTACTGGGGCGCGTTTGGTGATGTGCCACAGTGGGTCTTCGCCCTGGGCGCGCTGGCGATTGTCGGCACCATGAACATGATCGGCGTTAAGTGGTTTGCCGAGATGGAGTTCTGGTTCGCGCTGGTAAAAGTGCTGGCGATTGTCATCTTCCTGGTGGTGGGCGTGGTATTCCTTGGCACCGGCAAACCGCTGGATGGCAACAGCACAGGCTTCCATCTGATCACCGATAACGGTGGCCTGTTCCCGCACGGTTTACTGCCTGCGCTGGTGCTGATTCAGGGCGTGGTGTTCGCCTTTGCCTCTATCGAACTGGTGGGTACGGCGGCCGGCGAATGTAAAGACCCGAAAACCATGCTGCCGAAAGCGATCAACAGCGTGATCTGGCGTATCGGTCTCTTCTATGTTGGCTCTGTGGTACTGCTGGTGCTGCTGCTGCCATGGAACGCTTACCAGGCGGGCCAGAGTCCGTTCGTGACCTTCTTCTCGAAGCTGGGCGTGCCTTACGTTGGCAGTATCATGAATATCGTCGTACTGAGTGCGGCGCTTTCCAGCCTGAACTCCGGCCTCTACTCGACCGGGCGTATCCTGCGCTCCATGTCGATGGGGGGCTCTGCACCGAAATTCATGTCGAAAATGAGCAGTCAGCAGGTTCCTTATGCTGGTATTCTGGTGACCATCGCCGTCTATGTGATTGGTGTGGTGCTTAACTACTATGTGCCTTCTCAGGTGTTTGAGATCGTCCTGAACGTTGCTTCGCTGGGCATCATCTCCTCCTGGGCCTTTATCGTGGTTTGCCAGCTGCGTCTGCGCAAAGCGATCAAAGAGGGCAAGGCGGATGATGTCAGCTTCAAGCTGCCAGGCGCACCGTTCACCTCGTGGCTGACGCTGCTGTTCCTGTTCAGCGTGCTGGTGCTGATGGCGTTTGACTACCCGAACGGGACGTACACCATCGCCTCCATTCCGCTGATTGCGGTATTGCTGGTGCTGGGATGGTTTGGCGTGCGTAAGCGCGTTCACGCCGTCGCTCAGACCGAACAGGATCATCACGAAGAAGAGCCTCAGCCGACCCGACTGGCTGACGACACCTCTCGCTGATAAGTTCTGCAGCAATCAGGCCAGCCTCCGGGCTGGCTTTTTTTTGCCCGCAAATCGATACGTTACGACGCGAATTAGGATAGTTTTCCCGCAAGCACCCCTCTATGATGAAAGGCTCCCTTTATGCGGTAGCGGAGTCATCATGTCGTTCAAGATCAACATCATCAAAGATAAACTCCTGTCTGAAAACTGGTTTGTGCTTCGTAACTATACCTATGAAATCACCGATCGCCGTGGCGAGGTTATCCGCCATAAGCGTGAAGTCTACGATCGCGGAAACGGGGCAACCATCCTGCTCTACAACCGTGAAAAGAACAGCGTGGTCCTGACGCGCCAGTTCCGTATTGCGACTTACGTCAACGGTAACGACGACGGCATGTTAATCGAAGCCTGTGCGGGCTTGCTGGACGACGACTCCCCGGAAGATTGCATCCGCAAGGAGGCGATTGAAGAGACCGGTTATGCGGTAGGCGAGGTGGAAAAACTTTATGCCTGCTATATGTCGCCGGGCGGCGTGACTGAGCTTATCCACTTTTTCGCAGCAGTTTATAATGAATCGTTGCGCGACAATGCTGGTGGTGGCGTCGAAGATGAGTCAATCGACGTGCTGGAATTAAGCTTTCCGGATGCGCTGGCGATGGTCGCTGAGGGTCGAATTCGTGACGGCAAAACCATCATGCTGCTTCAGCATGCACAGATTGCGGGCTGGCTGACGCCATAAAACCGTGTTAATAAGCCTGTTGCCGCGTGACAGCGTTGAGAGAGAGTGGTGAGAGTTAATCCACTTTATGCACGCTTTTTAAGCAGTTAACTGCGCTTTTTGCACAGGTTCACAGATTGCGAACCCTGGCAGGCCCGTTGATGCGCTATTCTCTCCACTCTGGCTATTCGGGGATCGATCTTCTTAATGTCGTATTGGATGAAATCGTTTTGGCTGTTGCCGTCTCTGTGGGTTGCCTCTGTTCAGGCGGAACCGTTGCAAAAGTCATTCAACGACTGGCAAATCACCTGCAACAATGAAGCCTTTTGCGTGGCGCGGAATATTCCGGGGGACAAAGGGCTGGTGATGACGATTTCGCGCCATGCGGGCGTCAACGATCGCCCTTTGCTGCGCATCGACTACGGCAGCGCCTACAGTGGTGCGCTGCCGGGTGGCCCGCTACAGGATAACCTGCTGCTCGATCAACGCCGGCTTAAACCCGACCTCAAACACTGGACGGTAGAGCCGCATCATCTCGCCACCAGCAATGCTATCGCCATTGATGAATTTTTTAATCTGGTGATGGAGGCCAAAAACCTGCAGCTCACCTACGACCCCAATGCGCTGATCTCCCTGCGCGGCATGAAGGCCGCGCTGTTGCTGATGGATGACACTCAGGGACGGGTCAACAGCATGAGCGCGTGGATCAAACGTGGCGACAGGGCCAGCTGGGATGTTCCGCCACCACCAGCACTGCCGCCGCTGCCGCCTGCGGTCAGGTCACCCGCTGCACTGACGCGCGATGAGACCAGCGGCTTAATTGACTACGGCACCTGGCGGGTTAATACCGACTCCTGCTCACTCGATCCGCTGCGCCGTGAAGTCAGCGTGGCTCCACTCACCGGCCAGCGTGCGCTGCTGCTGGTGAGTTGTGAAATGGGGGCGTATAACGTGATCGATCTGGCGTTTGAAGTGACGCGCAGTCCGCCCTATGTGGCGCGTGGCATCACCCTGACTCTGCCGTTTACCCCGCCAGGCGCCAGCGATCGCCAGCTTGAGCTGATTAACGCCGAATATGACGCGGCCAGCGGCCAGCTCTACACGTTTGGTAAGGGCCGTGGATTGGGCGACTGCGGCAGGGCGACACGCTGGCAGTTTGATGGCACGCGTTTTGTGTTAGCGGAATATGCGGAAGAGTCGACCTGTGACGCCTGGCACAGCAGTGATGACTGGCCAACCCTGTGGGTCAGCCAGTCTGACGGTGGTGTACAGCAGCGTTAACGAATGACCTGCACCATCATCGGTGAGCCAAGCTGGTTGCCGACCAGCTCGGCCAGCATATCATTCACACCGTCACTCATCGGCGTAAAGCGGGTCAGCGGCGAGCGCGTCACCACCACAAAAACCCCCACATTATGCTGCGGCACCATCGCCATATAGGTGATGAATCCGCCGCCGCCGCCGGTTTTCTGAATGATGCCGGGACGACCATTTTTCGGTCCCATGTAAACCCAGCCCATGCCCAGCGCATCCGCTTTCCCTGGCACATCCATACCTTCAACTTTATTGAGCTGGTCGCGGCGATAGATCAGCGTCTGCAGGCGATCGATCTGTGGTGTACGATGGTTAACCGACGAGTTAAGGAACTGCTGCATCCAGCGGCCCATATCATCCGGCGTTGAGTAAACCCCTCCGCTGCCAATCGCGGCCAGCGTGTTATTACACGGACTGGCCCCTTTTTCAGCCACCATCAGGCGTCCGCACTGTTCAGGCGATGGCGTAAACGTGGTGTCCTTCATGCCGAGCGGGCGGGTAATCAGCTGCTGAAACAGCGCCGGATAGGGTGTTCCGCTGGCACGTGACAGTGCATCGCCCAGCAGATCGTAGCCCAGGTTAGAGTAGGCGGCACTGCTGCCAGGTGCCGCTTTGAGGTTCGCCCGTGACAGCCATGCCCAGCGTTCGCTCTTCGTTGGCCAGACAAATACCGGACGTTGCGCTTTGCCGCCGGGCTGCTCGCGCGGCAGTCCGCTGGTATGGGTCGAGAGATTAATCAGGCGAATCGGCTGGCCATTGTAAGTGGGTACTCGTGCACCCGGAGGCGCATATTTACTCAAGGGGTCGTCAAGGCGAATCTGTCCGCGCTCAGCCATTTTTACCATCACTTCACTGGTCATCAGCTTACTCAGCGAGGCGATCCGAATCAGCGAATCTTTCTGCGGACGAACATTGTTGCCGGGACGGGTTTCACCGAAGCTGGCGAACACCCGCTGATTGCCATCAATCGCCACCAGCGCCATACCGGTTGCGCCGCTGCCATAAAAGATATGTTCCGCATAGCGATCAACAATCTGTGAGGCCAGCAGCGGATCGGGCGCAACCTGCGCCATGCTTTTTAATGGAAGCAGTGAAACCATCAGGGCCAGTAAATAGGGTGTACGCATGTTCAACGGAAGTGGCTTCGCTATAAAAATCGGAGAAAATCTGCCTTCACTCATCAGGATGCATCAGGTCGCAGCCGCGTTATCCCGGCATTATGACAGCAGGAAAAGACGGTCAGCCCGTACACAGGCAGCATTAAGTATGACGGCTCTATAGTAATCAGTTTGCGCGGAGCGGGAAGAGGGGAATGGATATTTTTTTAACGGTGGGGCTGCAAAATAAAATGGCCCTTCCCGATGAAGCCGGGAAGGGCAAATGCATTAAACCGGCTTGAGTAATGCTTCAGCGTGGCTGACGATGTTCTCTACCGTGAAGCCAAACTCCGGGAACAGCTGACTGGCTGGCGCGGATTCACCAAAGGTGGTCATGCCCACAATCGCGCCGTCCAGACCGACATACTTAAACCAGTAATCCGCAATACCGGCTTCAACCGCCACACGCGCTTTCACGCCGCTCGGCAATACGGATTCGCGGTAAGCGGCATCCTGTGCATCAAACAGGTCCGTAGAGGGCAGTGAAACCACCCGCACCTTGTGACCGCCTGACGTGAGCTTATCGGCTGCACCCAGGGTGATCTCAATCTCTGAACCGGTTGCGATAAGAATCACCTCTGGCGTGCCGTCACAATCCTTCAGCACGTAGCCGCCGCGTTTGATGTTTTCAATCTGCTCCGGTGTGCGTTCCGGCTGCATCAGGTTCTGACGTGACAGGATCAGTGCAGTCGGCCCATGATGTCGCTCGACAGCGGCTTTCCACGCCACCGCGGTTTCTACCTGATCGCATGGACGCCATACGCTCATGTTTGGCGTCAGACGCAGGCTGGCGATCTGCTCAACTGGCTGGTGCGTCGGGCCATCTTCGCCCAGACCGATGGAGTCATGGGTGTAGACCAGAATCTGGCGTGCCTTCATCAGCGCTGCCATACGCGCGGCATTACGCGCATATTCGACAAACATCAGGAAGGTTGCGGTGTAAGGCACGAAGCCGCCGTGATGTGCGATACCGTTACCAATTGCCGTCATACCAAATTCACGCACGCCGTAGTGGATGTAGTTACCCGCCGGATCCTCTTTGATCGATTTGGAGCCTGACCAGATCGTGAGATTACTCGGTGCCAGGTCAGCGGAACCGCCAAGGAATTCCGGCAGCATTTTGCCGTAGGCTTCCAGTGAGTTCTGAGACGCTTTACGGCTCGCAATTTTCTGCGGATTAGCCTGCAGCTCCTGGATGAAGCGAGTCGCTTCTGTTTCCCATGTGGCGGGCATCTCGCCATTCATCCGGCGCTCATACTCTTTCGCCAGCTCAGGGTGGGCCTCTTTATAAGCTGCAAACTTCGCATCCCAGGCTTTTTCGCGTTCAGCACCCGCCGCTTTGGCATCCCACTGCTGGTAGATTTCAGCCGGGATTTCAAATGCCGGATAGTTCCAGCCAAGCTGTTTGCGGGTCAGCGCCACTTCGGCCTCGCCCAGCGCTGCGCCATGCGACTCCTCTTTACCGGCTTTGTTCGGCGAACCGAAACCGATAATGGTGCGGCAGATAATCAGTGAAGGCTTATCCGTGACGCTCTGCGCTTCTTTAATCGCCTCGCGGATAGCATCAGCGTCATGGCCGTCGATGTCGCCGATCACATGCCAGTTGTAGGACTCAAAGCGTTTATGCGTATCGTCGGTAAACCAGCCACTGGTTTCGCCATCAATCGAGATGCCGTTGTGGTCATAGAAGCCGATCAGTTTACCCAGACCCAGGGTGCCCGCCAGAGAACACACTTCGTGCGAGATCCCTTCCATCAGACAGCCGTCGCCCATGAATACATAGGTATGGTGGTCGACAATTTCATGGTCCGGACGGTTAAACTGTGCAGCCAGCGTGCGCTCAGCAATCGCCAGGCCTACGGCATTAGCCAGACCCTGACCCAGTGGGCCGGTGGTGGTTTCAACGCCTGGCGTATAACCAATCTCCGGGTGGCCTGGGGTTTTAGAGTGCAGCTGACGGAAATTTTTTAACTCTTCAATCGGCAGGTCATAACCACTGAGGTGCAGCAGGCTATAAAGCAGCATGGAGCCGTGACCGTTGGAGAGGATGAAGCGGTCACGATCAAGCCAGGCGGGATTGGTCGGATTATGCTGGAGGAAGTCGCGCCACAACACTTCGGCGATATCGGCCATACCCATCGGCGCACCGGGGTGGCCTGAATTTGCCTTCTGAACCGCATCCATGCTCAGTGCACGAATCGCGTTTGCCAACTCTCTGCGTGAGGACATAAAGTTCTCCCTTGTTATGCATCAGGGCGGGAAAGTCCCGCCCGACTAAAATAAAGACTACAGGCGTGCGGCGAGCACATCTTCCAGCTTCTGCTGGTCAACCGCGAACTGGCGGATGCCGTCAGAGAGTTTTTCGACTGCCATTGGATCCTGGTTATGTTCCCAGCGGAACTCCGCTTCGGAGAGCGGTGATGGCTGATGGAAGCCTTCGGTAGAGGGTTCCAGCTTGCGCTCCAGCGGCGCGTCGCTGTTCTGCAGCTCTTCCAGCAGGTTCGGCGACAGCGTCAGGCGATCGCAGCCGGCCAGCGCGATAATCTGCTCCACTTTACGGAAGCTGGCACCCATGATGATGGTGCTGTAACGGTGCTTTTTGTAGTAGTCATAAATACGACGCACAGATTTTACGCCTGGATCTTCATCCGCCACGTAGGGTTCCAGTGGCTTGCGTGAGTTATACCAGTCGTAGATACGGCCAACGAACGGGGAGATCAAAAACACGCCCGCTTCGGCACAGGCACGCGCCTGTGCAAAGGAGAACAGCAGCGTCAGGTTACAGTGGATGCCGTTCTTCTCCAGCTCTTCCGCGGCACGGATGCCTTCCCAGGTCGAGGCCAGCTTGATCAGCACGCGTGAGCGATCGATGCCGTGCTCTTCATACATCCGAATCAGTTTTTCTGCTTTGGTGACACACATGCCACGATCGAAGGAGAGGCGCGCATCCACTTCGGTCGAAACACGGCCCGGTATGCTTTTCAGGATTTCCATACCGAGGTTAATCGCCACTTTGTCGCTGGCATTGATAATCTGCGTCTCTTTGCTGCCGCCCTGTTTTTTCGCGTACTCAATCGCGTCATCCATCAGGTGCTTATACCCTTCAAGACCGGACGCTTTCAGAATGAGTGAAGGGTTGGTAGTGGCGTCTTCCGGGTGGTAATGACGAATCGATTCGATATCACCACTGTCCGCCACCACGGTGGTGAACTGTTTTAGGGCTTCTAGCTGGTTCATCTCTAAACTCCTTGAAAAGAAAAAATAAAAGCGAACAGGGTGCACCTCAGGCCTCGCAGCCGGTCTGGGTCATGTTCTGCTACCGGTAACGCGAACCCATAACACTGCAACAGAGACTTTCTGATGAAAATGCGGTTTCTCTGATTGTTGCGCTGCGAGGCGGTGCGAAGGAGCCGTCATGCGGTGTAACCCGAGGGGTGCGCCATATTCCATCCTTAAGCATAGCAGTCAGGACGAATGACGCAGGTAACACTGTAGCAATCTGTGCCCTGTGAAACGGAACGGGCCGATCGGGAGAAAGGTAAGCGCAGCGCGGGTTGCGGGCCGCGCTGCAACGGGATAAGCGATCAGACGGGGAGGTTAAGCCAGTTTTTTACCGGCAGGAAATCGCGATAGAGGGCAGCTTCAGGGGAGTCGGGGTCAGGCTGATAATCATATTCCCAGCGCACCAGCGGTGGCATCGACATCAGAATCGATTCCGTACGGCCACCGGTCTGCAAACCAAACAGCGTGCCGCGGTCCCAAACCAGATTGAATTCCACATAGCGACCACGGCGGTAGAGCTGGAACTGGCGCTCACGGTCGCCCCACGGGTGATCTTTACGGCGCGCGACAATCGGCCGATAGGCATCAATAAAGCCACGGCCTACCGCCTGCATAAAGCTGAAGCTCTGCTCAAAGTCGGGCGTGTTGAGATCGTCAAAAAAGAGGCCGCCAATGCCGCGTTGCTCATCGCGGTGTTTCAGATAGAAATAGTCGTCGCACCACTTTTTATAGCGCGGATAAACGTCGTCGCCAAAAGGCTGACAGAGATTGGCTGCGGTCTGATGCCAGTGAAGCGCATCTTCTTCAAAGCCATAAAATGGCGTCAGGTCAAAACCGCCGCCAAACCACCAGACCGGATCGGCCCCTGGTTTCTCTGCGATAAAAAAGCGCACGTTGGCGTGGCTGGTCGGCACATAAGGGTTATTCGGGTGGATCACCAGCGACACGCCCATCGCTTCAAAGCTGCGACCGGCCAGCTCAGGCCGGTGCGCGGTCGCCGATGCCGGCATCTGATCGCCATGCACATGCGAAAAGTTAACGCCCGCCTGCTCAAACACGGTGCCGTTGCGCAGGACGCGGCTCTGACCGCCGCCGCCGCCAGGGCGCTGCCAGCTATCTTCAGCGAACCGTGCGCCGCCATCTTCAGCCGCCAGCTGGTTACAAATCTCATCCTGCAATGCGAGCAGGAACGCTTTTACGCGGGAAATATCAGCCATCTTTTCGCTTATCGTTTATCAAAGTCTGACGCGATTATACGCAAAAGCGCGCCGCTTGCATGAGCGCGGCGCAAACCGGCCAGACGAATCAGGCATTGCGGCGGTCAAACTCATCGAAGTAGTTGATGATGCCGCTGGCAATAGCCGAAGCAATTTTCTGGCGAAATGCGGTGGTGCCGAGCAACTGCTCTTCACGTGGATTGGTAATAAAAGAGGTTTCGACCAGCACCGAGGGAATCGACGGTGACTTGAGCACCGCGAAGGCCGCCTGCTCGGTGTGTTGGCTGTGCAGATGGTGCACCGGACGGATCTGATCCAGCACATGCTTGCCCAGTGTCAGGCTGTTCTTGATGGTGTCGGTCTGCACCAGGTCGAACAGAATCTGCTGCAGATAGTGATCCTGCTGCTGTGCCTTTACGCCGCCCAGTTTGTCCGCATCGTTCTCCCGCTGTGAGAGATAACGTGCCATCGAGCTGCTGGCTCCACGGTTAGAGAGCGCAAACACCGAGGCGCCACTGGCATCGGGGCTGGTAAAGCCGTCGGCATGGATTGACATAAAGAGATCGGCACCGTGCTGGTGGGCGATTTCTACCCGCTGATAAAGCGGAATGAAGTGATCACTGTCGCGGGTCAGTCGCACTTCAATGCGTGGATGGCTCTGCAGCTGGCGCTGCACGTTACCGGCAATCTCCAGCACGATGTGTTTCTCTTCGGAACCCTCTTCGCCAACGGCACCCGAGTCAATACCACCGTGGCCGGGATCGATCATCACAATACGTTTGCCGTTTTTCGCGGGCGGGGCAGGGCGTGCAAGACGATTTGCCCCGGTAAGGGCAGACGACTCTTTAGCCTGAACCGCACGCGGCGATAAAATGGCCAGAGCCAGCCCGGAAAGCAGTAACTGGCGACGATGGATCAAACGTTTAAGCAGGTGCATGTACGGGTCCGGTAACAGGAATCTTGCCGGTGTTATAGCCTAAGGCTCTGCTGCCTGCGATCACAGAACCATTTCAGGGCATTACTTTGTATTGCAGGTCGCGAACAGAAAATTCGCGCTTTTTTATTTTCCGCCGGCCATCGAGGGTTGCGTGCAGCAGAGAATGCGTGATAATCAGCAAATTGTGCTTATCTGCAGGTAATTAAGATGGAAATCCGCGCCTTTCGCCAGGAAGATTTTGAAGAAGTGATCACCTTATGGGAACGTTGCGATTTGTTACGGCCATGGAACGATCCTGAGCTGGATATCGAACGCAAAATGAATCACGACCCCGATCTCTTTCTGGTCGCTGAAGTGGGCGGCGTGGTCGTTGGCACGCTGATGGGCGGTTACGATGGTCATCGCGGCGCGGCTTACTATCTCGCGGTTCATCCAGACTATCAGGGACGCGGCTTTGCGAATGCCCTGATGAATCGTCTGGAGAAGAAGCTTATCGCGCGCGGCTGTCCGAAACTGCATCTGATGATCCGCGAAGAAAACGATCAGGTGGTGGCGTTCTATGAGAAGCTCGATTATGAACCGGTAGACGCGTTACTGTTTGGTAAACGTCTGATCGAAGATCGTGAATACTAATCCATTGCCTGACTATTCGCCGGACGAGTATGACGCCAGAGGGCAGCTGCGGCTGCCGTTTCTTTTTTGGCTGATCCTGTTACTTCAGGCGCGGACCTGGCTGCTGCTGTTGATGGCCGGGGCGTCACGGCAGCAGGGCAACGACCTGCTGGCACTGTTCTATCCGGATCGTCAGGCGTTCTGGGTCGGTCTGACGCTGGGATTACCGGCACTGGCGGGGCTGCTGCTGACCGGCTATCGCACACGCCTGCCGCGACTGTGGCAATCCTGGCGCAGCGTGCTGGCACTGTCGCTGCTGGTGAACCTGGTCTGGCAGGGCATGCAGTTTATGCAGGGCGATCTGCTCAGTTCGCCGCTGCCGTTGCTGCTGGTGCTGTTTGACCTGCTGGCACTCATCTGGCTGCAATCCAGCCGCCGTTGCCGCGACTGCTTTCTGCCTGAACATCATCTCAACTAAACTTTTTGTCGCTTTGCGACTCCAATCAGTTCCGCCTTCCGGCATCGCATTTACAGGAGTTCTCATGAAAGCTGTTCGTTCCACGCTACTGATCGCCGCCGTTGTACTGAGCGGCTGTGCCAGTTCGGGTTCCGGCGCTGACAGCAGCCAGCAGGCAAGCTGGTGGAATCCACTGACTTATCACTGGTCTTCGGCGCTGCCGTGGAACTGGTTCGGTTCCACGCTGACCGCGACTGAACAGGGTGTGGGTGGGTTAACCGCCTCGACCGCCATGAAAGAGGACGCAATTAAGGACGGACTGAACGGTGACTATACCCTGCGTCAGGGCATGCGCAGCCAGAACGGCCAGGTAGTCTCTTTCTGGCAGGCGCTGGATGACGGCAAAGTTAAGCTGGTGATTTACGGGCAGTCGCAGGTCGAGCGTATTGAGGTTATGGACAGCGCGATTGCCAGCAGTGACGGCAGCAAAGTGGGCGACGCCTTCAGTAATAAGTTCAGCAAAGCCTTCGACAACTGCACACTCGCCAGTGGCACCGATGCGCGTGATGTAGCGTGCCGTGCGCCAGGCAGTCAGCATCTGACCTATGTCTATCAGGGTGACTGGCACGGGCCGGAGGGATTAATGCCGTCAGACGATACCCTGAAAAACTGGAAAATCAGCAAGATTGTCTGGCAGCGTTAATCTTTTTCTTCAGCGCGCCGCTCCCCAGGCGGCCGCTGACGCCTCTTAAAACCCCCGCCAGAACGGGCTGCACGCGGGTCCTCTCTTCCATCGGCTTTTGCTGATTTCTGCATAAACTCTGCCGTCGTCTTATGCTTTTTTCGACTTTGAAATCATCAAACGATATATAAAACCGTTACTGGTTTTCACTGAGTTATAAATAAACTGATGCCTCAGCGGGTAAGATCCGCATCAAACTTTTTCAGGGTGCCAAATGACATTACAAGCGATGAAAAAAATCGTGAGCGGTATCGCGTTGTCGCTGAGCCTGGCCGGCGCAGCCAATGCCACTGAACTTCTTAATAGCTCATACGATGTGTCGCGGGAGCTGTTTGTCGCCCTGAATGCTCCGTTTGTTAAACAGTGGGATGCCAGTCACCCCGCTGATCCCCTGACCATTAAGATGTCGCACGCCGGTTCATCGAAGCAGGCGCTGGCTATCCTGCAGGGACTGCGCGCAGATGTGGTCACGTACAACCAGGTAACAGATGTACAGGTGCTGCATGATAAAGGCAATCTCATTGCGGCTGACTGGAAAAGCCGTCTGCCGAACAACAGCTCGCCTTTCTACTCCACCATGGCGTTTCTGGTGCGCAAAGGGAATCCAAAGCAGATTCATGACTGGTCAGATTTGACCCGCAGTGATGTGAAGCTGATTTTTCCGAACCCGAAAACCTCGGGTAATGGTCGCTACACTTACCTGGCCGCTTGGGGCGCAGCAGATAAAGCGGACGGCGGCGATCAGGCTAAAACCCGTGCCTTTATGACGCAGTTCCTGAAAAACGTGGAAGTGTTCGACACCGGCGGTCGCGGCGCGACCACCACATTTGCTGAACGCGGCCTGGGCGACGTACTGATTAGCTTTGAGTCGGAAGTGAATAACATCCGTAATCAGTACGGTAAAGATGAATACGAAGTAGTGGTGCCGAAAACCAACATTCTGGCGGAGTTTCCGGTGGCATGGGTGGATAAGAACGTCGCGACGAATAAAACCGCTGATGCGGCCAGCGCCTATCTGAACTATCTCTACACGCCAGAAGCGCAGAATATTATTACTCACTACTATTATCGTGTGAACAACCCACAGCTGATGGCAGAGCAGAAAGATCGCTTCCCGCAGACCAGCCTGTTCCGGGTCGAAGATGCCTTTGGCGGCTGGGATAAGGTGATGCAGACGCATTTTGTCAGCGGCGGTGAGCTGGATAAATTGTTAGCGGCGGGGCGCGGATAATGTTTGCAGCCAGCCATAAACGCGTGTTGCCCGGCTTCAGTCTCAGCCTTGGCACCAGCCTGCTCTTTACCTGTCTGATCCTGCTGCTGCCGATTAGCGCGGTGATCATGCAGCTGTCGCAGATGACGCTGCAGCAGTACTGGGATGTCGTGACCAACCCTCAGCTGGTTGCCGCCTACAAGGTGACACTGCTCTCTGCCGGTGTCGCCTCTCTTTTTAACGCGGTGTTCGGCATGCTGATGGCATGGATCCTGACCCGTTATCGTTTTCCAGGCCGGACACTGCTGGATGGCCTGATGGATCTGCCGTTTGCACTGCCGACTGCGGTAGCCGGCCTGACCCTGGCCGGACTCTTTTCGGTTAACGGCTGGTACGGACAGTGGTTCGCCCAGTTCGACATCAAAATTTCTTACACCTGGATTGGTATCGCCATTGCCATGGCCTTTACCAGCATTCCGTTTGTTGTGCGTACCGTGCAGCCAGTGCTGGAAGAGTTAGGCCCGGAGTATGAAGAAGCCGCCGAAACGCTGGGTGCCACGCCGTGGCAGAGCTTCCGCCGCGTCGTGCTGCCGGAAGTCGCGCCTGCGCTGCTGGCCGGTACGGCGCTCTCCTTTACCCGCAGCCTGGGTGAGTTTGGTGCGGTAATCTTTATTGCCGGTAACATCGCCTGGAAGACGGAAGTCACCTCGCTGATGATTTTTGTCCGGCTGCAGGAGTTCGACTATCCGGCAGCCAGCGCTATCGCCTCGGTGATCCTGGCGGCATCGCTGATTCTGTTATTCGCGATTAATACATTGCAGAGCCGCTTTGGCCGTCGTCTGGGAGGTCACTAATGGCCGAGGTTTCACAACTTAATCACACGGCTCATCAGCCTGTGAACTGGGGCAAATGGCTGCTGATCGGTATCGGCGCGCTGATCTCGATTCTGCTGCTGGTCGTTCCGATGGCCTCCATTTTCTGGGAAGCGCTGAATCAGGGGCTGATTGTTGCGCTCAGCAATTTGGCCGATCCGGACATGCTGCACGCTATCTGGCTGACTGTGCTGGTGGCGCTGATTACCGTTCCGGTGAACCTGGTGTTCGGCACGCTGCTCGCGTGGCTGGTAACACGCTTTACCTTTCCGGGCCGTCAGTTGCTGCTGACCCTGTTTGATATTCCTTTTGCCGTGTCGCCCGTCGTAGCCGGTCTGATGTATCTGCTGTTCTGGGGCGTGAATGGCCCGGCAGGCGGCTGGCTGGATGCGCATAATATTCAGATTATGTTTGCCTGGCCTGGCATGGTGCTGGCGACGGTGTTTGTGACCTGCCCGTTTGTCGTGCGCGAACTGGTGCCGGTGATGCTGAGCCAGGGCAGTCATGAAGATGAAGCGGCGGTGCTGCTAGGCGCGTCCGGCTGGCAGATGTTCCGTCGTGTGACGCTGCCGAACATTCGCTGGGCGCTGCTGTATGGCATCGTCCTGACCAATGCCCGTGCGATTGGTGAATTTGGTGCGGTCTCGGTGGTATCGGGATCGATTCGCGGTGAGACCTATACGCTCCCGCTTCAGGTTGAATTATTGCATCAGGACTACAACACCGTTGGCGCGTTTACCGCCGCCGCCCTGTTAACCCTGATGGCAATTGTGACGCTGTTTCTGAAAAGTATTGTGCAGTGGCGTTTAGAGCAACAGCACAAACGCCTGCAACAGGAGGGAAATCATGAGCATTGAGATTAACAAGATCAACAAGTCCTTTGGTCGCACCTCGGTGCTGAACGATATCTCTCTGGATATTGCCTCAGGTGAAATGGTGGCGCTGCTTGGCCCATCAGGCTCGGGTAAAACCACGCTGCTGCGCATTATTGCCGGGCTGGAGCATCAGAACAGCGGTCAGATCCGTTTTCACGGCAACGATGTCAGCCGCCTGCATGCGCGCGATCGTCAGGTCGGCTTTGTCTTCCAGCACTATGCGCTGTTCCGTCACATGACGGTGTTCGACAACATCGCCTTTGGCCTGACCGTACTACCACGCCGTGAACGTCCTTCAGCGGCGGAGATCAAACAGCGTGTAACCCGTCTGCTGGAGATGGTGCAGCTGGCGCATCTGGCGAACCGCTTCCCGGCACAGCTGTCAGGCGGCCAGAAGCAGCGTGTGGCGCTGGCGCGTGCATTAGCGGTTGAACCGCAGATTCTGCTGCTGGATGAACCTTTTGGTGCGCTGGATGCTCAGGTGCGTAAAGAGCTGCGCCGCTGGCTGCGTCAGCTGCATGAAGAGATTAAATTCACCAGCGTGTTCGTGACCCACGACCAGGAAGAGGCGATGGAAGTCGCAGATCGCGTGGTGGTGATGAGCCAGGGCAACATTGAGCAGGTTGGCACGCCAGATGATGTATGGCGCGATCCGGCGACCCGCTTTGTGCTGGAGTTCCTGGGTGAAGTGAATCGCTTTGATGGCGAAATTCAGGGATCGCAGTTCCATGTCGGCGCGCACCACTGGCCGCTGGGTTATACCTCAGCTCATCAGGGCGCGGTTGAGCTGTTCCTGCGTCCGTGGGAAGTCGACGTGTCACGCCGCAGCAGTTTAGAAACGCCGCTGCCGGTGCAGGTGCTGGAAGTCAGCCCGCGTGGACACTTCTGGCAGCTGGTGGTTCAGCCTGCTGGCTGGCAGAGCGAGCCGTTCTCGCTGGTGTTTGAAGGTGAGCAGACAGCCCCGATTCGCGGCGAGCGTCTGTTTGTTGGCTTGCAGCAGGCGCGGCTCTATAAGGGCGACACGCCGCTGCGCGCAGTTGCCTTTGCACAAAGCGCCTGATATTTTCTCATCAACACCCGGGCGGGAGTGTCACTCCCGCCTTTTTTTCGCCTCTCGTTTGTAAGATGCCAGGAACTGCACCGTGACGACTCTTGAACATACCATCGGCAATACCCCGCTGATTAAGCTGCAGCGCCTGACGCCCGCTAACGGCAGTGAGGTCTGGCTCAAGCTGGAAGGCAATAATCCGGCAGGCTCGGTAAAAGATCGTGCGGCCTGGTCAATGATCAATCAGGCGGAGCTGCGCGGTGAAATTTCACCCGGCGATCAGCTGATTGAAGCGACCAGTGGGAATACCGGTATTGCGCTGGCGATGATTGCGGCGATGAAAGGCTACCGACTTCGCCTGCTGATGCCGGACAACATGAGTCAGGAGCGGCAGGATGCGATGCGTGCTTATGGCGCAGAGCTGATTCTGGTGCCGCGCGAGCAGGGCATGGAAGGCGCACGCGATCTGGCACTGGCGATGGCGGCGCGTGGTGAAGGCCGGGTGCTGGATCAGTTTAATAATCCCGATAACCCGCTGGGCCATTATCAGACCACTGGCCCGGAGCTGTGGCAGCAGTCAAACCAGCGGATGACCCATTTTGTCTCCAGCATGGGCACCACCGGCACGATCACCGGCGTGGGACGTTACCTGAAAGAGCACAACACCGGCGTGCAGGTCATTGGCTTACAGCCCAGCGAGGGCAGCAGCATTCCGGGCATTCGCCGCTGGCCGCTGGCCTATCTGCCGGGGATCTACCGCCCCGACTTAGTGGATGATGTGTTGGATATGACGCAGAAAGAAGCGGAAGAGACCATGCGGTCGCTGGCTCGCCGTGAAGGTATTTTCTGTGGCGTCAGTTCAGGCGGCGCGGTTGCGGGTGCACTGCGCATCGCCCAGGCAAATCCGGGAAGCGTGGTGGTGGCGATCGCCTGCGATCGTGGCGATCGTTATCTCTCGACCGGACTCTATCATTAGTAATCTCTGCTGATGGGAAATCAGACCTGTGCGCGCGTTTACCGCCCACAGGTCTTTTTTTTAGCCAGCATCCCCATAACGGATAGACTGAATCTGTAAGGATCGCGTAAATCAGGCTGCGCGAATGCCCGGCACAGGACAAAATAGCGCCAATTCTGTCGAGAGATAACCATGAAAATTTTGCTTGTTGATGATGATGTCGAATTAGGCACGATGTTAAGCCAGTACCTCATTGCCGAAGGATTTGATGCCCAGCTGGTGCTGACCGGCAGCGCCGGGATTCAGGGCGCGCTCTCCGGCGATTTCACTGCCATGATTCTGGATATTATGCTGCCCGACATGAGTGGCATCGATGTGTTACGTCAGGTGCGCCAGAACAGCCGGATACCGGTGATCATGCTGACTGCCAAAGGCGATAATATTGATCGCGTGATCGGCCTGGAGATGGGGGCGGATGACTATATGCCTAAACCCTGTTATCCCCGTGAACTGGTCGCCCGTCTGCGCGCGGTACTGCGCCGTTTCGAGGAGCAGGTACCGCAGCCGGATGCTAAAGAGCCGCTGCGCTGGGGAGACCTGACGCTTAATCCTGCCACCCGAATGAGTGAATGGCAGGGTAAAACGTTCGATCTGACTGCATCAGAATTTAATCTGCTGGATTTGCTGCTGCGCGCGCCGGACAGGGTCGTGTCAAAAGATGAACTCTCTGAAAAGGGGCTGGGTCGTCCGCGTGAAGCCTATGATCGCAGCGTTGATGTGCACATCAGCAACATCCGCCAGAAACTCAGCGCACTGACCGCTGACAGCATCATTATCGAAACCGTACGCAGCATCGGTTACCGCATTCGATGAAACAGAGTTACCGTGGACGCATGTTCTGGAAGATCTTTATCGGCTTCTGGGTCGTTTTTGTCATCATGAGCCAGCTTATCTGGCTCGGTTTTTCGCTCTCCGGTAAACGGCATGAACCGCCTGAAATTATGGCTATCCGTCGCATTATTGATCTGCAGATGACTTCTGCTGCGTCGGTGCTGGAGCGGGGCGGGCCTGATGAGCTGAATGCGATGCTGTCGGACTGGGATGAAACTGACCGTCAGTTCTTTCACGTCACGCAGCAGATTAAATCGCCACAATCACAGGACAGCGGCAACCTGGATTTCAGGGGCCCTCTTCCTGAAGAGGTGGTGCGCTGGGTACAGGGTGCGGATGGCAAAGAATATCAGCTGCGCTACGACCTGAATGGCATGCGCATCAACAGCAAACAGAACATGATGCCGCGAAAATTTCTGAATATCCCCGAGCCGATGTTTGTCTTCGCCGGGTCGGTGGGGTTGCTGTTCAGTCTGCTGCTGGCCTGGAATCTGACGCGGCCCATGCGTCAGTTGCGGGAGGGATTTTCCCGCGTCGCCGAGGGTGATTTAAGCGTGCGTCTGTTCCCGATTATGCGTAAGCGGCACGACGAGATTTCAAATGTCGCTGAAGCGTTTGATGCCATGGTTGAGCGGCTTGATACCCTGGTGCGCGCTCGTGAAGAGCTGCTGCACGATATCTCACATGAGCTTCGTTCACCGCTGGCCCGACTGCAGCTGGCGACCGGACTCGCCAGACAGACGCCAGAAAGCGTAAACAGTTCGCTTGATCGCATTGACGAAGAGGCGCATCGCCTGGACAAAATGATTGGTGAACTGCTGACGCTGTCGCGGGCTGAACATGAAAGCATCCCGGATGAGCAATATTTTGACCTAACCGGTTTGCTGGAGGCGGTCATTACCGATGTCCGCTATGAAGCACAGATCCCCGGTGTGCAGGTAGATTTTCAGGTTGACGAGCGGGGCGATTACACAGTGCGGGGTAATGCGGAGCTGATACGGCGCGGGGTCGAGAACGTCTTACGCAATGCGCTACGCTTCTCTTTGCCAGGGCAGCGGATTGAGGTCGACTTACGCGTTGAGCAGCAGTGGCTGACGATTCAGGTGCGCGATCAGGGGCCGGGTGTCAATGAGGAGAAAATCTCCAGCATTTTCGACCCGTTTGTGCGGGTGAATTCGCCGCTGATGGGCAAAGGTTATGGTCTGGGACTGGCTATCGTGCGTAAAGTTGTGCTGGCGCATCATGGTGAAGTTGAGGCGCGGAACCGGCCAGAGGGTGGACTTGAACTGACGCTGCGCCTGCCACACTGGCAGGGTTAAAACGTCATCCGGCAGAAACGATAACGGCACCCGCAGGTGCCGTTATGTTATATCCGAATGCTTACTTTTTGATGCGAATCACCGGCGTTTCGCCGACGGTGACCTGACCAGACAGCTTAATCAATTCCTTGATTTCATCCATGTTGGAGATGACAACCGGTGTCAGGGTTGATTTTGCTTTCTCTTCCAGCAACGGCAGATCGAACTCAATAACCACGTCGCCTTTTTTGACCTTCTGGCCTTCTTCAGCGATGCGTTTGAAGCCTTCACCTTTCAGTTCAACCGTATCGATACCAAAGTGGACGAACAGTTCGATGCCGTTGTCTGATTCGATCGAAAAAGCGTGATTGGTTTCAAAAATCTTGCCGATAGTGCCATCAACCGGCGCAACCATTTTGTTGCCGCTGGGTTTAATCGCAATACCGTCGCCCACGATTTTTTCTGCAAACACTACATCTGGTACGTCTTCAATGTTCACGATTTCGCCTGACAGAGGCGCTACAATGTCGATTGTCCCAGCGCTATCCGTTTTTTCGCCAAAAAGTTTAGAAAACAAACCCATGATCTTCTCCTAAGCAGTAATTTGGGGCCAGCATCATGCAGGTTAGCAGAGCGTTTTTTCTTTAATGAACTTGTTAACAAGGTTCATTAAGTCTTCCGCTGTCGGTTGAGCCAGTGCCTGCTCTGCCAATGCCTTCGCATCTTCAAAATTAGTATTACGAATGATTTTCTTGATGCCAGGGATAGAAATGGCACTCATACTGAACTCGTCCAGCCCCATTCCCAGTAACAGTAGTGTAGCACGTTCATCACCTGCCAGCTCACCACACATGCCGGTCCATTTACCTTCAGCGTGAGATGCATCAATGACTTGCTTGATTAAGTTAAGCACAGACGGCGTCATTGGGTTGTACAGGTGCGAGATCAAATCATTACCACGATCGACCGCCAGAGTATACTGCGTCAGATCGTTTGTCCCAATACTGAAGAAGTCGACCTCTTTCGCCAGATGATGGGCAATGACGGCTGAAGCCGGGGTCTCTACCATGATGCCGACTTCGATGCTTTCATCAAAGGCTTTACCTTCTTCACGCAACTGCGCTTTCAGCAGTTCCAGTTCCGCTTTCAGGCTGCGTACTTCTTCAACCGAAATGATCATCGGGAACATGATGCGCAGTTTACCGAAAGAGGAGGCGCGCAGGATGGCACGCAGCTGTGCATGAAGAATCTCTTTGCGATCCATCGCGATACGGATAGCACGCCAGCCGAGGAACGGGTTCTCTTCTTTTGGCAGATTCATGTAAGGCAGATCTTTGTCACCGCCGATATCCATGGTACGTACGATAACCGCCTGGGAACCCATCGCTTCAGCGACCGCTTTGTACGCCTGGAACTGCTCTTCTTCGGTCGGCAGCGCATCACGGTCCATGAACAGGAATTCGGTGCGGTAGAGACCGACGCCTTCCGCGCCGTTGCGCTCAGCACCGGCGATATCGCGTACAGTACCGATGTTGGCACAGACTTCAACCTGATGACCATCCAGCGTCACGGCTGGCAGATCTTTCAGCTTGGCTAATTCATGTTTTTCCGACAGATACTGGTTCTGTACGGCTTTAAGCTCTTCCTGAACTGCTTCTGAAGGATTGACGTGAATGGCATTGTTAACGCCATCCAGAATCAGGAAATCGCCATTTTTAATCGTGACGGTCACATTGCCGGTGCCGACAATGGCCGGGATCTCCAGCGAGCGCGCCATGATTGAGGTATGTGAGGTACGGCCACCCAGATCGGTGATAAAGCCCAGCACCTTTTTCAGGTTTAGCTGTGCGGTTTCTGACGGCGTTAAATCTTTGGCCACCAGAATGGATTCGTCCTGAATAGCGCTCAGGTCAACGATGTGCAGACCAAGGATGTTTTGCAGCAGACGTTTACCGATGTCACGCACGTCAGCCGCACGCTCTTTCAGATATTCGTCATCTAATTCTTCCAGTGCTTTCGCCTGGCCATCAATGACCGAGTAAGCAGCAGCATCGGCAGTCGCGTGATCTTTTTTGATCAGGTCGATGATTTCCTGCTCCAGCTCTTCATCTTCCAGCAACATGATGTGGCCTTCGAAGATGGCTGCTTTCTCTTCACCGAGGGTTTCACCCGCTTTGACGCGAATCGCTTCCAGTTGTAATGCCGCTTTGCTGCGGCCATCGAGGAAGCGCTGAACTTCCTGCTCAACCTGGTCATCAGAAATTTTCTTGCGGTTGATGACGATCTCGTCTTCTTTCAGCAGCAGTGCTTTGCCGAAAGCGATACCTGGTGATGCTAAAATGCCTGAAATCATAACGCTACCTTTTAATCACGATGGCTGATGGGACTCTTTGCGGTGCCATTGTCGCGGGACACGTACTTTACGAAAGCAATAACGCGGACAGGTTGTCCGCGATCAAGATGTTTGCACTCAATGGCGCAGAGGAGTCGATTGGCTGGAGAGCTGAGCGGAGATTACTCCAGTTCAGCCATCAGTTTGACCAGATGCTCAACTGCTTTCTGCTCATCTTCACCTTCCGCGGAAAGGGTGACAACCGTTCCCTGGGTTAAACCCAGCGTCTGCAGTTTGAACAGGCTTTTCGCGCTCGCTGATTTGCCGTTAGAGGTCACGGTGATTTCTGACTGGAAAGCTTTGGCTTCTTTAACGAATTGCGCAGCTGGGCGAGTATGCAGACCGTTTGGTGCAGTAATGGTAACTTCTTGCTGGAACATTCTATTTCCCCAACGTTATCAGGATGAGTATTATGGATCTAAAGTCTAGCCTGGAGCCTTCACTTTAGCCTGTGTAGGTGCGCGGGTATAGCTTCATGCTGACCAAAGACGCGCATGCGTCAAATCTGCAATCCGTTGCGTCTCAAAACCGATTCTACACGTCACCGGTTAATTATGCCGTGATTCGCCGTTTCACTGAATCCGTAAATCGATTCAGCTTGATCCACTTCAAGCGCGGATTAATTTCAGGCATCGAAATAATTGGCAGTCTGAATACCAGATCGGCATCACTGAAATCAATCTGCCGGGTGATGAAAGTGAGATCTGCACCACAAAAAAGCACCCGGATGGGTGCTTTTTTCGACATTTTCAGACTATCGGCTCCAGCTACTGCAGCTCTTTTTCCGTAAAGAGATCGGCGAACAGCGCGGTACTCAGATAGCGTTCGCCAGAGGAGGGCAGAATCACCACGATGTTTTTGTTCGCGAAGGTTTCGTCTTCCTGCAGCTTCAGCGCGGCGGCGACAGCAGCACCGGATGAGATACCGGCCAGGATACCTTCTTCTTCCATCAGCCTGCGCGCCGTGCTGATCGCTTCTTCATTGGTAATGGCCACCACGCGGTCAACCAGGTTCAGTTCCAGATTGCCCGGAATAAAGCCTGCACCAATACCCTGAATTTTGTGCGGGCCGGGTTTGATCTCTTCACCCGCCAGCGCCTGTGCAATCACTGGCGAATCGGTCGGCTCAACCGCGACGGTAATCAGATCTTTTTTGCCTTTGGTGTTTTTGATGTAGCGACTCACGCCGGTCAGCGTCCCGCCTGTGCCGACACCCGCAATAAAGACATCCACTTCGCCATCGGTATCTTCCCAGATTTCCGGGCCGGTGGTCTTTTCATGGATTTCCGGGTTAGCCGGGTTGCTGAACTGCTGCAGCAGCACATATTTGTCCGGGTCGCTGGCGACAATCTCTTCTGCTTTGCCGATGGCACCTTTCATGCCTTTGGCACCTTCGGTCAGAACCAGCTTCGCACCCAGCGCTTTCAGCAGCTTACGACGTTCCACCGACATGGTTTCCGGCATGGTCAGCGTAAGCTTATAACCGCGCGCAGCGGCAACGTAGGCCAGCGCGATGCCGGTGTTACCACTGGTCGGTTCAACCAACTCAATACCGGGTTTCAGAATACCGCGTTTCTCTGCGTCCCAAATCATGTTGGCACCGATACGGCATTTAATGCTGAAGCTCGGGTTACGGGATTCAACTTTCGCAAGAATGCGGCCGTTACCGATGCGGTTCAGTCGAACCAGTGGCGTATGACCAATTGTCAAAGAGTTGTCTTCATAGATCTTACTCATAGCCTGCCCTTAACTGTATGAATTATTGGGAACCCTATGAGCATACCTGTTCTGCCTGGGGGCGGAAGGAAAGAAATCGTATATCTATATGTCCCCCGGCAATAAGCCCTGCGAAAAAGAGCATAAGGCGCGCTGATGAGTCTAGCGCACCTCATTACGTGCCAGCTGCGGTCGGTAGCGATCGACCCACATGGCGGTGGCACCGCAAACAGCAACGGGCATAATCACCAGATTCAGAACTGGAATCATAGTGAACAGGCTGGTGAGTGCGCCAAACTGCATATTGGCTGTTTTGTGCCGATGCAGGGCGTTTCGCATCTGCTGAAACGGCACTTTGTGGTTGTCGAACGGATAGTCGCAATACTGGATGGATAACATCCAGGCACTGAACAGGAACCACAGCACCGGGGCAACCGTCTGACCAAAACCAGGAATAAAGTAAAGCAGCAACAGTCCCAGCGCGCGGGGCAGGTAATAGCCCAGTTTTTGCATCTCGCGCTTCATAATACGCGGCACATCTTTAATCATTCCTGCCCAGCCGCTATCGGGCAGAAGCTTACCGGTCAGGCGTCCTTCGAGCTGCTCGGCCAGCAGGCCGCAGAAAGGGGCCGCTATCAGATTTGCCAGCGTCGAGAAAAAGTAGCTAAACACCAGCACAATCGCAATCACAGACAACGGCCACAACAGATAGCTCAGCCATTGCAGCCAGTCCGGAATATGGGTCATCAGGCGCGGGATCCAGTCACCGAGACGATAGAACAGCCAGACGAATGCGCCACCGAGCATGATAATGTTAATCAGCAGTGGCATCACCACAAAGCGGCGAATGCCAGGCAGACGGACCAGTTTCCAGCCCTGGCTAAAGTAGTGCATGCCGTTAAAATCTGAGACCGAATTCTCAAAGGCCATAAAGCCATTTCTCCTGGAAGTGTTAAGGCGCGCCCACTATAACCTGGCTTTTTCTCCAGGCCAGGTGCCGTTTGGATAAAAAAACAGCGAAAAAGCGTGGGTTGCCTATCTTATTTGTCAGAAAATAGTGCACAGACTTGCACTTGTGTAGCAGGGCAAATACAGTTAGAGGATAAAGTTTGCCGCGGTGGCAAGGTATTGGAACAACAGAGAATACAATGATGCAGGATTTGCGTCTGATATTAATCGTTGTTGGCGCGATCGCCATTATAGCGCTCCTTCTTCACGGGCTGTGGACCAGCCGTAAAGAGCGTTCGTCAGTGTTCCGTGATCGCCCGCACAAACGTCTGAAACAACGTAAAGAACATGATGAGCAGGATCTGATTGACGACGAAGATGACGGCGTCGGCGAGGTTCGCATTCGTTCTGAACGCAGCACACACCAGGAACCGCGTTTCGATGAGATTCGTGAGCCACAGTCAGAAGCGCCGCGTAAGCAAGCGCCTGCTGAGCCTGTGCGTCAGCCTGCGCCACGACCCGCACCGCAACCTGAACCAGAAAACGATCCGCTTTTTAACACGGCACCGAAGCCTGCTCCGCAGCCGCGCCCTGAACCGGCTCGTCAGCAGCCCGCGCCGACTTTTGTCGCGCCGCCAGTCCAGGCCGACCCGCTGCTGGATCTCGATCCGCTGGAATCTGTCCAGCCCGCTCCGCAGTACCAGGCAGAACCTGAGCCTGAGCCTGAAGTAACACCGGATCCCGCGCCTGCACAGCCTGCAGCGAAAGCGCCAGTGGAAAAACCGAAAGAAGCGGTACTGGTACTACATGTTGCAGCCCATTCGGGCGGTGAGCTGAACGGTGAGGCATTACTGCAGGGTATACTGCAGGCGGGCTTCCAGTTTGGTGAAATGAACATTTTCCATCGTCATCTGAGTCCGGCAGGCAGCGGTCCGGTCCTGTTCAGTCTGGCTAACATGGTTAAGCCGGGTTCGTTCAACCCTGATCTGATGACTGATTTCAGCACGCCAGGCATCTCTATCTTTATGATGGTGCCTTCTTATGGTGATGCGAATCAGAACTTCAAGCTGATGCTGCAGTCGGCACAGCGTATCGCTGATGACGTTGGCGGTGTCGTGCTGGATGATGAGCGTCGTATGATGACGCCGCAGAAGCTGGAAACCTACAAGGCGCGTATTCGCGATGTGGTTGGCGTCTGAGACCTGCGCTGACCGCTATCTTAATTGTTAAAATAAACCCCCGCCTGTCGGGGGTTTTTTATCTGATGGGGCTATATGAAATCCGTCCAGGATCACATCACTGAACTGCGCACCACACTGCGCCATCACGAATATCTTTATCACGTCATGGATGCACCGGAAGTGCCGGATGCCGAATACGATCGTCTGATGGGCGAACTGCGTCAGCTGGAAGAGGAACACCCCGATCTCATTACGCCGGACTCGCCGACGCAGCGTGTAGGTGCTGCACCGCTGACGGTATTCGAGCAGGTTCGCCATGAAGTCCCGATGCTGTCGCTGGATAATGCCTTTGATGAAGCCACGTTTATGGCCTTCAACAAGCGGGTGCAGGATCGGCTGAAAAGCAGTGACGACATTACCTACTGCTGTGAACTCAAGCTTGATGGCGCTGCGGTCAGCCTGATGTATGAAAATGGCCTGCTGGTCCGGGCCGCAACGCGCGGTGACGGCACGACCGGCGAGAACATTACTGCTAACGTTCGTACCATTCGCGCTATCCCGCTGCGGCTAAAAGGCGACAACATTCCGGCCCGGCTGGAAGTACGCGGCGAAATATTTATGACGCAGCGCGGCTTCGAAAAGCTGAATGAGGAAGCGCGACGCACTGACGGCAAAGTCTTTGCTAACCCGCGCAACGCAGCGGCAGGTTCGCTGCGTCAGCTTGATCCGCGTATCACCGCTAAACGTCCATTAACTTTCTTCTGCTACGGTTTTGGCCTGCTGGAAGGCGGGGAGATGCCGCACAGTCACATGGGGCGTCTGCAGCAGTTCAAAGCCTGGGGTCTCCCGGTCAGCGACCGCATTAAGCTGGTGCATAATGCGGAAGAGGCGCTGGCTTTTTATCACGACGTTGAGCAACAGCGTCCGAACCTCGGCTTTGATATTGATGGTGTCGTAATCAAAGTCGATTCACAGGCACTGCAGGAACAACTGGGCTTTGTGGCGCGCGCACCGCGCTGGGCGATTGCCTTCAAATTCCCGGCGCAGGAACAACTGACCTGGGTACGGGATGTCGAATTTCAGGTGGGTCGTACGGGTGCTATCACGCCGGTGGCTCGTCTTGAGCCGGTTCAGGTAGCGGGCGTGATTGTCAGCAACGCCACGCTGCACAACGCTGATGAAATCGCGCGGCTGGGACTGCGCATTGGCGACCGGGTTGTGATTCGCCGTGCAGGCGATGTGATCCCGCAGGTTGTGAATGTGGTCACCGCTGAACGTCCTGAAGAGACGCGTGAAGTGGTGTTTCCTGCCCATTGCCCGGTTTGTGGTTCTGAGGTGGAACGGGTCGAAGGCGAATCGGTCACGCGCTGCACCGGCGGTCTGATTTGCGGCGCGCAACGCAAAGAGGCACTAAAGCATTTTGTCTCGCGCCGTGCGCTCGATGTTGATGGTATGGGCGATAAGATTATCGACCAGCTGGTGGAGAAAGAGTATGTCTCGACCCCAGCCGATCTCTTTCGTCTCACGGCGGGCAAGCTGACAGGGCTGGATCGCATGGGGCCAAAATCGGCGCAAAACGTGGTCGATGCGCTGGAAAAAGCAAAGTCGACCACGCTGGCACGTTTCCTCTATGCGCTGGGGATCCGCGAAGTGGGTGAAGCTACCGCCGCCAATCTGGCTAACCATTTTGGTGAGCTGCAGAAAGTGATGGATGCCGACCTTGAGGCGCTGATTGCCGTGCCGGATGTGGGTAAAGTCGTTGCCGCGCACGTGCGCAACTTTATGGAAGAGGAGAGCAACCGCGAGGTCATCCGCCAGCTGACGGACGACATCGGCATTCATTGGCCGGCCGTTGTGGTGGTGAAAGCCGAAGAGATCGACAGTCCGTTCGCCGGTAAAACCGTGGTTCTGACCGGCTCGCTGTCGCAGATGAACCGCGATGATGCCAAAGCGCAGCTAATCGCGCTGGGCGCAAAAGTCAGCGGCAGCGTATCGAAGAAAACCGATCTGCTGATTGCCGGTGAAGCGGCGGGTTCCAAGCTGGCGAAAGCGCAGGAGCTGGGCATTGAGGTGATCGATGAAGCTGAAATGATTCGTCTGCTGGGTGCCTGAGATGGATGAACATCAGCTGGTGGCGATTGCCAATACGCCTATGCCGTTTGGCAAATATAAGGGGCGGATGCTGATCGATCTGCCTGAGCCTTATCTGCTGTGGTTTGCCCGTAGTGGCGACTTCCCGTCCGGGTTGCTGGGGGATTTGATGCAGCTGACCCTGACGATAAAAATAGAAGGTCTGGAGGGATTAGTTAAACCGCTCCAGACCCGCAAGTAAAAGTGCCCGCGCAGGCGGGCAGCTGTTTTACTTCTGTGACTCCATTACCGAATCTTTCACCTGCAGAGCCTGCTGTTTCTCATTGGTCCTTTTGTAACGTCCGGCGATAAACGAGCAGACCATCAGCTGTACCTGATGGAAAATCATCAGCGGCAGCACAATGATTCCCACGGTACTTGCCGGAAACAGAATGTTCGCCATCGGCACGCCATTCGCCAGGCTCTTCTTTGAGCCACAAAACAGCACCACAATCTCATCTGCGCGCTTAAAGCGGAACAGACGTGAGGCCAGCAGGTTGATAATTAGCACGGCGGTAAGCAGGATGACAGAACCCGCCACAATCCACAGCAGCGTAATCAGGCCAACACGATGCCAGATACCATTCACCACGGCTTCACTGAAAGCGGAATAGACCACCAGCAGAATTGAAGTCTGGTCAGTTTTGCCAATCAGGCTACGGTGTTTCTCAACCCAGCCACCGATCCAGCGACGTGAAAGGTGACCCAGAATGAAAGGCACCATCAGTTGCAACATAATCTTGCCGATCTGCTCCAGACCATCGCTGGGCGCACTGCTGTGGATATCCATCACCAGATTCACCAGCAACGGTGAAATGAAGACACCCAGCAGGCTTGATGCCGAGGCGCTGCACACCGCTGCGGCAACGTTACCGCCTGCCATTGAGGTAAAGGCGATAGCAGACTGCACCGTCGCAGGCAGGATGCAAAGGTAGATAAAGCCGGTATAAATCTCCGGGCCGACATCAACCGGATGCCACCAGACCAGCAGCAGACCCAGCGCCGGAAACAGCACAAAGGTGCTGAACATAATCCAAAGATGCAGCTGCCAGTGACTGCTGCCTGCGATGATCTTTTCACGCGAGAGCTTGGCACCGTGCATAAAGAACAGCAGTGCTATTGCTGCTGTCGCAAGGTAGCTGAAGATATCGACATAGATCCCTTTCGCTGGCAGGAAAGAGGCCAGCAGCACGGTGATGATGAGTTTAACCATCATCGGATCGAGTTTTAAAAAGCCCATTGTTAAAATCCGGTAAATTTTTCAATAGCACGATTGTGCGACAAGTAGTTTTAGAAATAAAATTGATTTATTGAATCAATCTATGAGAAAAATCGATGAATTATACGCTGCGTCAGCTACGGACGTTTATTGCGGTGGCCCACTATGGCGGCTTCAGTCAGGCGGGGCAGGCGATAGGTCTGAGTCAGTCGGCGGTGAGCCACAGTATCAAAGAGCTTGAAGCGGAAACCGGCGTGCGGTTGCTGGATCGTACTACGCGTGAGGTGATGCTGACCGAGGCAGGCAAACAGCTGGCATCACGCATGGAGCGCCTGCTGGAGGAGATTCATACCACCTTGCTGGATATCCGCAGTTTTGGCGAGCAGCGCAGTGGCACCGTCAGAGTCGCCGCCAGCCAGACTATTTCCGCGCATCTGATGCCGCAATGTCTTGCCGCCAGTCAGCACCATTTTCCCGATATTAAAGTCATCCTGCACGATCGCGCCCAGCAATGGGTGCTGCAAAGTGTGCGTAATGCCGAAGTCGATTTCGGGATCGTGATTGGGCCACTCAGCGACAGCGATTTCGACAGCATCGCGATTCTGGATGAGCCTTTCCTGCTGTTATGTCGCGAGGATGATCCGCTGGCGATGGTGGAAAGAGCTGAATGGGCGATGCTGGAGGGCCGAACCATGGTCTTGCAGGATTACGCGTCCGGCAGTCGGGTTTTGATTGATGCGGCAATGCAGCAGCAGAATATCAGGGCAGAAGTGGTGCAGGAGATTGGTCATCCCGCCACGCTGTTTCCGATGGTGCAGGTAGGGATTGGTATCAGTATTCTGCCCGCGCTGGCCTTACCGCTACCGGCGGATCGCGTTCTCAAGGTGCGGCGTCTCTATCCGGAAATCAATCGCAGCCTGACGCTAATCAAACGGAAAAACCGCTCGCTGACGCCTGCCGCAGAAGCGATATGGCAGGAAGTGCGCCAGCAGGCGGCGCTGCTGGCGCAACAACGCACGCTTAAACCGGCGTTTTAGATATAGACATCGACATTATTTTTGTCAGTTGGGCGGTTAATACCGTTCGCCTGGCTTTCACTGACCGGATTAACACTGTCGTTTTTGTGCTGCGCCTTCTCGGCCTGCTCAGCCTGTTTCTTTTGCAGATGAGCAATCTGCGCCCATAGCATGGTGAGTTGCGACTGGTACATCTGCGCTATTTTAAATTTCTGTTCTTCGTCGAGATCGTGGTTGTCGGCCAGCTCTTTGATTTTTTTCATCACGCTCTGAATCTGTTTATTCAGTGCGGCGATCTGCGAGGCGATACTGCCGCTGTCACCACCCCCCGGCATAACTTTCAAAACTCCGGCTATTGAGGACATCATTTTCTCCCTGTAGTTCGTCTATAAAGTTATCGGCGCAGGCGAAAATAACTAAAGTGTCAAAAAGAGCAGGGGAGTAAAAAAGCAGATTCTTCTCCTGAATGTCCTTTCTGAGGGGACTCGTCATTCAGGCTTAGCCTGGCGCAGTAAAATAAACGTGGCACTCAGGCAGCATAAATGGAGTGGGATTCTGAACGCGTAAGCGGCTAAAGCGCAGAAACGAAAAAAGCGCCCAAAAGGCGCTTTTCTCGGAATGGGAGGGTCGTGCAGGATAGCCTCGGCCCATCCGGGTGATGCTGTCGCATCAGCCTGAATCGCCAGGCGATTCAGTCGAACCTGCAGCAGGTTCTCATCCTGCACGGTAAAGTCCGTACCTCGGAAACGAAAAAAGCGCCTTAAAGGCGCTTTTTTCTGAATTGGTGGGTCGTGCAGGATAGCCTCGGCCCATTCCGGGCCTCGCCCTGCGGGTGATGCTGTCGCATCAGCCTGAATCGCCGGGCGATTCAGTCGAACCTGCAGCAGGTTCTCATCCTGCACGGCATAGTCCGTGCTCCGGAAACGAAAAAAGCGCCCAAAAGGCGCTTTTTTCTGAATTGGTGGGTCGTGCAGGATTCGAACCTGCGACCAATTGATTAAAAGTCAACTGCTCTACCAACTGAGCTAACGACCCGAAGTGGTGGGTGATGACGGGTTCGAACCGCCGACCCCCTCCTTGTAAGGGAGATGCTCTACCAACTGAGCTAATCACCCACTTCGTACTTCGATACTACTAACAGGCAAGATATGGTGGGTGATGACGGGTTCGAACCGCCGACCCCCTCCTTGTAAGGGAGATGCTCTACCAACTGAGCTAATCACCCATATCTTCATACCTGTTCACTGCGGGCACCCTGTTAAGAGTGGTGGGTGATGACGGGTTCGAACCGCCGACCCCCTCCTTGTAAGGGAGATGCTCTACCAACTGAGCTAATCACCCCCGCTGTGTGGAGTCGCATTATAGGGATAGTTGATTTTGAGTCAACGCTTTTTAAAACATAAATGTGCGTTCGGTTTATTTTTAAACATCCTGTTGCGCTTTTAGTCAATGTGCTGGTTTTACTGGCAGAAAAGCGCCTTTTCCCTGAGGGCAACCCGCGGGCATGCATTGAGGATTCACCGTCAGATGCTAGAATGTGCCCACTGTTTTTTCGCGTCTAACCTGTTTTTTGTCATCCAGACAGAGAACCCGCGCATCTAAGGCAATACTCAATGAAAATCAAAACACGCTTCGCGCCCAGCCCAACCGGCTACCTGCATGTTGGTGGCGCCCGTACCGCACTTTACTCCTGGCTCTTTGCGCGTCATAACCAGGGCGAGTTCGTGCTGCGCATTGAAGATACCGATCTGGAGCGCTCCACGCCGGAAGCTATCGAAGCCATCATGGATGGCATGAACTGGCTCAGTCTGGACTGGAATGAAGGCCCTTACTACCAGACTAAGCGTTTTGATCGCTACAACGCGGTCATTGATGAAATGCTGGAAGCGGGCACGGCATACAAATGCTACTGCTCCAAAGAGCGTCTGGAAGCTCTGCGTGAAGAGCAGATGGCCAACAACGAAAAGCCGCGTTACGACGGCCGTTGTCGTGACAGCCATGAACATCATGCCGATGATGAGCCGTGCGTGGTACGTTTCCGCAATCCACAGGATGGTTCGGTCATCTTTGACGATCAGATCCGCGGCCCGATCGAGTTCAGCAACCAGGAACTCGACGATCTGATTATCCGCCGCACCGATGGTTCCCCCACCTATAACTTCTGCGTCGTTGTGGATGACTGGGATATGGGCATCACGCACGTTATTCGCGGTGAAGACCACATCAACAACACACCACGTCAGATCAACATCCTTAAAGCGATTGGCGCGCAGGTTCCGGTCTATGCCCACGTTTCAATGATCCTGGGCGACGATGGCAAAAAGCTCTCTAAGCGTCATGGCGCAGTAGGGGTGATGCAGTATCGGGATGATGGCTACCTGCCGGAAGCGCTGCTCAACTACCTGGTTCGTCTGGGCTGGTCACATGGCGATCAGGAAATTTTCAGCGTGCCTGAAATGACCGAGCTGTTTACGCTGGACGCCGTCAGTAAGTCTGCCAGTGCGTTCAACACAGAGAAACTGCAGTGGCTGAACCATCACTACATCAATACGCTGCCGCCAGAATATGTGGCGACGCATCTGCAGTGGCATATTGAAGAGCAGAAAATTGATACCCGTACCGGGCCGGAACTGGCGAAACTGGTTAGCCTGCTGGGTGAGCGCTGCAAAACGCTGAAAGAGATGGCGGCGTCCTGTCGCTACTTCTATGAAGACTTTGCAGAGTTTGATGCCGATGCCGCGAAGAAACATCTTCGTCCGGTGGCGCGTCAGCCGCTGGAAGTCGTGCGCGATAAGCTGGCCGCAATCACCGAGTGGAACGCTGAAAACATCCATCAGGCGATTCAGAGCACTGCAGATGAGCTGGAAGTGGGAATGGGTAAAGTCGGCATGCCGCTGCGTGTGGCGGTGACCGGTGCCGGTCAGTCACCGGGTCTGGATGTCACTGTTGAAGCGATTGGCCGCAGCCGCAGTGTGGCACGTATTGAGCAGGCTCTGGCCTTTATCAGTGAGCGTGAAGCACAGGCTTAATCAACACAGCCGGAAGCATCACGCTTCCGGTTTCTTTACTCTTCACCAATTCCCAGACGCTGCATTACGCCCTTAATCCCTTCACGTAAGATTAACGCGGTGAACTGATCCTGTTCATCCTGACTCATTTGCTGGATGGAACTTATCAATAACGCAGGTAAAGAATTAGCCACTGCACCATAGGTCGCTGCGGGCTCGTTAAGATTGCGTGTCGACTGAATAAAACTTTTTACGCGTTCATCAATATGAATCAGACGTGCCTTGCCGCCTTGTACACCGGGCTTTGGCGTGGTTGTCCAGTTCTCTCGTTTGATCCATTTATTCACCGTTTGCCGACTGTAACCCGTTTCTGCAGCCAGCTCTTCGGGAGTAAGCCATTCCTTTTTCACGATGCTATCCCTGTTAAATACATTAGCGGTACATATTACAGCAAAATGTAACGGGGGAAAGTAACTGAAGCTGAAATTGCCTTTTGTCTTTTGACAAAAGGCAAAACAGGATTACTGCGGGTTGCTGGCAGGTTCTGCGGCAGGGCGGAAGGCAAGGAAGTAGGCCAGGCCAACGAAGACGGCACCGCCCACGGCATTGCCCAGGAAGATGGCAACAAAGTTAGGGAGATACTCTGCCCAGGTCATCTGACCGGCAAAAATGGCGGCCGGAATGATAAACATGTTGGCGACAACGTGCTGGAAACCAATAGCAACAAACGCCATAACCGGGAACCACATGCCGAAGATCTTGCCGACCACATCTTTACTGGCAAACGCCAGCCACACCGCCAGACACACCAGCCAGTTACAGCCAATGCCTGAAATAAAGGCGTGCAGGAAATCGGCATGGACTTTTGCAGAGGCAATCGCAACGGTCTTTTTCAGGTAATCGCCTTCGGTCATGCCCAGCATATGGCCAAAGAACCAGGCGACAGCCACGCTGCCGAGGAAATTCGCCAGGGTCACCCAGAACCAGTTCCGCGCTACGCTCATAAAGCTGATGCGGCGGGCGAACCAGGCTACCGGCAGGGTCATCATATTACCGGTCAGCAGCTCACCCCCTGCCAGCACGGTCATGATGATACCCACAGGGAAGACAGCTGCACCTAACAGGCCACCAAATGAGCCCCACTCAGCCGGCAGAGTGTTAATCACGTGAAGATCCAGCAGGAAGCCGGTCGCAATAAATGCGCCCGCCATAAAGCCGAGAATAAGGAGGATGCTGACAGGCGCACGGCTTTTGGCCACGCCTGACTGGATCGCCAGTTGTGCGATTTCTTTAGGTGTATGCAGCGACATAGTATCTCAATAGTTTTTTTATGATTAATGGGACGATAACGCCTGGTGGACGCGTGGTGTGCGGGAGAGGATCCCGGTGACCACTAAGTTAGCGGGCTAAGTTTTGCACGCGAAAAAGACGAAGACAAGAAAATTCCTATAACATATTTAACCGGGAATTAACCTGACGGCAGACTGAATAACAGTTAAAAAACGGCCCTGCCGGAACAGACACGATTTTCAGCTGCGGCATGCTGCTGAAACTTCGCAGGTTGCCGCCTTTTTCAGCGATCAAACAGAGAATGTCATTTTGCCGTTGACACCCTGGAGGCGGTTTCATATTATGCCGTCCGTCGCTTAACGCGACAGTTTTTCGGTTCGGGGCTATAGCTCAGCTGGGAGAGCGCCTGCATGGCATGCAGGAGGTCAGCGGTTCGATCCCGCTTAGCTCCACCAAACTTCGTCTCAAAAGTTTGGCACTGAAAAACGATTCCAGATGTGGGGGTATAGCTCAGCTGGGAGAGCGCTTGCATGGCATGCAAGAGGTCAGCGGTTCGATCCCGCTTATCTCCACCATTTTCTGACACGTCGCTGTCAACATCCTTCCTGCTATCCCCTTCATTCGCCTTTTCGTGCGGATAAAAACCTTATTGCTTTATTATGCACGTCACGCTGAGACGTTTTAGCCGGCATGACCTTCGGAACGCGGTGCTGCCTCACGCGCACGGGTTAACTGCAGATGTGAATTTGTTGTGTAATGTGAGAAGCGACGCTTTATGGGCGAATCAACGGGAAGCAGAGCAGGAATGCCGCGGAAAGAGAAGGGCGAGACCCGCTCGCCCTTTATTGCTTAGAACCGTATCAGAACGCCAGAACCAGACCGGCGATAGCGGCGGAGAGCACGCTGACCAGCGTAGAGCCGTACAGCAGCTTCAGGCCGAAGCGGGAAACCACGTTACCCTGTTCTTCGTTCAGACCTTTAATCGCACCCGCTACGATGCCGATTGAAGAGAAGTTGGCGAACGACACCAGGAACACGGACAGAATACCTTCTGAATTTGGCGACAGCTGACCCGCGATTTTCTGCAGATCCATCATGGCGACAAACTCATTCGATACCAGCTTGGTCGCCATAATGCTGCCGACCTGCAACGCTTCGCCAGAAGGCACACCCATCATCCAGGCAAAGGGATAGAAGACAAAGCCGAGAACGCCCTGGAAGCTGATGCCGAAGATCAGATCAAACAGCGCATTCAGGCCTGAAATCAGCGCGATAAAGCCAATCAGCATGGCGGCTACGATAATCGCGACGCGGAAGCCAGCCAGGATATATTCGCCCAGCATCTCGAAGAAGCTTTGACCTTTATGCAGATCCTGCAGTTGCAGATCTTCTTCGTTCTCAACGCGGTACGGGTTGATCAGCGACAGCACGATAAAGGTACTGAACATGTTGAGTACCAGTGCAGCGACCACATATTTTGGCTGCAGCATCGTCATATAGGCTCCGACGATAGACATTGATACCGTCGACATTGCGGTCGCAGCCATGGTGTACATGCGGCGCTGTGACATCTTGCCGAGAATATCTTTATAGGCGATGAAGTTTTCTGACTGTCCCAGTATCAGAGAACTCACGGCGTTGAAAGATTCCAGTTTTCCCATGCCATTGACTTTCGACAGCACGGTACCAATACCGCGGATAACCCATGGCAGGATACGGAAATGCTGCAGAATACCGATCAGTGCAGAGATAAAGACGATTGGGCACAGTACGTTAAGGAAGAAGAAGGCCAGGCCTTTATCACTCATGTTGCCGAAGACAAAGTTGGTTCCCTGAGCCGCATACTTCAGCAGATGGTCAAAGAAGCCCGCGAAGCCTTTGACGAAACCCAGCCCCGCTTCTGAGTTCAGGAAGAACCAGGCGAGCACAATTTCAATCACCAGTAGCTGTATAATGTAGCGAATGCGAATGCTTTTACGATCGTGACTGACCAGCAAGGAGAGTATTCCGACCACCACCAGTGCTAAAAGAAATTGCAAAATATGGGACATGGTTGCTCCAAATTTGAGGAGGGTTGTATTTTGTTGCGTATTCTATGTAACGCGTTACTTAAAAACGAGATCTGAACCACAATATAAGTATTCACTATCGCTATATTTTCCAGAAAAGTTCCAGAGATCACGTCCTGTTTACAAATCATTCACTCCAGATAACCACATATTTATTGTCTATATTTTACACGAGGCGTAGAGTGACACTATTGCTCACATTTTTAGCAATCACCTCCTTTACTGTAATGTATAGCAATGGCTATACTTTATAGCAGCATCTATTACACCGATTACAATAAACGAATTTCACTTGCACATGCTAACCCCTAAGCTGCCGGGGCAGGCAAATGTTCAGACAGGGTACCGGATATGTTTGAAAGTCGTACCGCCGAGCGCGCCGCTCGCGGAGTCAGAAAAGTCAAACTCGCACTGCTGGGCCCCGCCTTTATTGCCGCTATCGGCTATATCGATCCGGGCAACTTTGCGACCAACATTCAGGCGGGCGCTGCTTACGGCTACAAATTGCTGTGGGTAGTGGTATGGGCCAACATCATGGCCATGCTTATCCAGCTGATGTCCGCCAAGCTGGGTATCGCCACCGGCAAAAATCTCGCTGAACACATCCGCGATCGCTTTCCACGTCCGGCCGTCTGGTTTTACTGGGTGCAGGCAGAAATTATTGCGATGGCCACCGACCTCGCGGAGTTTATCGGCGCGGCGCTGGGCTTCAAACTCTTGCTCGGCATCTCGATGATGCAGGGCGCGGTGCTGACCGGCATCGCCACGTTCCTGATATTGATGTTACAGAGCCGCGGTCAGAAACCGCTGGAGAGGGTGATTGGCGGACTGCTGCTGTTTGTGGCGGCGGCCTATATCGTCGAACTCTTCTTTTCTCAGCCCAACGTCAAAGAGCTGGTAGTCGGCATGGCGCTGCCCGCGCTACCGACGTCGGATGCCGTCTTCCTGGCAGCCGGTGTGCTGGGTGCGACCATTATGCCGCACGTAATCTATCTGCACTCCGCACTGACGCAGGGCAAAAGCGAGGACAGCAAAAGCCAGCGTTACTCTTCAACCAAGCTGGACGTTGCGATTGCGATGACCATCGCCGGATTTGTTAATCTGGCGATGATGGCGACCGCGGCAGCGGCCTTCCACTTCAGCGGCCACAGCAAAATCGCTGAGCTTGACCAGGCCTATCTGACGCTGCAACCGTTGTTAGGTCAGGCGGCGGCAACAGTATTTGGTCTGAGCCTGGTGGCTGCTGGCCTCTCCTCAACGGTGGTCGGCACGCTGGCGGGACAGGTAGTCATGCAGGGCTTTATCCGTTTCCATATTCCGCTCTGGGTGAGGCGAACTGTCACCATGCTGCCTTCCTTTATTGTTATCTGGGCAGGATGGGATCCGACACGTGTTCTGGTGATGAGTCAGGTGCTGCTGAGCTTCGGTATCGCGCTGGCGCTGATTCCGCTGCTCTCCTTTACCGGCAACCGCGAGCTGATGGGCGAAGATATGGTGAACTCGCGCCTGATGCAGAACACCGGACGACTGATCGTGCTGCTGGTCATTGCGCTGAATCTTTATCTGCTGGTGGGCGAAGCGCTGGGGCTATAAGGGGCGGGGGAAAAAACGCCCGGCATAGCCGGGCGTTTTTTGTTCAGGCGGTCTGGCCTGCATCGCTTTAAGACAGTACCTGCGCGTTGAGTTTATCCGTTGCGGTCAGATTCATCCTGTCGGGCGTTTTTATTAGTGACGATCGTGGCCATGCGGGCCGGGTCCACCGGGTCCATGAGGGCCAAAACCACGCGGGCCAGGACCACCACGGTCATGACGATCCCAGTCACGATCGCGGCGATGCTGATGTTCCCAGCGGCGCTCACGGTCGCGCTCATGCCAGCGGCGTTCACGCTCCCATTGCTTCTGACGACGCCACTCTTCGTGTCGCCACCAGCGGCGTTCGTTATAGGTATAACGATCTTTCCACCAGCGTGGTTCACGCCAGCGACCGCCATCCCAGTAATAACCACGATTGTCGCGATCGCCCAGATTCAGCGTAACGCCGGGGGCCAGAGTAATAGAGGCACTGGAGGCCTCAGCTGTGTGGTTTGCCAGCGGCGACAACACCGCCAGCAGGGCAGCAAAAATAAGTGCTCTTTTCATTATATTCTCCTCATCAACAGTCTGATGCTGTTGCGGCGCAGTGATTATGCCTGCGTAATGCTGTCGTTACCGCATCATTGTGTCGGAAGATTGTGAGGAAATTGGGGAGAGAAAGGGGATTGAGACTATTCTGGTGAGAAAACACCCGGCCTGCGCCGGGCGGGGAAAAATTACAGCAGGGCCGTGTCAATCGCCGTTAACTCCGCGTCGCTGAACTGACGTCGGGCGAGCATTGCCACCGCGTCATCAATCTGAGCCGTTTTACTGGCACCAATCAGCACCGAGGTGACGCGATCGTCGCGCAACACCCACGCCAGCGCCATCTGCGCCAGCTTCTGTTCACGTTGCTGCGCAATCACATTCAGCCTGCGGACCCTCTCCATCTTCTCTTCGGTCAGTTGGCTTTCACTCAGGAACTTGCTGCCGCTTGCCGCACGCGAATCTTCCGGGATGCCCTGCAGGTAGCGATCGGTGAGCACGCCGCCTGCCAGCGGCGAGAAGGCGATACAGCCGACACCCGCATCACCCAGCGTCTGAATCAATCCCTGTTCAGGCGTACGTTCAAACATCGAATAGCGCGGCTGGTGGATCAGACAAGGGGTGCCGAGATCGCGCAGGATAGCGATCGCCTTGGCAGCAAGATCGGCCGGATAGTTAGACAGGGCAGCGTAAAGCGCTTTGCCCTGGCGCACCACATGATCCAGCGCACGCATGGTCTCTTCCAGCGGCGTTTCCGGATCGGGGCGGTGATGATAAAAAATATCCACATACTCCAGTCCCATGCGCTTCAGGCTCTGATCCAGGCTGGCGACCAGATACTTACGCGAACCCCAGTCGCCATACGGTCCCTGCCACATGGTATAGCCCGCTTTGGTAGAGATAATCAGCTCATCACGATGGGCGCGAAAATCTTCCCGCAGAATACGACCAAAATTCTCTTCTGCTGAGCCCGGCGGCGGACCGTAGTTATTCGCTAAGTCGAAGTGGGTGATGCCGAGGTCAAACGCATGGCGCAGCAGCTCACGGCTGTTATCGACCCGGGTACTGTCACCAAAGTTGTGCCACAGTCCCAGCGAAATGGCGGGCAGTTTAATGCCGCTGCGGCCGCTGCGACGGTATTCCATCTGTTGATAGCGTTCGGGACGGGGGAAAGAGGACATTCAGCGCTCCTGAGTAAAAACGGGGATATGTGCCAAAAGTCTATCAGTGTATACGGTTACACTCAGTGACAGCGCGCAGCAGTTCGCGTTTTTACAGAATATTCTGCCAGCGTAACGCCGCCTTTCCAGCCATTGTGGCTGGCGAAAAGCGTGGCACTCCTCGCTAATTTCATCGGCTGTCAGATACTTAACCCAACTCTTCCCTGAAAGGATTGCGCAATGTGCACATTCACTGTTGGAGACTACCTGCTGACCCGTCTGCAGGAGATAGGTATTAAGCATCTGTTTGGCGTGCCGGGCGACTATAACCTGCAGTTTCTTGACTGCGTTATCGACCATCCGGAAATCAGCTGGGTGGGCTGTGCCAATGAGCTTAATGCCGCCTATGCGGCGGACGGCTATGCACGCTGTAAGGGGGCTGGGGCGCTGTTAACCACCTTTGGTGTTGGCGAACTCAGCGCGATTAACGGCATTGCAGGCAGTTATGCTGAGTATCTGCCGGTGATCCATATCGTTGGCGCGCCAGCGACTTCAGCACAATTACAGGGTGACTGTGTCCACCATTCTCTGGGCGATGGCGATTTCCGGCATTTCATACGCATGGCCGCCGAAGTTAGTGCGGCAACGGCCCAGCTTACGGCCGATAATGCCACTGCTGAGATTGACAGGGTAATAGAGCACGCATTACGGGCCCGTCGTCCCGGCTATCTGTCGCTGGCCGTTGACGTGGCAGCCATCGAGGTGCAGCCACCTGTTCAGCCCCTGAACCCTCATCAATCCTCTTCGCCCGATGCGCGCCGCGCTTTCCGCGAGGCGGCGGAACGGTTGCTGGCACCGGCAGAGCGCGTTTCACTGCTGGCCGATTTTCTCGCACTGCGCTGGCAGCAGCAGTCCGCTCTGGCCGCGCTGCGTGAACAGAGTGCGATTCCCTGCGCCAGCCTGCTGATGGGCAAAGGCGTACTGGATGAGCAGCAGCCGGGGTATGTGGGGACTTATGCCGGTGAAGCCAGCGCCGGTCAGGTGTGCGGGCAGATTGAGCAGGTGGATGTGGCCATCTGCGTCGGGGTGCGTTTCACCGACACCATTACTGCAGGCTTCACGCAACAGTTTGCGCCTGAGCGACTGATCGATCTGCAACCCTTCAGTGCCAGCGTGGGCAGGGAACATTTTGCACCGTTGTCGATGGCGGATGCGCTTAGCGAGCTGCAACCACTGTTTGAACACTACGGCCAGCAGTGGCAGCCCGCCATAGCACCGTCTGCCGTGCAGCCGGCGGAACCGGCCGCCATGATCAGTCAGCAGGCTTTCTGGCAGGCGATGCAGAAATTTCTGCAACCCGGCGACCTGATTCTGGCGGAGCAGGGGACAGCCGCTTTTGGTGCCGCTGCGTTGCGACTGCCCTCGCAGGCACAGCTGGTGGTTCAGCCATTATGGGGATCAATCGGCTATACTCTTCCGGCAGCGTTTGGCGCGCAGACCGCTGATCCTGATCGCCGGGTTATCCTGATTATCGGCGACGGTTCGGCGCAGCTGACGATTCAGGAACTGGGTTCAATGCTGCGGGATGAGCAGCGACTGACACTCTTTTTGCTGAATAATGAAGGCTATACCGTCGAACGGGCCATTCATGGCGCAACACAGCGTTATAATGATATTGCTCAGTGGAACTGGACAGCTTTACCGCACGCACTGAGTCTGCAGGGCCAGGCGCAGAACTGGCGCATCAGTGAAACGGTGCAGTTAGACGAGGTGATGGCGCGACTTTCCGCGCCTCAATGGCTGTCGCTGGTTGAGGTGGTCATGCAGAAAGAGGATTTGCCGCCACTGCTACGAAAAGTCACCGCCTGCCTGAATCAACGCAACGGCGGCTAAGATTCAGATAGTTGCCGCTGTGCAGGGTGGACTATCGCGGTTAGGCTGTAGCGCACCTGAGTAAGACGCTCACCAATCGCACCGGTGAGCGTTGTTGTTTTATGGGCAGAAATTTATAGTGTCCTCCAACTCTTAAGACCCCAAGCGGAGCAACAGAAGAATGACAACCTATGCCTTGGTCGGCGATGTCGGCGGTACTAACGCACGCCTCGCCCTGTGTGAGGTGGAAAGCGGCAGCATCACCCAGGCCAAAACATTCTCAACATCAGAATACGACAGCCTCGAAGCCGTCATCCGCCACTATCTTGATGAACAACAGCAGGATGTTAAAGATGGCTGTATCGCTATCGCCTGCCCGATTACCGATGACTGGGTTGAAATGACCAACCATGACTGGGCGTTTTCGACGCGCAAGCTCAAAGAGAACATCGGTTTTGAACACCTGGAAATCATTAACGACTTTACTGCGGTATCCATGGCGATTCCGATGCTGACCGCCGACAACGTGATTCAGTTTGGCGGCACAGCCCCGGTTAAAGACAAACCTATCGCGATTTATGGTGCCGGAACCGGATTAGGCGTCAGCCATCTGGTGCACGTGGACAAACGCTGGGTCAGCCTGCCTGGCGAGGGCGGTCATGTCGATTTTGCCGCCAACAGCGAAGAAGAAGATCAGATTCTGGAAGTGCTGCGTGAAGAGCTGGGCCATGTTTCAGCAGAACGTATCCTGTCGGGTGCCGGTCTGGTTAACCTCTATCGTGCGATCGTTAAAGTCGATAATCGTGTGCCGGAAAACCTGAAGCCTAAAGATGTCAGCCAGCGTGCGCTGGATGACAGCTGCATCGACTGCCGTCGGGCGCTGTCGATGTTCTGCGTCATCATGGGCCGTTTCGGTGGCAATCTGGCATTGAACCTCGGCACCTTTGGTGGCGTCTATATTGCGGGTGGCATCGTGCCACGTTTCCTGGAGTTCTTTAAGGCGTCAGGTTTCCGTGCCGCTTTCGAAGATAAAGGCCGCTTCCGCGACTATGTTGCCAGCATCCCTGTCTATATGATCACGCACGATCAGCCTGGGCTTCTGGGCGCGGGCGCGCATCTGCGTCAGACGCTGGGTCGCATTATCTGATTCAGTGACACCTCGCGCGCACGGCCACTTTGCGCGCGTTCGATTTTCCTGGCCTGCCTGCTTCAGCAGGGCAGGTTCGGGAAATCATCCTCTGCTTCACCACACGTTCTCCTGAAATATTCACCACTCCAGCGCTACAGGCGCATCAGCTGCCGAAACTGCTTCACCTTGCTGCGGCTCACCGGCACCTGAAACTCCAGATCGCGCAGCTTCAGCAGATAGGTGTTGTTAAACCACGGCTCAATTTCTCGGATCTTGCTAAGGCTGACGCAGTAAGAGCGGTGGCAGCGGAAGAACTGCTGTTCCGGCAGACGTGAACAGAATTCGGTAATATTCATCGACATCACATAAGACTCGCGCCGCGTGTACACAAACGTCAGCTTTTCATGGGCCTCTACGTAGTAAATGTCGTTCACGTCCGTGACGATAATGCGCTCATCTTTGATCAGGTTGACTGTCTGCGGCGCTGGCGTGGCGCTGAGATGGCTGACCGCCTGCTGCGCCTGTGCAGTGGCTTCCAGCTTGTTCAGCATGGTGACAATCCGCGACTCCTGATAAGGCTTGAGAATGTAGTCAAACGCCTCCAGCTCAAACGCCTCCACCGCGTGCTCTTTCCACGCGGTGATAAAGACAATCAGCGGCTTATGCGCAAACTGATGGATATTCTGTGCCAGCAGCATGCCATCCAGCGAAGGAATGTTGATGTCGAGAAAAATCACATCAACCCGATGCTGTTGCAAATACTTCAGCACATCGAGGCCATCGTCGAAGCAGGCTTCAATCTCGATTTTGCTGTGATGCTGAATCATCCAGCTCAGCTCCTGCTGCGCCAGGAATTCATCTTCCACAATAATGGCTTTCATAACAGATTCTCCGCCAGGCGCTGGCCATTCTTACTCAGCGTAAAGGAAATCTCGGTTCCCGGCTGGTGCCGTACGATGTTCAGTCCCTGACCTGAAAGAAGTTTTACCCGATGATGCACATTGAGCAGGCCGATTTTATTTCCGGGCATCTCATTGCGCGCCACTCTTGCCACGACTTCGTCACTGATGCCCTGGCCGGTGTCCCGCACCGAGATGCGCACGCTATCGCCCCGATCCCGGACGCTCAGTGTCACCACGCCTTTACCTTTACAGGGCTGGATACCGTGGACAATCGCATTCTCCACCAGCGGCTGGATCAGCAGACTGGGCAGCAGAAAATGAAGATCTTCGTCGACGTCATAGATCATCGTCAGCTTGTCGCCAAACCGCGCCTGCTCAATGGCGATGTAATCTTTGACCTGCCACAGCTCCTTACGAATATCAATCAGCTCATCATCATTCAGCTCCAGGTTGTAGCGCAGGTAGCGTGACAGGTTAATCACCAGCTGGCGGGCGGTATCGGGATTGAGACGGATAGAAGAGGAGATGGCATTAAGGGCGTTGAACAGGAAATGGGGATTTATTTTACTTTGCAGCGCCCGTAGTTCCGCTTTATTGGCCATCTCACGTAGCTGCTCGGCACGTGACACTTCAAGCTGGGTAGAGATGATTTGTGACAGGCCGATGGCCATCTCTTTCAGCGAGCCGGTAATACGGTGCGCACGGCGATAGTAGATTTTCAGCGTGCCGGTGACTTTGCCTTTTTCCCATAGAGGAATGACGATCATCGAATGGATATCTTTAGTGCGGTGCGCTTCATCGTTGTTTTTAATAATAATTTTGCCACTGGCAATCGACTGCGCCGTGGTGGGACTGATGCCATCATCCCCATGTTGATAGTTGTGTTCGCCATAGCCGACGTAGGCCAGTATCTGCTTTTTATCGGTCATCGCCACCGCATCGGCTTTGATCTCCCGTCGGATAATGTCACAGATGTTGCGCAGCGAGTCGCTGTTCACCTGACGAAACAGCGGCAGGGTTTTGTTGGCGATCTCCAGTGCCAGTTTGGCCTGACGGGCGGCAATCGCCTCTTTCTCTCCTTCGACGCTCTGCACCAGCAACACAATGATACCGATACTGGAGGCACCGAGGATCATCGGCAGGGCAATCTCTGACACAATCGCCAGCCCGAGTGAGGTTGGGCGCGCCCACAGCACGATCAGCAACATCGTCAGGGCTTCACACAGCATGCCGCCGACGATACCGGCGCGCCAGCGATGCTCTTTCAGCACCCGGCGATTAATGCCGCCCGAGACGACACCGGCAATGATGCTGGTGATCAGGCAGGGTACGGAGGTTACGCCGTGAATATCGATCAGAAAACGGTGCAGGCCCGCAATCATCCCGGTGGCGATGCCGACCCAGGGACCAAACAGAATGCCGCCTGCCATCACGGCAATCACCCGCACATTCAGCAGCGAACCGTCGACATTGACCCCAGACCAGGTACTGAACAGCGCAAACAGGGAAAAGATGGCGGTTACCGCTATTTTTTCTGCGCGCGTGTGTTCATCTTTTTGCAGCAGCTGACGAAAAGGGCGGGTGCGCGTCAGGAAGAACAGGCAGATCAACATCAGGGCGGCGCGGTCAAATACTGCCAGTAACATCGTGAAGTGGGAGGACACAGGCGGCTCGTCGGCAAGGGAAAGTGTCTCTATGATAAAAAATGTGATCGCGAACCGCTAGCGCCCCGCACAATCACGCCGGGACTTCGTGTTTCAGATCAATTTTTAAGGCCTGTGCATAAAAAGGGGAAAGGTTGAGTGCAATAAAGGGGAACGGTTTTTCATCCTGTCAGCGCTGGTCGCTGTGATGCCGTTTTGCTATGTTGCGCGATGACGCGCGCCAGCGACTGCTGGAAAACCACGCCCATCGGGAGCAGCAGATGCAACTTGTCACCGCCAGATTAACCCTGAATAAATTACAGCCAGAAGACTGGCAACTGTTTCGTGCCGTCCATGAAGATCGCGACACCATGACGTGGGTGAGCGAAATCCCCGATGAAGCGGATATCCGTCAGCGCTTCAACACGCGTCTGGCACCCTGGCAGCCGGGCAGTTTTCATATGCTCTGCCTGGTGGCACGACGCCGCGACAGCGGTGAGCCGATTGGCCTGTTTGGCTGCAGCCCCGAATGGGAGCCACATCGTCAGGCTGAAGTAGGCTATATGCTGCTTCATCGCCACTGCGGCCAGGGCTATGGCAGTGAGGCACTGGCGGCGCTGTGTCAGTTTCTGCTTGAAGCCGATTTCCACAAACTCAAGGCAATGGTGGTTGAAGGTAACTGGGCGTCACGCCGGATTCTGGAGAAAAACGGCTTCCAGCTGGAGGGCACGCTACGGGATAATTATCTGCTGAACGGCTGCTGGGTGAACGATTGGCTGCTGGGACGACTGAATCCGCAAAAATAAAAATATTTTCTGCCCCCTCGACAAAATGATCTTCACCGCGTTATGTTCGTAACGGGTCACCGCAGTGACCCGCGTCGCTCGGACGGTCCGGGCGCTTACGTAATCCAGAGGACATCATGGCTGATAACAGCACACCCCGTCGTTTCTCACGTATTGAACGTTTACCCCCTTACGTTTTCAACATCACCGCTGAACTGAAGATGGCTGCGCGCCGGCGCGGCGAAGATATCATCGACTTTTCAATGGGCAACCCTGATGGCCCGACCCCGCCGCACATCGTCGAAAAGTTATGCCAGGTAGCGCAGCGCGACGACACCCACGGTTATTCCACCTCACGCGGCATTCCGCGCCTGCGGCGGGCGATCTCGCGCTGGTACGCCGAGCGATATCAGGTGGAGATCGATCCTGAATCTGAGGCGATTGTTACCATCGGTTCCAAAGAGGGACTGGCGCATCTGATGCTGGCGACGCTGGATCATGGGGATACCGTGCTGGTGCCCAATCCCAGCTATCCGATTCATATTTACGGTGCAGTGATTGCCGGAGCGCAGGTGCGCTCGGTGCCGCTGGTGGCAGGTGTCGACTTCTTCAATGAGCTGGAACGCGCCATTCGTGAGAGCTATCCCAAGCCAAAAATGATGATCCTTGGCTTCCCGTCAAACCCCACCTCACAGTGTGTGGAGCTCGACTTTTTCGAGCGGGTGATTGCGCTGGCAAAACAATATAACGTGCTGGTGATCCACGATCTGGCTTATGCCGACATCGTCTACGATGGCTGGAAAGCGCCGTCCATTATGCAGGTGCCGGGTGCACGTGACGTTGCCGTCGAGTTTTTCACCCTGTCAAAAAGCTACAACATGGCGGGCTGGCGCATCGGTTTTATGGTGGGCAACAAAGAGCTGGTCGCCGCGCTGGCACGCATTAAAAGTTACCATGACTACGGCACCTTTACGCCGCTGCAGGTGGCGGCGATTGCGGCGCTGGAAGGGGACCAACAGTGTGTTCGCGACATCGCAGAGCAGTACAAACGGCGTCGTGATGTGCTGGTCAAGGGATTGCATGAAGCGGGCTGGATGGTCGATAACCCGAAAGCCTCGATGTATGTCTGGGCAAAAATTCCGGACCACTATGCGCATCAGGGCTCCCTGGAGTTTGCCAAACATATGCTGCAGGAGGCGAAAGTCTGTGTTTCGCCCGGTATCGGGTTTGGCGACTATGGTGATACGCACGTGCGTTTTGCACTGATTGAAAACAGCGATCGCATTCGTCAGGCGGTACGGGGAATTAAAGCGATGTTTCGTGCCGATGGCGTTTTGCCTGGCAGCATGAAAACGGAAGAAGAGCACTGACAGCCAGCAGGGGCGACGCAATGGTCGCCCCGTGGCGGCACTGTCACGCCATTACTTCAGCAGCAGAACAAAGGTTCCGAACCAAAGTAATGCGAAAAAAGATATTCCCATCAAGGCATATTTCACAAAGCAACTCCTCTGAGCGGTTACGATGATGGCGATCCCAAACCAGTGCAACGCGAACAGCTGTAGAAAAGAGATCGCCATTTCAATAATGGTCTGCTCATTTCCGGGTCGATCTGAATAACTCAGAACAGGATCAGGCGCTAATTTACGCGTAATCCCGCCTAAATGAAATAGGTCCGTTCTGAGATATTGCTCACAATTTTACGGCACCTGAATTTCCGGGATCGCCGACATGCCGACACGTAACTGAGCCAGATGCTGTTGGTCACTATCCAGCACAATTTTAACCGGCAGACGTTGAACGACTTTAGTGTAGTTGCCGGTGGCGTTATCGGGGGCGATCGCGGAAAAAGTTGCGCCGGTGGCCGGCGCGATGCTATCCACGTGACCGGTGAAGGTCTTGCCTGGCAGGGCATCGATACGAATCTGAACCCGCTGACCCGGACGTACATCGCTTAACTGCGTTTCAAGGTAGTTAGCGGTAATGTAGGTTTGCTGCAGGGGTACCACCGCCAGCAGACGGGTTCCGGCTGACACGTAAGCGCCAGTCCGCACCGAGCGCTGACCCACCATCCCGTCAACAGGTGCCGTAATACGCGTGTAGGAGAGGTTCAGTCTGGCCTGATCGACGCTGGCTTTAGCCGCTGCGACATCCGCTTCCGCTGAACGCACCGCAGCCTGTAATACGCCGACCTGTTTCACTGCCGACACTAACGCAGCCTGACTCTGATGCACGGCTGCCAGGGCTGAACGTTGGTTCGAGCTGGCTTTCTGCTGATCGTCGGCGGCTACGGTACCGCTTTTATAGAGTCGGTTGTAGCGATCGGCACTCTGACCGGCATACTGCGCGGACGCCTGGCTGGCCGCAACGCTGGCTTTCTGCTGATCAATCACCGACTGCTGCTGTTCAAGCTGGGCCTGGCTGCTCAGCAGTTTCGCCTGACTCACCTGCAGGTCAGCCTCGGCACTCTCCAGCGCCACACGATAGTCACGGTCGTCCAGTGTTGCCAGCAGCTGACCGGCTTTGACCTGCTGATTATCCTGCACCTGCACATTGCTGATGTAGCCGGAGACTTTTGGTGCCACCAGAGTGTAATCCGCATTGACGTAGGCGTCGTTGGTGCGGTGATCGTTGCCGCTCATCATTGACCAGACTCCAAAAGCGATGGCCAGTAACACCAGCAGCAGCAGTGTGAGCACCAGAGTTCTTTTCATTTCGAAAGCACGCATATTCAGTTATTCCGGGAGGGGTTTTGAAGCAAAGTTTGAGGCGGCCAGACCCGTTTTGGCAGGATGGCGGTAAGCAGTAACAGGCAGGCGGCAAAACCGGTGAGCATCAGCCAGCTGTCGCTCAGGCTCAGCACCGTGGCCTGATGCCGGACCAGCGTGGCGAATCCGCTGAGATTATCGCTGGCGCTGATGCTGCCATCCGGCAACAATGGCAAACTGCCGCTGGCCTGATCGGCCGTCGGCGCGGTCATCAGCCAGCTGCGACTGGCGGCCTGATCAATCAGAACACTGGAGTGAAACTGCTCACGATGGGAGAGGAACACCTCAACCAGCGTGGAGGCGGCGATGCTGGAGAAGCCGCGTACTGTATTAAACATCGCCGAGGCAAACGGGCCTTCAGGGGGAGCCACCACGCTGGTGGCGCTCATCAGTATCGGCAGAATTATCATCGGTTGGCCGAACGCCTGCAGAATCTGCAGCAGCCAGAAATTCTGGCGCGCCCAGTCACTGGTAATTTGCGAGCCCAGCAGACAGGACGTTACCAGCAGGCCGACGCCCGCCGTCAGCATCCAGCGGCAGTCAATCCAGCGAATATTCAGCAGTGCCGCAATTAGCGGTGCGATCAGCAGTTGCGGCAGGCCGACCGCCAGCGCCAGCGGGGCAAACTCCAGGGTGCGAAAACCGCTGACCTGCGCAAAATAGGCCGAAGGCAGAGCGGAGCCAGACAGACCAAGGATGAGCACGCAGGCCAGTCCCAGCAAGCCGTGCGCCAGATTGGGCCGCCGCAGCATCTGCAATTTAAACAGGGGCAGCGGGTGAAACCACTCATTAATCAGGAAAACCAGCAGCAGCGGCAGCGCCGTCAGCAGCATACCGGCGATCAATGGCGAGTTCAGCCAGTCGAGACGCTCACCCTGAGTCAGCACCAGAACCAGCAGCGCAACCGCGCTGCAGCCGGTCACCATGCCAGACAGATCGATCTGCTGAAAGCGTTCCGGACGCAGCGGGTCCTGCGGTATCCCCCAGCTAATCAGCACCATGGCAATGAGCATTAATGGCACGACCTGCCAGAACACCATCATCCAGCTGACATGATCGGTCCATAACGACGCCAGTGAGGCCGCCATATTGGGGCCAAATGTCGCGGTCAGGGCATAGCCCGCCAGGCCAAACAGCTTAAAGGGCGGCGGCAGAAAGCGCAGGGCGACGGTCATCAGCATCGGCGGCAGTGCGCCACCAAACAGGCCCTGCAGCACGCGCAGGCTGATAAACAGCGTTGGGTCAGGCACCAGCGGCAGCAGAATACCGGTCAGCATAAATCCTGCCGATACGCCAAGGGTGAAACGCCGCAGCGACAGCGTGACGGCAAACCAGGGCGCGATCATCATGGCGGCGACTTCGGCGGCCTGATAACCAGAAATGATCCAGCTACCCTGATCGTAACCGATGCCAATGGCAGCCCGGATATCGGCCAGTGCGATATCACTGACGCGATCGTTCAGCCCGGAGGTCAGGGCAGCAATGAGTACGCCGACCAGGCCAAGCGCCAGTCGCAGTGTAAAAGGATGAGGGGCCGGCGCGGTGGCAGGCTTAGCGTTCATTGCAGGCGATCTCGTTATTATGATGCAGTGTACTGCGATGTGATACAGGGCGTAATATTACATCCCGGTATGCTGTATTGCAATGTGGTACAGGCTGTAAAAAGTGCGGCATTCGCGCTACAGTAAGGCAGCTCAAACAGGACGACGCTATGGCACATCAACCCTCCAGCCGTGAGGATGAAAAAACGGGCGGTATTCAGGTCATCGCCCGTGCGGCAAAAATTCTTAATGCGCTGGGCGAACAGCCGGGCGGCATGAGCCTCGGCGAGATTGCTCAGGCAGTAGAACTGCCCCGTTCAACGGTGCAGCGTATCGTTGCCGCGCTCGACAGCGCCGAGCTGGTGCGCAGCAGCGGGGCAGGCGGATTGCGGCTGGGGCCGGCACTGTTAAAACTGATCTCCAGCGTCCACACCGATGTGGTCGACCTGGTCAGTCCGCTGCTGGAAAAACTCTCTTCCGACACCAATGAAACCGTCTCGCTGGCGCGCGCCAGCGGCAGCCAGCTGGCAATTATTCACCACGTGGTCGCGTCGCGGGAGCTGCGGGTCGTTCCGCATATGGGACTCAATCTGCCGCTCTACAGCACCTCCGGTGGACGGGCACTGCTGGCGCTGGAGTGTGAAAAAGATGTGCGGACGATCGTCGGTGACGCCTGGCAGGAGTTAACCGATATGACGGTGAAAACACTGCCGCAGTTACTGCAACTTATCAGGGAAGTGCGCGAAACCGGTATCGCTGTGGATCGCGGTGAAACGCTGGAAGGTATCTCTACCATGGCGTTTGCACTGGATACGCTGTTTGGTCGCTTTTCTGTCTCTTTGCTGGTGCCCTCTGCACGTTTTCTGCGTCACGAAGCCCGTTTTCGTGACGAGATGCTGAAGTGCAAAGAGGCGCTGGTGCGTGAAATCGGCAAAGTCGCCGCGATAGAAGGATAAGCATCTGATGAAAACCCTGCTGATGGCTATTGATCACTCTCCGGTCGCGGAGAAAGTGGTTGCCTTAACCATTGAAGAAGCGCTGGCGCATCGCGCCGATGTGGTGGTGCTGTGCTGTGTTGATCCTGCTTACTCCTCCTGCAATCAGCCAATGGAAATCGATGCTGGTGAAGATCCCGCCGATTTTGTGGCGGCGCAGGATGAGCAGAATACAGCAGAAATGGTGGTGCGCCATGCGCTGGCACCGTTATTGCGCGCGGGCATTAATGCGCGTGGCATGATTCTGGCGGGTGACGCAGCAGACACCATCGTTGCCCAGTCGCAACAGCTTAAAGCCAGCATGATTATCATGGGACGTCGCCATCTCTCTTCTTTTAATCGGCTGTTAAAAGGCTCGGTCAGCGCATCAGTTATTGAGCGTGCTCACTGTCCTGTGCTGATCGATGTGCGTAAGGATTAATCCCGCAGCATGAATTCTCTGCTTTTTATTACGCTGGCCGCGTTTGCGCTGCTGGCGCTGATTGTCATTGTGCTCATCAGAACCACCCGGCTGCGTTTGTGGCAGGGGCTGATCCTCTTTCTGCTGCCACTGATAGTGGCAAATCTGCTCTGGTTCAGCTGGGTCGCGCCGCATCAGCAGCAGACTGCTCAGCATGAGCAGGCGGTGAATCAACTGGCAAAGATGCCTGGCTATCGGGTATTGCAGACGCAGGAACCGGCATTATGGCTGTTACTGACTCAGGAACTCACCAGGCGGATCCGTGCGGGCGAGCAGCCTGACAGGGCGACGGGTGAACTGCGTGGCTGGCTGATTGAGGTGATTAATCAGCGACTGATGCGCGGAACAGATGCGGCGGTCGTTAACTATATCAGCGTCTCGGTTGAAGAGATGCGGGCACTGAACCAAATCGATCCGGGCCTCTGCTTCCGTTATCTCTATCCGCAGGTGAGTGGTGGCATCAATTTGCAGACCACACTCTCAGCGTCGCTGAATCAGAAAGAGGCTGATGCCATGGAGCTGTTGCTGCTCAATAGCTCGCCACCCGAACAGCCCCTTAAAAAGATCCAGGCGCAGGATGATCTGCAAAAGATTGTCGGTCGGCTTTATCTGAAGTGGGGCGACAAGCTGCAGCAGCTGAATATGCCTGCCGACACGGCGGTGGATCGCTCTTCGCTGTGTGCCATGTCGATTGATCTCTACAGTGCCATTCTGGCATTACCTGACAAGCGCGCCGCTAATCTGTTACGTAGAATGGTTGCTATGACAGGCCAGTAAATCAGCGTACAGCGGGCGAAAAAAAGCCCGCTAAGCGCGGGCAGGGAAGAGAGAGGAACAGATTTCTTATTTTTGACATTTCCTGGTGTGGTGCAGTCTTCGTTTGGTCTGATTACATCCTGTCACGTTTAGAATGATAGTGATAGCCGTTTAATCGTATTACATTAATCGGTAAAATCTTATCAAGTTTTGATTTTTCGCGCATTAATCCTATGGATGCGCGGCATGCTGCGTCATACACTGCGTGGCAACGTGAGGATAACTAAATGAAAAAATTAATTACCGGCGCACTGGCGCTGATTCTGCTGAGTGGATGTACTGCCAGCAAACCCGGGGCATTTGAACGCGTTGATGAAGATCCCAGCTCGAATACCGTGCAATACCGTTATGACCCGGTAAAGGTTAATCGTGATGCGATGGATATCGATCTGGCGAATTACTGCAGCAATAAAGGATTTGATAAAGTTGAGGCGCTGCCTGCCCAGGAAAGTCATATTCCGGGGCTGAAGAAAGTCTGGTTTCAGTGTAATTATGCGCTGAAAAGCTGAATAAAACGGGCGGGATAATTATCCCGCCCTTAAAGTTTAATGCTTTTATTTTATGCTGTGTGACATCTTTGCCCGTTAGTGGCGATGGTGACCGCCGTGATACCCACCGTGATAACCTCCATAGTAGCCTCCATGATATCCGCCGCCACCCCCGCGGTGCCAGCCATTGTCGTGTCTGGGGCTGATGATACAACCGCTTAATAATGTCATCAGCACAATCACCGAAGCGACTTTAATTGATCTTTTCATCGGAAGCCTCTCCTCTTTTCCAATGACTACGACACTACGCTGGAAAAGTGGAGTGAAGATGCAGGCTTTGTAGAGTTATTTAAGAAGATATGACGGAATATTTCAGAGTGATCTATTTTTCCGCGGCGGTAAATAAGAAAATCGGAATGAGCTGAATATTAAATACTATCAAAGAGAATAGTCTTAAAATCAAGAGAAAATAATTCTCATTTGAAAGTTTTTACCACTACATTATTAGCATGTCATTTTAATGGGAGAGAAACATGGCGCATAACGTAAAAAATATTCTGGCGTTACAGGCTGAACTGGGGGAATGCCCGCTCTGGTCAGTAGAAGAACAGGTACTCTATTGCGTCGATATTCTGGCTCCGGCCATTCACCGTTTTGATCCGGTCAGCAGTGAATTGCAGACCTTCCCGCAGGCGGAAGAGGTAGGATGCATCGGTCTGCGTGAACAGGGCGGGCTGATAGCCGCATTGCGCAATGGTGTCTGGCTGCTGGATGCGCAGGGTAAACCAGAGAAAAAGATTGCAGAGAATCCCGGTGTGGCGGCACAAAGTCGCTTTAATGATGGCCGTGTGGATCCATGGGGTAACTTCTGGTGCGGCAGCCTGTGGGAACCGCAGGACAAAAACGGCGGGCTGCTGTGCCGCGTAACGCCTGACCTGAAACTGGAAGTGAAGGCGCAGGACATTAAAATTTCCAACGGGCTGGCATTTTCTCCGGACCGGCAATGGATGTATCACAGCGATACACCGAATGAGTCGCTCTATCGCTATCCGTTAAACGAGCAGGGCGAACCGGGTGAACGCACGCTGTTCCGTCGTTTTGACGCGAAAGGGGGATTACCGGATGGTGCCGCGGTGGATAGCGAAGGTTTCTACTGGTCTGCACAGTTTGATGGCGGACGCGTGGTGCGTATCGATCCGCAGAGCAGCGAAATCGTTGATGAGATCCTGCTGCCGGTGAAGTGGCCAACCATGGTGGCCTTTGGCGGTGCCGATCTTAAAACCCTGTTTATCACCAGTTCACGGGAAGATCGCACTGAAGAGGAACTGGCACGCTATCCGCAGTCAGGCGATATCTTTGCCGTGGACGTCGCGGTGGCGGGAATAGCAGAGCCGCGATTCCGCGGCTAAAGGTTAACGGGCCGCGCAATGGCGGCCCGTTAACGTTGCCCGTAAAGTTAGTGGCGTTGTAACACCGGTTCTGCTGTTACGGAACTCTGCGGCAGTCGGATGGTGAGCGACAGGAACAGGGAGATGACCAGCAGCGTCATAATCAGGCTGAAGGTAACGGTGAAACCACCAAACAGCGAGGCGACCAGCGAGCCCAGCACGCTTCCGATACCAAAGCCCAGATAGAGCAAGCCATAGTTTTTTGTCAGGTTGTTGAGGCCGAAAAAGTCACTGACCAGTGATGGGAACACCGTGATGGTCCCGCCAAAGCTAAAGGCCACACAGGCGAGTGACAGGAAGAAGGTCATCTCATTCATTCGGGTGAACAGCAGCACGCTCATCCCGATCAGTGACACAATTTGCGCCAGCGAAATGACCCGGATACGCAGCATTTTGTCAGAAAGCACGCCCAGCACCAGACGACCACTCAGATTAGCAATCGCTATCACCGTAACTGCGCTGGCAGCAGTCTGTGTGGAGAGATGCACCAGACCTTCGCCGATATCTTTGGCAACCCCTATTACATAGAGTCCACTCATACAGGCGGTCAGGAACATCAGCGCCAGCATCCAGTACTGCGGCAGACGCACTGACTGTGCCAGCGTGTAATCCCGCGCATGTTGCTGACCTGGGGTGATGGTCCGGGTCTGCTGCAGTGGCGCTTCACGCATCAGCAGCGCACCAGTAATAATCATCGACATGGCAAGCACGCCCCAGATCATAAAGGTCTGCTCCAGACCGACCGTAGCCAGCAGTACTCCGCAGATAAACTTGAATCCCAGACTGCCAAGGCCGTAAGCGCCAATCGCACAGGCAGAGATCATCCCTTTACGCTCCGGGAACCATTTCACGCAGTTTGACAGCGTCATCAGGTAACCGGCACCATCGGCCAGACCGACCAGCAGCCCGGCACTGAAGTAGAGCATCATCAGGTTATTCGCGTGTGCGGTGAGCCAGAAGCCCAGCGCCATCAGTACACCCGCGCCGATAGTGACGCGGCGTACGCCAAAACGTTCCTGTAATTTTCCAGCCAGTGAAGAGGCGATAGCCAGCCCTAAGCTCAGCAGGCCAAAGGAAAATGCGACCTGACTGATCGGTGCATCCAGCTTCTGTGATAGCTGACCGTTGAACAAACTCCATGTATAAACTGACCCCAGCGCAAACTGAGTGATTACCGTTCCGAACAATGTAAGCCAGCGGGAACGCTGGTAAAAAGCCTGTTGAGTCTGGTTCATAATTTATCTCTCCCGTCCGGGAATCTGGAAACTGCGGTCAGAATAAAGCAGTGATTCGCGCGCGTGAGCAGCAAAGGTATGAACGGAACGTATCAGGGAATGAAATGCCATTCAGGCGGTATGAATGACACAACGCAAGTGTGCAGCGATAATGCAACATTGCGTTAAAAGTAACCAAAGCGGCAGCTTAATAAATAAGCGTAACCACCCGTAATAGAATGTTTCAGCGAGCCGGTTATGTGAGCAGGCTTGGGGATCTTTTGCCAGGCTGATAGTTCACTTATCAGGAGGAAATATGAAAGACCGGACATATGAATCCACCACCAGTGAGGACGAAGTTTGCTGCATCATCGGTCAGGCGGTGATTGAACTCAGTACAGAACAACAGCCTGTGACCAAATCGACGCTGGCATTGAAGCTTTTGTCGATGGCCGATCGTGATAGTGACGATGAGCGTGTTCTGCTCTACTGGATTGCGCGTAAAGCGATTAATCAACCACAGAAACTCCTTCAGCAGCAGTGGGCTTAATGCTCATCCGGACGCGGGCCTGAGCCCGCCTCCGCGTCAGATGATTACCTGGCGACGGCTTGTCGGCCAGCGGGCAAACATCACAATATTGCCCAGTAGAATCATGACAAGGCCAGGGATGGCGCTGACATGCCACTCATAACCCTCAAAACGGGTCGAGAGTGCCAGCGCAACCAGCGGAAACAGAACCGTTGTGTAGGCAGCCCGACTGGCTCCGATACGTCCCACCAGCGTAAAGTAGGCCCCGAAACCCATTACTGATCCGACGATAGCCAGATAGGTTAATGCGCTAATCCACTGGACATTCCATGTTGGCTGTAGTGATACACCCTGTAGCAGTGAGACCAATCCCATTATCAGCGCACCGTATAACATGCCGTAACTGTTCGTTGTCAGCACGTCGCGTTGCAGACGCTGATGCCGCTGACTGATCATATTGCCGAATGAAAATCCCAGCGTGCCCAGCGCACTCAAACCAATGCCCCACATCAGCCCGGCAGAGGCCTGCGTGCTGCGCAGATCGTGCCAGAACAGCGCAACGATGCCTGCCATGCCCAGCACGATCGCCGGAATCAGACGAGGGGAAGGGCGTTGACGGAAAAATATCCAGCTGTTAATGGCGTTATACATGACCGCCATAGAGAAAATAACCGACTCCAGTCCGCTGCTGATATAGCCTGAGGCGTAATAGAAACAGACAAAGTTGAAGCCAAAGACGCAGCAGCCCTGAAGCATGCAGAAGAGATGATCGCGCAGCGTCAGCCTGTGCAGCCGTTTTATCAGCTTAAGCAGCAGTAACATGACCAGTGAAGCCAGTAAAAATCGCCAGAACACTGCAACAGTCACGGCCCCCATGCCAGCAGACTGTTGCGCATAGATCGCAATCCAGGTTGTGCCCCAGATGAGTACGACAGAGAGATACAAAAAGAGGTTCATTGCCAGGTTCTCCACCACAAAACGCCGAGTCTGCAGTGGTAATGCGCGCGGATCTTGCAGCGGATTGCGCCGGGTTTGCAAAATCTTGCGCATTTTTATCCTCTGTCCCGATGTGACCTGTTTTCTGTCCCCGGCAATCCGTAAACTGGCCTTCTGTTTATCTGAACTGATACCCCATGCGTACCTATCAAACCTTTGAAATGCTGCAACGCCACAAAGCACAACTGCGCGATCAGGTACACCTCAATAATGGCATTCAACTGGCCGCCTGGTTTAATAGTGGCGATCGCGTCACCAATCTGAGCGATCATCACACGCTGAGCCTTTATGTGGCGGGGGGCTACGATACCTGGCATAAAACAGCGCACGGCTGGCGCAACGGTGGGGCCCCGGATCGCTTCTGTCTGATGCCCGCAGGCAAGGAATCCACCTGGGATTTGCGTGCCGACCTCGCTTTTGTTCATCTCTATTGCAGCGAGAATCAGCTGCGGCATCTGGCCGAACAGGTCTGGGATCGCAGCCCGGCGCAGTTAAATCTGCATGAGAAAGTCTTTTCCGCTGATGACCGCATTACCCAGCTTTATCGACACTTCCTGCTAAGCAGCGACTGGCAACAGCCCGCCAGTCAGCTGATATTGAGCAGTGCATCAACCCTGCTTCTTACCCATCTGCTGCAGCAATACAGTGAGGTTAAATGGCCATTGCCACAGGTACGGGGCGGACTGGCTCCGGCAGTCTTGCGGCGGATTCTCGACTTTATTGAAACCCATCTCGACCAGCCTTTGACCCTGGCGGTGCTGGCGCAGGAAGCGGCGCTGAGTGAATTTCATTTTGCCCGCATGTTCCGTCATACCACTGGCGAAGCGCCGCACCAGTTTGTGATGCGTCGTCGTATGGATCGTGCGCGAACATTGCTTGATCGGCCCGACCTGACGCTGACCGAGATTTCTCTTCAGTGTGGTTTTCACTCTTCAGCGCATTTCAGCCATCGCTTCCGTCAGGTCTATGGTATGACGCCTTCGGCGTGTCGGCGGGGAAGTCGCTGACCGTCTTAGCGACAGCAGGCGCTATGGATAGCGCATCATAGCACCATAAACCATTAACATAAATTATCATTAAGGCTGGCCTGTTTAGGTTAAGTTTCGTCATCCATTTCTGACGCAATTCTATTAAACAATCATCAACCGCACTTTTTAGCCATATGACATTTTTGTGCTTATTCCTGGAGTGAAGAGTCGACTGAAACATTTGGTAATCCCAGATATCATGCGTGTGTGAGCGGTGGTGTTAAGAAAACTCTTATATATCAGATCGATATGATCTTATTCCTGACAGACCTCCTTGTTACTTTTTGTTACATCTTATCATTTCATTTAATTGGCCCACTATTTTTAAACTCGCGCCATGGGTGTTTATCTGAAAAATAAATCTCCGTATTCACGTTTCTACACCGCGTCATATCGCCAGTAAATGGAATGTACTCGCTTCTGACCGCAGGTTCTGCTTTGTGATTAATGTTTAAAAGCAGGAATGTTTTCTGGCAGGGTAAGCCGTTCTTAAAATTTGACACTGGCTGTGACGGTTTCTATCACTCAATAGATTAGGGACAGCCATGTCTAACTCTTCCTTTCAGTCCGAAATACCAAAGGCACGTATTAATTTAAAGCTTGATTTGCATACGGGTGGAGCGAGCAAGAAAACTGAGCTCCCCCTGAAATTGCTGGTGGCGGGCGACTTCAGTAATGGTCAGGAATCTGCCCCCCTGACTGAGCGCAAAAAAGTTAGCCTGAACAAAAATAACTTCGACTCAGTTCTTTCCGAATATTCCCCAAAAGTTAATCTGACCGTTAAAAACACACTTGCCGGTGATGGTAGCGAAAATAGTGTTTCACTGACCTTCCGGAGCATGAAAGATTTCACCCCTGAACAGGTCTCCCGGCAAATTCCTCAGCTGAAGGCGATGCTTTCCATGCGCAACCTGCTTCGCGATTTGAAAGCGAACCTGCTGGACAATCAGGATTTCCGAAAAGAGCTGGAAAAAATTCTGCTCGACCCGGCGTTAAGCGCAGAACTCAGAGCCGAACTTTCAGCCCTGGCACCTAAGCAGCCATAACGGTCACGATGATTTAACGGATTAAAAAGGAAGATGCTGATGTCTGTAAAAAATGAGAATGCGGCTGGTGGTGAAAGCGTGGTGCTGGAACGTCCTGCTGCGGGTGGGGTTTATGCCTCCCTGTTTGAAAAAATCAACCTGAACCCGGTCTCTGAGCTGAGTGCGCTGGACATCTGGCAGGACGCACAGGCGATGTCGGATGCGACCGCGGATGAACGTTTAACGGCGGGGATGCAGGTGTTCCTGGAGTGCCTGACGAAAGCGGGCTCAAAAGTTGAAAAACTCGACAAAAACCTGATTGATCACCATATCGCGGAGCTGGACTACCAGATTAGCCGTCAGCTGGATGCGGTCATGCACAGCGAAGAATTCCAGGCGGTGGAGAGCCTGTGGCGCGGCGTGAAATCCCTGGTCGACAAAACCGATTTCCGTCAGAACGTGAAGATGGAGTTGCTGGATATGTCAAAAGAAGACCTGCGTCAGGACTTCGAAGACAGCCCGGAAATTATCCAGAGCGGACTGTATAAACAGACCTATATCGATGAGTATGACACCCCGGGCGGTGAGCCGATTGCCGCGCTGATTTCCGCTTATGAGTTTGATGCGTCTGCGCAGGATGTTGCTCTGCTGCGCAACATTTCAAAAGTGTCTGCCGCAGCGCATATGCCGTTTATCGGCTCTGCCGGCCCGAAATTCTTCCTCAAGGACTCAATGGAAGAAGTGGCAGCCATCAGGGATATCGGTAACTACTTTGACCGTGCGGAGTATATCAAGTGGAAATCCTTTCGCGAGACGGACGATGCCCGCTATATCGGTCTGGTAATGCCACGCGTGCTGGGGCGTCTGCCATATGGTCCGGACACCGTACCGGTTCGTAGCTTTAACTACGTGGAAGAAGTGAAAGGCCCGGATCACGACAAATACCTGTGGACCAACGCTTCGTTTGCCTTTGCATCCAACATGGTACGCAGCTTCATCAACAACGGCTGGTGTGTACAAATCCGGGGCCCGCAGGCGGGTGGTGCCGTCCAGGATCTGCCTATTCATCTGTATGACCTGGGTACCGGCAACCAGGTGAAAATTCCGAGTGAGGTGATGATTCCGGAAACCCGCGAGTTTGAGTTTGCGAATCTGGGTTTTATTCCGCTTTCCTACTACAAGAACCGCGATTACGCGTGCTTCTTCTCGGCAAACTCGACCCAGAAGCCGGCTCTGTATGACACCGCCGATGCAACGGCCAACAGCCGCATCAATGCCCGTCTGCCGTACATCTTCCTGCTGTCGCGTATTGCGCACTATCTGAAGCTGATTCAGCGTGAAAACATCGGCACCACCAAGGACCGCCGTCTGCTGGAGCTGGAGCTGAATACCTGGGTGCGCAGTCTGGTGACCGAAATGACCGATCCGGGCGATGAACTGCAGGCTTCTCATCCGCTGCGCGATGCGAAGGTGGTGGTGGAAGACATTGAGGATAATCCGGGCTTCTTCCGTGTGAAACTCTATGCGGTGCCGCACTTCCAGGTGGAAGGGATGGACGTCAACCTGTCGCTGGTTTCACAGATGCCGAAAGCCAAATCCTGAGGCGAGGGGAAATCAGGGTGAAAATTTATCGTCCGTTATGGAATGAAGGGGCGCTTCTGGCCCCTCAGCAGTTCCAGCAGCAGTCTGAATGGGATGCATTTTCCCGGGCTGGTATTGCCGCCCGTGGAAATGCTTTCCCCTGGGGTGTTGGTCGGGTTGAGCTTGATGACGCGATGCTGGCCTCCGGCCGCGTGCAGGCGCAGTCACTTCGTCTCTGGTTACCGGATGACACACTGGTTGATACCCGATTCAGTGACCTGCCTCCGGAGCCACGTGAAATCGAGGCACCGGCTTCTGCCGGCAATGTCCCGGTGACAGTTTATGTGGCGTTACCGGTGATGCAGGCCGGGATCGTGAATGTACAGACAGACACGCTACCTGCAGAGCGCCCGCTGCGCTATCGGGAAGCCTGGGAGACAATCGCCGACCGCTTCGGTCAGGAAGAAGAGTCGATGGCGGTGGCCCGGTTTAATCTGGCATTCCGTTTCGGACATGAAGACAACGGTGCCTGGGATACCTGCGCCATTGCCCGTCTGTTACAGGACGGGCAGGGGGGCTGGCGTCAGGATCCTGACTTTATCCCGCCGATGGCGCTCTTCTCGGCAAGTCGTAATCTGTGTGAACGTCTTGCGCTGCTGAATCGCCAGTTGCGCTCCCGTCGTCAGCGTCTGATGTCCATGCGTCGTGAAAGCAACGACAGAATGGCCGATTTTGCGGTCGCTGACGTTTCGTTGTTCTGGTTGCTGAATGCTCTGAACTCGCATGCACGGGTGCTATCTGAGTATGAGCGCTTCCCTGACAGACATCCTGAGCAGGTCTGGGCCGAACTGGCGCGTCTTGCCGGCAGTATGCTGACCTTCTCGCTTGAGCACGATCTGGATGCCATTCCGGGATATGACCACCGCGCGCCGGAAAAAACCTTCCCGCCGCTGTTTGACCTCATCAGTGAGCTGCTGGAGGCCAGCCTGCCGTCACGAGTGGTCGCGGTCAGGATGGATCGTCTGGATCCGGAAACCTGGAAAGCGGTACTGCATGATATTCGTCTGCGCGATGAAGCGGATTTTTACCTTTCCGTACGAGCCAGTCAGCCGGCATGGCAGATTGCCGAACGGTTCGCAGAGATGTGTATTGCCGGTGCTCCGGCGAATGTCGGTGAAGTATCCGGCGTCGCCGTCGAGGGAATTAGTCTTATTGCCCTGAGCCGTGTCCCGGCTGCACTGCCGGTGCGTCTGGAGAACCAGTACTTTGTACTGGATATGGAGAGTGATGCGGCTCGCGAAATGCTGGATCAGGGGGTGTGCGTATTCTATGTTCCATCCCTGCTCGGCGAGCTGGAGCTTGAACTTTTTGCGGTGTTGCGCTCATGAATAAGGTTATCGACATTGATACCCTGATGGCGGAGACCTGGCTAACCGTGGCGCAATTACGTCACGGTGGACAGGTGACAGATGGCCCTGCACTGTATGCGGCCTGCAAAGCGCAGGTGGAAAGTGTACGCGAGGCGCTAGGGCGCGCCGGGCTGGGTGCTGAAAGTATTGATCACATCACTTATGCCCAGTGCGCCCTGCTGGACGAAACCGTCATGAACCGTAAGCCGGAGGCTCAGCAAGCGGAAAATGCGCAAGCGGCAGTATCCGGCGACAGTGCCCTTGGTGCGTTGAATATGCCCCTTGATGCCGGGCAACGAGCCTGGCGTTCTGCGCCACTGCAGGCGGTTTACTTCGGCTCCCTGAGAGCGGGCGGAGCCTTGTACGATCGTATCGCGGAGGTGTTGCGTCAGCCCGCGCCGGAGCCTGCGGTGCTAACCTGCTACCAGCGGGTGCTGGCGCTGGGGTTTCAGGGGCAATACAGCCTCTCCGGGGTGGGACAGTCTCAGCGCGATGAAGTGATCGCTGCCCTGAATGAGCGAGTGCCACCGCTGGAAAGCGGGACATCACTGGTGGTTCAGAAGACCGGTCGCCGTCGTTATAACCTGCTGCGATCCGTCTGGTTCTGGATTGTGCTGGCGGTGATCCTGACCGGTGTGGTGTGGCTGGGTGGTCATTTGTGGTTGCAGGATCTGCTGCGCCAGCAACTGCCGGAGCAGCCCTGATGCGTGGAAAAACAGTCGTCCGGGCTGCTCTGCCGGTAGTGCTCTGCCTTGCCGCCGTGTTGTGGCTGGTATGGGGATTCCTGACCTGGCCGGTTGCCGGGAAAGCCATCCTGACTCTGGTGGTCTTGCTGGTTGCGGGCATGCTTGCCCGTCGCCGTTACCGTTGACCCGGACCGCCCGTACATCGCCCATGCGTTCCATGACTCTGAACACCCGGACGTGGTCACCCGCGATAACCGCAGTCAGAACATCCTGCGCACAGCAGGCCAGAATGAACTGAGGATGGAGGACCAGCGCAGGAGTGAACATATCGCGCTCAGTACCCCGTTCGGGGCCACGGCACTGAACCAGGGCCACATCGTTGATGCAGAGAACGAGCCACGGGGAACCGGGTTCGAGCTGCGCACCGATGAGTACGGCGTTATCCGTGTGGCAAAAGGGCTGCTGGTCATCGCCGATGGCAAAGTGCATGGCGAAGGCGATGTGCTGAGCATGGATGAGGCTCTGAGGGAAATTGAGGCCGTCCGCGTACAAATCGAGGGGCTGGCCACAGCCACCCGGCAGGCGAAAGCCCTCGAAGCTGATATCGCCAGCCAGCAGGCGATGTTCGCCGCACGGCTGAAAACTCTCAATGAGATGCTTCACTTCTCAGCCCCCGAGGGGATGGCTTTTACCAGCGCAGAGCACCTGCAGCTGGCGGCCACTGACAATATTGCCCTGAATGCCGGTGGTGATATCAGTATCGGGACCCAGGGGCATATCACCGGACTGGCAGGCGACAGCGTGGGATTGTTTGCCCAACACGGTAAGCTGAGCCTGATTTCGGCTCAGGGGCCGGTCCAGTTTCAGGCGCAGAACGGGATGATGCACCTGAGTGCGGAGCAGAAACTGACTCTCATCTCTGCCAGCGAGATGCTACTGGCCGGGAAGAAGCGAATACGTCTGGTGGGTGGGGGGAGTTCCATCCTCATTGAGCAGGGGCAAATCAAATACGAGACGGCGGGAACCTATACCCGTAAGGCCAGTCGACTGGATACGGAAGGTGGGGAGTCGCAGACGGTAAAATTGCCTTATCTGCCCGGCAAGGGAGAACACGACCTCGCGCTTAACTTCTTTGACGGGCAGGATGCTATCCCGAAAGCCCCCTATACCCTTCATTTCGATGGTGGCAGCGAACTCGCTGGCGTACTGGATGAGCAGGGATACGCCCTGCACAAAAATGTGCCGTCTGAGCCAGCGACCGTGACTTACCAGCTTCCACCGCCTGAGCCGGAAAAGCCCTGGGCACCGTGGGATTTACTGCTGGAAAAAACCAGCGTCAGGGAGGGATAAAAATGATAGATCAGGAACTTCAGCACGCTCTGGCTTTCTACCAGTCCCCACCACAAAGCTGGTATGACGAACTGGCAGATAAAGCCAAAGCATCCGGAGAGTGGCTGTGGGAAACGCTTCAGGGCGACTTTAACGAACAGCAGACGACCGGGCAGATCGTTACCGGAACGGTTATCTCAATGATCCCTCTGGTGGATCAGATTTGCGACGTCCGTGACCTTATCGCCAACTGCAAAAAGATAAAAGAAAATGATACTGAGGTCTGGCCGTGGGTGTGCCTTGGTCTGACGCTGGTCGGTTGCTTCCCGACGCTGGGCTCGCTGGTCAAGGGGAGTGCCAAAGTGATGTTATTGTCCGTGCGCAAAGCCCATTTTAACGAGCTGAGCAAGGCGGGTAACTACAGTCGCCTGCTGGACGGGAGTATCGCACAGCTCAACCGTTTTCTGGATACTCCTGCGGTTCGTAGTACGTTACGAACGCTTTGTATCTACAATCCCTATCATTATCTGGCAGGCAAAATTGATGAACTGAAAGGCATGCTCAGTACATCGGCGCTGCTTGAGGTGATGGACAAGCTGATGAAAGTGACGCGCAGTCTGTTCGATACAGTAACCAACTGGGGGCCATCCAGCCTGCAACGTCCTGTCGCTGCACTGTGGGAAACGCTGGTCTCTGTGCGCAGCAAAGCGAATGCAATGCTGGCGAAAGCGCTGAAACCACTGAACGACATTCTGGAGCGCCTTGCGAATCGTCTGAGAGTAGAAGGAGATAATGCGTTTCGTGCACATGTCGGGGAGAACGCTCATTTCTACGGTGCGACCCGAGCTGGTGCAGAAGTAGAGTATTTCAAGCGTGAGAAGCCGGATTGGGTGGATGTTGGGGCGAAGGAACCCAAATATGAAGCTCTATCCAAATTCAATCAGGATGCTGATATTGTCCGAGGGTGGCCGGATATAAGTGAAACAAGCAAGAATCCGGCATTAAGAGGTAAGTACGATACTTTCGACGAATCTATGCAGGCTGCTGAAATCCCCGCTGGTACAGTTCTTTATCGTGTAGTTGACCCTTCCTCTAGTGATAACAATATCTGCTGGATGCGTAAGTCTGAGTTCGACAAATTAACCAGCAAAAGTGACTGGCGGCGGCGTTTTGCTGTGTGGAAGAGCTGGAATGAAAACGGTGAATATGTGACCTATATCATACCACCAGGTCAGCCATTAAAGGTCTGGGAGGGACGTGCGGGTACTCAAATTAATCGTGAGGCTTTTGAGTATTCGCTGGATGGGGGAGCAGTGCAAATTGTACTTGACCCGTCACAACTGAAAAAAAAGTACACCGGGCCACGGCAGAAAACAGGCTGGGGATATGGTGATACCACTAATGACCCTGTTTATCCGTATCTGGGGTTGCCGAAACTGGAAAATACCCACAACTGGTACGAACCAAAGGATAAAAAATAATGGCTGTATTACATCCTCAGGAATGCTATCTGCTGGATAAATTTATTTCTCCGGAACATTACGCCGCAACTCGCGATGCGATTATTGCCTATATTGACGCTCATGAAGCAGCGTTTGCCCGCTACCTGCGGGAGATGCCGTTAAACAGCCGTAAACTCCCTCTCTGGCAACAGGCCGATATAGTGTGGGGGAATCGGGTGATGCCAAATATTCGATCCGCCAGAGAGCGGTATACAGAAGCATTTATTTTGCGTACCCATAATGATATCAGGGCATTTAACATCGGTCATACTATGAGTGATATTCGCAAAGGTATTACCGAATGCTGGGACGGTTGGATGACGGAAGAAGAGATAGCAAAAATATTTGAGATTGAAAGTCGTGCAGCAGAATTAGATAAGCGGCTATCTGTGACAATCAGAGGTTCCTGGAGTGAAGGAGACTTAACTTATGATGGTGAGGGGGTCTATACCTTTGATGATATTCCAAACTCGATTCCACGATATGAGCTTGATCAGTCAGTTCGAATCGAATTAGGTGAGATTCCAACTCAAACTGGTATCTATCTACCTGATATAGATTTCGCACCAGCAAGATTTATTCCTGCTGATTATGGGCAACCCGCATCAGCACGTCAGGGGTTAGAAAGAGGTAATTATGTCAGCAGAAGTGGAGAAAGTAAGTATAGTTGGAAAAAGTCTCAATGGGCCAAAACAGGTTGGACACTGATCCGTCGTATCGAAGGTGAATATATCGATGTGCCGCCGGGTGGTTTTTTTCCGGAGGGGAAACCGGAAGAGCTTTATAACTGGCCACAGCGTGAAAAGAAACTTTTGCAGGAAGAGAGGGAACGTATTAACTGCTGGAGCGGCGCTTTTGCACCGTTCAGTGGCCGCTGGGCAGCCATTTTTAACGGGGCGACGCAGTACACCCAAACCCGCGTGGGGCAGATTATGCCGCAGTATGAAGATAAGCATGGTCAGAAGCACCCGGCTCGTTGGTCACTGCTGGAAAGGGATGATGGCGGCAGCGTGTTTGACATAGCTCCTGATGAGGGAAATTGATCATGCCGCGCAATTCGCCCTCATTATGCGAGATGCTTTATGGCAATTTTGTCGGTGATCTCGACCTTCAGCATATCAGTGAAGAAAATCAGATCATTTTGTCAGTTCTGGACAACATGCAACGGATCCTTAACTGCCGTGCAGGCACGCTAGCGCATTTGCCGGACTATGGCCTGCCGGATATGACCACAATTCTACAGGGGCTTCCCGGCACCGCACATAAGCTGATGTCGACGCTGTCTGCGGTCTTGCTGAAATATGAGCCGCGCCTGAAGTCTATTGAGGTGCTACTGCTTGATCAGGAAATTCCTGGTGAACTCCGCTACGCCATAGATGCAGAACTTAGCGGTATTGGTCTGGTGCGCTATGGCACTGAGTTTATGCCGGAGGGACGAGTGATGCTCAGACACCTGAAACAACAGCAGTATCTCGATACCAAATCCCGTCTGTAAGGTCAGAGAGCATCATGTCATTAAAATCACAGTTTCTCGAAAAATTGCAGACCAGAGAACCTGCTCCTGCGTCATCTCTCAATAAGACTCAAGCTGATATTACAGAATTTCGCCTGCGAATGACGCAACTTCAGGAGCAGATGAGCGCGTGGCTGGAAGGTACCGGACTAAGCGTGGAGGTGTACAGTACATCCGTTACAGATCTGCTGGTGGAGAACGGGACTTTTGAGATTACCGCCCTCGTTCTGCATATAGACGACCGGTCTGTAAAATTTGTGCCGATATTCCTGTATGGTCAGGGTGTAACCGGGTGTCTGGAAGCGACCTTCCATAATGGCGGCGTCGTGACGCCTCTGGGGCGATTATTTATGCGGTCAGGCACGTTGAACAACTGGACCTTTACTCCGCCTGGTGCTTTATCCCCTTCCGGGCAGGGTTTTGATGAGAGCACATTTTTTGGTTTGATTCTGGCGCTCCTTCCATAGCGGAGCCGGAATGAGTAATCGTTTGTTTGCCTGTCTGTGATTGCATCATTACCTGGCGAAACAGTTAATGGCTGACGGAGAACAGAGCGACAAAATAACGAAATAAATTACGGATATGGAAATGAGAAAATTAATCTTTATTCTGGTCTCAGGGATACTGTTTACGGCACAGGCCGATGCTGCACGTGGAAGACAGCCCTGCTCAGGTTCAAAAGGCGGTATAGCGCACTGCACATCGGATGGACGCTTTGTCTGTAATGACGGGAGTCTGAGTCAGTCGAAGCGATTCTGTTCCGGGTATGGTTCCTCAGCAGCCAGCAATCCGGTAAGACCATCTGCTTCCACCCGCAAGGCTAAGTCGAAAAAAGTGACAACTGCGAAAAAGCAGGAGCCGCAAAGTGTTGCAGAAAACGACGAACCGGTCAGTACCCAACCCCGACAGCCCACATGCGCTCCCCTCTATATGGCCAGTAAGCCCGGATATACTCATTTACCGATTTGCTCAGGGAATCAGTATTAGTCGGATAGAGCAGAGATTCTCTTCCCGTTATTCAGATCAAATCGTCAGGATAAAAATAAGAAAGAAAAGAAATAAAACATGACACGAAGAAAAAAAGATGACAATGCTGCGGGTATTATTCTGGTTATTCCTGGCGTCATTGCCTGGGGTATTTATGTCGCGGTAAGAGCATTAATCAATATTAATGGGCGATTTAAGCAGCGTAAGGTTTTTTCCGGGTCGAGCTCAGCCGGATAATCGATGAGGTTGAGCGTCATCATGGGCAGGTTGAATATATTGCTGACCCGGTGGCGCTACAGTATCTGCAGAGTCTCGAATATGCAGAAAGCCAAGCCGCATAAGCAATAACTTTCAATAGCTCCTTATACGTCAAATGGACAACTGGTCATGAATGACATCAACCCGCGAAAAATCAAAACCGGCGGCGACCCGCGCACGCTACCGGACTATGCCACCCTGCGTCATGAACTGAGTAAGCTGACACATCCGGCTCGTCCGGATGTGAACTGGCAGTATGTCGAAAAACTTTGTCTCTCACTTTTCGAGCAGAACGGTGTGGAGTTACAGACTGCGGCCTGGTACACCCTGGCCCGTACGCAACTGGCCGGCTTATTTGGGCTCAATGAAGGGCTGACGATACTTGAGGCACTGATAAACCATCAGTGGGGGGCTCTGTGGCCTCAGCCAGTCCATGCCCGGATGGAAATCCTCAGCAGTCTGAGTCAGCGCCTGCAGCAACGAATGCGTTCACTCCCGCTGAATTACAGCGACCTCAGCCAGCTGTACCGGGCGGAGCAACTGCTTACCGGACTCGGAGAGGTACTGCAGCGTCTGGAGCTTAAACATCTGAGCCAGCTCGATACGTTGCGTACCCTGATGCACAACAGTGCTGTCCGGCTGGAAAACAGCGATAGTACCGGGTCAAACATTCAGCCAGGTATTGTGCTGCCAGCCACCGTGATGAATGATGCGACAGCATCCACCAGAGACTTTGCTGGTGGTCCGGATGAAGATATGTCAGAGAGTGCAGTGAAGAGGGCTTACGTTGCGCAGCCGGAACAGCAGCCGAATGTGGAAGTGCTGGCAGCTATGCCCACTCCGATAAAAAAATGGAAATCCTTCTCCGCCGGGATGTGTACCATGCTGGTAATAAGCATAGTTTCAGTGTGGAGCTGGCATTTTCTACACCGTCCAGACCCTCTACAGAATCAGCTTGCTGCTTCACTGGCTCCGTTCCCTGCACCTCTTACGTCTGAACAGTTGGGGATGTTGCGTCAGCAGACTCCGTTACCGCAGGATCTTATCGCACAGACACAGCGGCAGCTTGCCCGGCTGGATAAGTTGCCGCCTGACTGGAATATTGACTTCAGTCGACAGCTTGTAAAACAGGCGCAGGTGCTTTCGCCAGAGCAGGCTAAACCTCTGGCACAAAACTGGCAGCAGCAACTCAATGCGATTGCATTACCGACAGAACATCTTGCTGACTGGTATCAGGGAATGACAACGCTACAAACACTCAGCGACAGACTTAACGGGCTTGATGAGCAGAAAGGTAAATACATAACGGTCAGTGAGCTGAAGTCAGTCGTTTTTTCAGCCATGCAGTCTTTCAGCCAATCGATACCGGCTGAAGAGCAGCTAAGGGCATTGTCACAAAATCCCGCGGGCGAATCTCTGCCTGCTGCTGCCAAAGCTCAGCTGGAGATGCATCTGAAGCAACTAACTGCCCGTTATGCAGAAATAAAACAGAATGCATCTAAATAAAAAATATCTGAAGCATTCGATGCAGCCAATTACCTATACCCGGCCGGTCATGATTACAACGCATTCGCAGGTGTTCATTCATTTGTCTGAAGAGCATAGCCATAGCCGTTAAACAATCAATGGTAATTGAGCAGAGAAAAGGCAAAGGGGGGTAGCCGTCATTAATGACCTGATGTTGATTTTTAAGGGGTTTAAATGATGGGGGCGTTTTCTAAAGAGAAGAAGTCTGGTGTCCCCTGCAGGAATCGAACCTGCAACTAGCCCTTAGGAGGGGCTCGTTATATCCATTTAACTAAGAGGACGTAGAGCTAACAGATTTTCAAGTGTTCGTCTCGTATTGCATGTTATCCCAAGAGTCCGCACACCATCAAGCCTTTTGTTTCTTTTAGTTCCTGTTCTTTCATGTGTTTCCGCAAAGAAAACCATTTAGTTCACTTGCCATTGCGTACAGATTGAGTACAGAATGCATAAAATCATTGTGTACAGGATACAGAGCCGTGGCCCTCAGTGATACCAAACTTCGCAGCATCAATGACAAACCTTACAGTGGTGCACCCGAAGTCACAGATGGTGACGGCCTCAGCGTGCGTATTACCCCAAACGGAACGATTACATTTCAGTTTCGTTTTCGCTGGAACGGTAAACCCGTTCGTCTTTCTATTGGTCGTTATCCTGCCACATCTCTGAAAGAGGCGCGTGTTGTGGTCGGCGAGATGCGCGAATTGTATCTCAAGGGGCTGAACCCAAAAAATTATTTTGCTAAACAAGATGGTGAGCTCACTCTTAAAGAGTGTCTGGATCAGTGGTGGGGCAAGTATGTTGAGACCCTGAAGCCTAATACACAGACGTTGTACAAGTCAGTTGTGTACAACACCATGTACACAGAATTTCCAGACGCGCCAGTTGTTAACATACCTGTTTCTGCATGGGTGAGGTTCTTCGATAAGCAGGAGAAGAAAAACGGTAAAAAGGCCAGGGTATTGCTTCTGCAGCTACGATCTGTGATGAACTGGTGTATCAGTCGGCAGTTGATCCCTTCCTGTGAGGTTCTTAAGCTCAGCGTGAAGACCATTGGAAAGAAACCAGATGTAGGAAGTCGGGTGCTCACCTATACCGAGTTGGCAAAAATATGGCTGGCCCTGGAAAACAACAAGATCGTTTCTTCAAACAAGGTCCTGCATCAGCTGCTGTTACTCTGGGGGGCCAGGCTGTCAGAACTCCGCCTGGCTACCGCTGGCGAATTCAACATGGATGACCTTATCTGGACTGTTCCAGCAGAGCATTCGAAGATGGGAAACCTTATTCGTAGACCTGTATTCGACCAGGTTAAGCCTTATATCGAAAGGTTACTTAGTTCAGATAATGACGTTCTCTTCCCCGGTCAGGAGCTGGACAAATCAATTGATCGTTCATCTGCAAATCTGTACATGAAAAAGCTTAGGGATGTAATTGATATACCAGGGTGGCGAACGCATGATTTCAGACGCTCACTGGTAACGAATTTATCTGGGGAGGGGGTCATGCCCCACGTCACCGAAAAGATGCTGGGGCATGAGCTTGGAGGGGTTATGGCGGTGTACAACAAACACGATTGGCTGGTGGAACAAAAGGAAGCGTATGAACTTTATGCCGACAAGATATTCTGGCATGTTAAACAACTCGGTTGACGCCGCCTTCGTCTATCCATTTCATTACTGCTTTTCGGCTGTATCGTGACGGATAGGTTAGAACAGGATCAGGAAAACCACATTCTTTCCGTAAACGCCAGACAGCCGTTTTTTTCTTTTTGAGCAGGTCAAAAACTTCCTGCTCTTCCATAAAATCACTTTTGGTCATAAGTCACTCCATCCATTAATTTAGCCGGAATCAGTCGCTGCCAGATTGCAGAAACGTATTTAGCCTGATGTCTTGCATCAGCAAGTGCGTTATGGGTTACACCATCAAATGGCATATCGCGCTTAGGATCGAAACCAAGCTGTTTGCCGAGCAGCACCATGGTGCGCACGTCGCTGTCGTTCCAGAATTGCCATGGGCAGGTTTGGCCGGAACGTTCGTAGGCTGAACGCATAATCACGTTGTCAAAGTTGGCACCATTGCCCCAGACTTTCAGGTAACGCGGCTTGTCAGAGTTACGGCTGATGAACGAACTCAGTTCGGACAGAGCTTCGGCGATGTGCCTGGTATCGTCGGTACAAATCGCGGCGCGAGCCTCTGCTGATTGCCTCAGCCACCACAGTATTGTGTCACCGTCTGGGGCAGCACCCTGAGCCATGGCGCTGGCGAGGTTAACGGCAACATAGAACTCTGCGCCCAGCTCGCCGCTTTGTGGATCAAAGAATACAGCGCCGATCGCGACAATTGGCGCAGCAGGCTTATTTCCCATTGTTTCGAGGTCAATCATTAAATGGTTCATTGGATTCAAAACCTCCCGATAAAATTTATTTAAAAAGAGCGATGAAGATACGTGCCAGGCAGATTACACACACCGCTCCGAAAAAAGCCTCAGACCAGCTCATAACTCACCATCCTCTTCGTTGACTTCAACTTCTGTACCATCGTAAGCAGACTTAATGCTATTCGACGCAGCAATGATGGTGTTGAACTGATCAGCGTCTACAGTCACACCGGGATACTGGCGTGAGAGTTCAAAACTAATCGCAGCAACGAGCTTGATCTGGTCAATGCAGATAGTGGTCTTCATTTTTACGCATTCGTCAGTGAGCATGATTTGCTCCTCCCCTTCAGTCCCGCCGCTTCGATAACCTTATACACATCCCGCTCGTAACGCAGATGCTGAAATACCCCGTCAAACCAGTATTCACCGCTGTTAACGTCGGGAATATCCACGATGGCGCTGCCGGTGATTACAATGCCCCGGCTTGCGCCACGCCGTATCTTGAGCCAGCCTTTGCGCTGCAGTGCCTGCAAATGAGACTGTGCATTATTGGCTGAAGCCCATCCCATGCCGGCAGTGATCTCTTTGTTGGTCGGTGCCATACCGTTTTCATGGATGTATGCCCGGATAAATTCCAGCGTTGCCTGCTGTTTATCTGTCAGCGGTTGCACGATGTTTCCCCCTTACACTCACACCACACCTCAAACATGCGTTTCACGATTTCTCGACAGTAATAACCATGCATATCGCGGGTGAGGTCGTAGCGGTTCCCATAACGACGCCGCATCCAGGCCTCAAATGACTTATTCATGATGGTTCTACTGCGCGTGTGTAAGGCATGTCGGTGGCGTCAATTTCTGCATCACAGTGGATACAGTATCCATCGGCGTTGGAGAACTCGTTGTTGCTCATCCACTCCATGCATGACCAACAACGGATTTCGCCGGAGCGGGTATACTGGATTTCTTCCATCATCTACTCCTGTTAAGATCGGCAAAGCGCTGAAGAAAAAGCACAAATGATTGGCGAGGGTTTAGAGGGGACAGGATAAAATAAGCAGGCTCAATACCTTCCAGTATCGGCCATGGTGTTCCGTCATCTAAATCAAGGTCCCGGCGTTCTGTAGCCAGCATGACCAAATCTGCATGCTTAACAGCTGAGCTCATGGGAAAAGGGACTCCGAATTTAGCGGCAATAACAACCTCCACTTCTTCAATCTGTCGTTGATAATCGGGCAGTAGTTGTTTAAGTGGTGCCGCCAGATCGTTGCAGTAAGCCTCTGCAGCGTCATGTAGCAGCGCTTCCAGTGCGAACTCTGGTGGTACCAGATAACTTACGTGAACTGAGTGCTGCGCCACGCTGTAAAACTCAGGAATATGGCCCGTGAAACGGCAAATTTTTGACAGTGCTCCGGCTATATCCTCAATGCAGATCGCATCGGGAGAAATGTCGTGGAAATTGAAATGTTTCCCCGAGAGAGTAGTAATCCAGCTCATTTATTTGACCTCAGTATCTATGGAAGCAAAAACGGCAGCGCGGAGCTTTCTGATATTGAACCAGGTGTCTGTTGGCGTACCCTTCATTAATGAAATAAAGTCAGCCATATTTTTTATGGGGCTTTTGTCATCCCCCATAGCCTCATTGGCGACATCAATCATACGTTCGTGAACATGATCAATTTCCTCAGCGGCACATACACTGCTTTCGAGCCATGATCTAAGCTCTTTAGAATCCAGATATTTCTCCATCAGATGTTTGGCCTTAAGGATGATCTCCGGCATTACAACTACAATTGTCGGATGTTCAAAAGAGTCGGCTAACCAAGAGTGGGCAAACTTTGACTCAAAGAAAGTGAACTCTTCTTTGTCACCGAACGCGGCTGCAGCACACGCCCATAGCTGGACGCTTTTATTGATGAGGTCCATTTTAAGCACTGGTAAACACTCTTCAGATGATTCATCTGTGGTCTGACAAGGCTGTTGTTCGCCGCTGGTGAGTGCTGGATCAGTCTGTATGCCCTGACGGTACTCAGTAAGGATACGATTAATCTCTTCTGAGGTGCCATCAGTGAGGATCAGGCATTCACCGTTGGTGTTACTGAACTCTGCGTCACATAGTAACTCCAGAACGCGCCGCGCTTTGGCTGCGTTGAACTGGGGCTTGGCGATGCTCTTTGTGATTTTTGTTTTACCGGCGTCTTCGGCCTTTTTCATTAACCGCGCCGCTTCGCGGTCAGCATAAACGCCGTGTTCACGTGAGATATTAATTGCCAGTGCATAATTCAGTGAACCGGAACGCACCAGGCTTTTAAGATATGGAGAGCACTCGTTTAGCTGGATGTGTTGAAGCACATCGGATTCTGATCGTTTAACCTTTTTGGCAATCTCCGCATTACTGAATCCTTGATTCTGCAGGCGCATATAAGCGATACCGCGTTCAAGCGGTGTTAATGCAAGGCCCTGGGAACTGGTGATCATGAAGGCAATCTTGTCTGCTTCAGTACCTACAAAATCTTTGCACTCAAGGCGAACAATTTCATGCCCCATCTCAACAGCCGCTAGAGCACCATAATAACGGTGGTGGCCGTCGATGACTTTTACACCGCGTTCAGTTACTTCTACGGCTAAAGGCGGGAGATATTCACCGGAAATAAAAGCGTCCCGAAATTCTTCAACGTGCGGTATATTCAACTCACGAACGTTATAGCCTTCTTCGGCGTATATTTCAGCCAACGGAACCATAAACGTTTTCTTTGTAGTGAGTCCTGAATCTTTGTTGTTATAAAGCTGGCCTAAACTTGCCATCGTAAACCTCCATTAAGAACAAATGCTTTGCTATGCGCCACATTATGTGGCGCATAAAACAACACTTAGATCATTAATCAGACAGAACCTTCAAATACTGGAACATCAGTCAACTGTGTTTCCAGATCGGTCACTATTTCCTGAAAGGCATGTTCAACTATTTTTGCCGGTTCAATTAGCTCAAACCAGAGGACCAGCTGACCTTCGCGAAGACGGTAACGAATTCGCGCATCAACCTGATATGGAGCTCCATTATGAAAAGGGGAAATAGCTAGGCTGATTTTTTCCGGCATAGAGGTGTTACCAGAGCCAGATTTTTCGTCGCTGTAAGACATCTGGAAAGTGCCATCCTGCAAACGACGAACCGACTTAAACTCAGCTTTACGCGTTTCCTGGAATGCCAAAACCATTTCCAGCAGGTCAGTGCCTGACGGACCTTTGTAGTCATCACTGATGGGTGCAATATTTTGGATATGGTTTTCAAGAAACTCTGCAAAGTCGGTCTGACCCATTGCCTTTTTGTCGCGGCTTGCCCACTCTTTCCAATCCTCAGAGAACGGGCAATCATAAACAGCTTTATGTTCGCCCCAGTTAGCTGCAGCGGCTGACTCGTGATAATCAAGTACAGCTACAATTTTTGTATTCTCTTTGTCAGCGAAAACAACTGAGCGCTCATCCTTAAATTTACTGATATATGCAATCAGTGAGGATGGAGAGATAAGGCGCACGCGCTGACGGATACGTGATGGTGAGAGCTGATGGCTTTCCAGCGATTCCAGAGAATAATTATCTGGTAAAGCAATCGCCGGAATTTCTGTGGCTGGTACAAGGCTGATTGCCGCCAGGTCACGAATTTCTGAAACAACAGAGCCTTCAATATTTTTCATTGAATATTCCTTTTAATTGATGGGAAAGTTTACTGGTTGGATTGCAGTTTGATAGGAGCTGCAGATTGTTCTGGTTTATCAATTACACGCAAATCGAGTTGCGTCTGGCTTGGATCATCGCGAAGCAGGTCGCCGTCAGCGGTTGAAAACATGATAGTGTCTGCACGGTCCAGTTCCGGAACAGAACGTGTGACCTTAGGCGTTAATTTCATCGTGTTTTCGTCACGAGTATTTAGCATTGAACAGTTAAGGGTTAATGTTACCGCCCCTTTTTTACCTGTTTCACGCACAGCTTTGATCACTTCAGCTAAAGTTTCAGTTAATTCACTATCAAGTGTGCCACGGTTGATATAGGCCAGTTGCTGGCTGAATGGTGTACATTTATTTTCAGACATAAAGTTTCCTTTTTTTCAGAGTGGATTGCCTTTCTGCGTCAGAAGCTTTCCAATCCAGCTCTTACGCAAAACCAAAAGGATTTTGGGTTTCCTGACAGCCTGCACACCACGAGTGACGCGCATCAGGTCTATAAAAGTTGGTACTGCATTTGGTTGAAACATTTGATGTCCTTCTGCTGTGCCCGTAATAAAAAGGGCGGTTACCCGTCAGAACATTATCTCCGCTCCTCCATTGGATTAGATTGAAGACCGGATAACCGCCAAACCTACATAATCAAAGATGATTGCCCATTACGCCGGGCCAGCGTTCACCCTGGTGCCGCGCAGGTCGAGCCAGCCGCCCACGTTCAGATTGTCCGGCAAAGCGTCGACCTCGCTAACATCTTCCAGGTCCAGATCGTGAGTGACGGTAATATTTCCATTATCTGAAACAGCATGATGAATATTTTTTTTAACCAAGTGCTTAATTAAGTCGAACATTGCATATCCTTCTTATTTTCAAGGAGGTGACCATTTCACGAACGTGGTCCCTGAGTGGTTTTATTGCTGCCGCCTTACTGAAAGCGACAGTGTAAAAACGCTGCTCGTCACATCATCGTGACGCTTCAACCACTGCTTATCAGCCAACCCCTTTGTTAACTCTTGACTCTCGATCTCCCGCAGAAGAATAAGAGCCTGCCATCCTTCCATGTCCGACGCTGATACTCAGCCAGGGCGCGGGGGTAAGCCTGCAGTGCGTTCCATAATGTTAAAGAGCGTCGGCGGTGTTCGTGCCGATGACGGTTATGTTGTCGATGTGAGGAATATAAAATTAAAATGCGAAATGCGCAAACAAAATATTTGCGTAAATTGCAACTAGTGAGGGCGGGCGAAAAAAAACCGCCAGGCATGGCGGTTCATTTACTGCAGAGGATGAGAGTTAACCGTGTCGTTTGAAAGCTTGTGATTGGCTGATCATTACCTTGCCATAGACGTAAAAGCGAGATTCATTGCTTTTATCAATGCACCATTCTTTGTAATTAACGTTGTCAGAAAGTACTAAAATCTTATCGGGAACCATCTGTAATCGTTTGACATGAATTTTTTCATCAAAACCAAAGACATATATACCATCCCCATCAAAGTTATGGATGGATATGTCTACAAAGATTAAGTCGCCGGGCTCGATAGTGCCAGACATGCTATCCCCACGAACATTGATCATTCTTACTGAAGAGGCTGGGCGACCTCCAAAAAGCGTACTGGCGTGAGTATTGTCGTACTCTATGGAATGTATAACATCGACAACATCGCTGACATTAAATGATCCCGGCCCCGCACTTGCTGAGACGTCGAGGACATCAACACGATACATCATTGCTCCCTCCCTCCTAGATGGTTCAGTACTGTTATTATAAACAGTATTTTCATCAGGAGTGCCAGTAAATAATTCACTGACGTCAATAGAAAGAGCTTTTGCAATCTTATTAAGTGATTGTTCAGTAAATGATTTCTGCTTCCCTGTCTCCAGTCGAGATATGTTTGCGCTGTCCACCCCTACGGCGACAGCAAGGTCACTTATTTTCAGGCCACGCGAGATACGTAGCGCTCTTATCTTATTTCCAATATTCATGCGGTTATTACAAGTCAGATTTGCGATATGTACAAATCAACTTGCGCAATTTCCTTTAGTGAAATATTATGCGGAATACGCAATCAGAGGGCAGCTAAATGCAAATTGTGCAAACCCCATTACGGGACATACGAAAACATCGAGGGTTAACCCTTCAGCATGTCGCAACAGCAATCAATCTTGATGTGGGAAACCTCAGTCGCATTGAGAGAGGTATGCAAATCCCATCACTGGAAGTGGCTGAGCGACTATCAACTTTTTTCGAGGGTCAGATAACAGAAATGCAAATTTTGTACCCCCATCGCTATCTCAAAACGAATGGTGCTGCTTAAGGACTCACCAAAATTACAGGCTAATTATTGATGAAAAACAACGCAATCGCACGAAAGTTAGATCCTCCGATTTTCAACCCGGTTGAGATGGAGGGGATTTTGCTCAACCGGCTTGCTTCAGTAGGGCAGAAGGCCGTTGCCGAACATCGAGGCGTCAGTGAATCTGCAGTCAGCAGGTGGAAAAACGACGGCTATTTTCGAGACATCGCTGAGCTGTTGGCGTTCCTCGGCATTCAGCTGGCACCTCCGGAAGCAATGATCGTATCCCGCACTTATCTGGAATCTGTTGAAACACTGGCAGATATCGGTTTGAAAGCCGAGCGAATGAGGCCAGGTCCTTTGGGGTGGGATTGAACCCGTTGCAATAGCGCCAAACGGGGGAGTTTATGCACCCGGATGAATTAGCTGGATCAGCCATGCCTGCTGCATACGTGCGTGATGACCGGTCATGGATTGATGCGCAGCTTTCAACACTACCCCCGCACATTCGGGAAAGGATCGCAGGAGAGTACGCCAGAGTCTACCAAGCGGCATTTGACGCCGAGCCTGTTTCATTCAGGCAGGAAAACGCGGGAAGGAAAGCCGCCAATAAGCGTCTGCGCGAGTTTTGTACCCGGTATTCGCCGTCAGTGCGGGGATACACGGTTAATCCACCGAAGACAGTTTAGTTTTTTGTTTGGATGTATGGACGTCTAAATGGCTGAATCTGATTTGGGGGAAAGGGGGCGGTGTTGGGTTTAAGCGCGAAGCGCCTTGGAAAAGCTTTACCAGACAAAGCAGTAGTTAAAGAAGATCACTGTATGGGGTTGAAATCGTCCACAGCCGTATGGACGTTTAGCCATCCAAATGTAGAGGCCACAATGATTATTTCAGCAACCGAAGAACAATGGAAACCTGTACCGGTAGAAGACTACTCCCGTGCATATGAAGTCAGCACCCTGGGACGGGTCAGGGGGATTGATCGCATTGGTTCATCTGATTTTTTTATCCGTCGTATTCGCGGCGTAATCATGAAAGGCCGCATATGCAGTGATGGGTCAAAAACGGTCAGCCTGAGCGTCAATCGCAAACGCGCCAAATTTTGCGTTGACTGGCTCGTTGCTTCGGCATTTATCGCAAACCCGCACGGATATGTAACACCGCGCCATTTAAACAATGATTTGTCAGATAACCGTGCAGTAAATCTGGCATGGGGAACTGAGGCTGAAGTTATGCAGGAGGCGACATGCTGAGCATCCAGCCCCGCGAAAAACAGGTAGTGGCATTAAACATGCTGCGTGCAGCCTGGAAGCAACACGGCTCATTCATGCTTTACGCGCCAGTTGGTTTTGGAAAGACGGCCATCGCCGCGCTAATCACTCATGGTTTCGTTTCTCGCGGTCTACGGGTGATGTTTGTCGCTCCTTATACAGTGCTGCTGGATCAGACTGCCAGTCGGTTTGTTGAGTACGGCCTGCCAGAGGACGAGATTAGCTATGTGTGGCGTGATCACCCGTCATATTTCCCACAGAACCTGATCCAGATAGCGTCTGCTGACACGCTCATTCGTCGCAAATTCCCGGACAACATCGACCTGCTGATCGTTGATGAAGCGCACCTGCGTCGCAAACAGCTTCTGAAAGTAATTGAGTACCTGACGCAGGAAACAAACGTAAAAGTGGTTGGCTTGTCCGGCACGCCGTTTGCGAAGTTCCTGGGCAATTACTACCAGAAGCTGATTAAGCCGACGACGATGAAAGAACTGATAGAAATCGGGGCTTTAAGTCCTTATGAGTTTTATGCGCCGTCCCACCCGGACCTTACAGGTGTCAAAACTTCTGTTCAGGCTGGCTACGGTAGTGACTACAACGAAGAACAGATCGGCAAAATCATGAGCGCAGCGCCACTTGTCGGCGATATCGTCAGGAACTGGCTCGAGAACGGTCAGAACCGGCCGACGATCTGCTTCTGCGTCAACGTAGCGCATGCGAACTTCGTCACGATGGAATTTAGCAGGGCAGGTGTCGCGGTGGAAGTTATGACGGCACACACGCCACATGACCAGCGCCAGCTGACCATCCGTCGCTTTGAGCAGGGCATAACAAAAATCATTGTGAACGTTGGTGTGCTGGTGGCCGGGTTCGACAGTGATGTTCGCTGCATCATCTTCGCCCGGCCAACAAAATCGGAAATACGCTGGATTCAGACGCTGGGTCGTGGGCTGCGTCCTGCTCCTGGCAAAGAACAGTGCCTGATATTCGATCACACCGGCACCGTCAGCAAGCTGGGTTACCCCGATGACATCGAATACGACTATCTTCCCGCCGACTCAGACGGGATGGAAACCGCGCCTGTCCGCGTCAGCCGGGTTGAAGAACCTGAGCAGCTTCCTAAAGAGTGTCCATCCTGCCATTACGTGAAACCGGTTGGTATTTACATCTGCCCGAAATGCGGCTTCAAACCGCTGGCGGGTGAAGATGTAGAGACTGATCGTTCGCGTGGACTCAGCCGCGTTAAGAAAGAGAAAGTCACCCACACCAAAGAGCAGAAACAGAGCTGGTGGTCACAAATTCTCTATTACCAGCGTATCCGCAGCGCCCAGGGAAAGCCTGTCAGTGATGGCTGGTGCGCTCACACCTATCGACAGAAATTTCAGGTATGGCCACAGGGATTACACCGTACCCCAATGGAAATCACACCTGAAGTGAGCAACTTCATCAAATCCAAGCAAATCGCCTACGTGAAGGGCAAACAAAAGCAGGAAGGTAAAGCAGCATGATCACAACCTTACTCAGCATTGATAATTCGAGTTCCGGGCGTTATAGTCCCGTTGCAGCGGCAAAATCCGCTGCCGGGCTTCGCATCCCGGAACTTTCCACAGCGCATAACCATGCTTTAAGCGGTTTTTTTATGCGCGCAGCCTTTGTGCACCTGTCAATGGTGGCTCAGGCGGGGGCTTCTTTGGAAGCGCCGGTATCTGTGGAAGCCGGTAATGCGAACTCCGTCTGGGCTACCACCAATCATGGCTTCGCATCTGTGGGTGGTAGTAACAATCATTCCACAGAGGCTGCCATCATGGCTACGATCCCCGCTATTGCTCAACCTAAAATTACTGTCACCAACGGCCAGGCCGTTACCACCTCCTTTGCAATCGCAGAGTATTTTCATAAACGTCATGCCGATGTTCTTCGGAAAATTGAATCCCTTGAATGTTCGGAGAAGTTTATGTCAACGCATTTTTGCGTTCACACAGAAAACATCCGAGCTGGCGCGGTAAGTCGGGACTCCAAGTATTACCGCATCACCCGTGACGGCTTCGCGTTCCTCGCTATGGGCTTCACTGGCAAACGTGCTGCGCAGTTCAAAGAGGCTTACATCAACGCTTTTAACCAGATGGAAGCAGCGCTGACTCAACCTGCCTTACCTGATCTGCGTTCTGCATCTCATAACGCCGAAGTTGTCGCTGAATACCTGAATATCATTCACCGTGCCTGGTGTAAAAAGTTGTACCCAATGCTGGTAGCCGCTGACTCCCCTCTTGCAAGAATGCTGAATGACAGAATCAGCGATGCCGCAACACTCGCCTCATTCGTCAAATCTGACATTGATCGCGTAGGGAGGCATTGATGAACACCAAACAGGCGGCGATGGGCCGCTGGCCGGAGATTTTCGAATATTACGGTTTACCACCGGTTACCGGAAAAAATCATTTCAGGGGTGAGTGTCCGCTATGTGGCAAAAAGGGCAAATACCGCTGTGACGATAAAGGTGGTTCTGGCTCTTACATCTGCACATGCGGATCGGGTGATGGCTGGGCGTTACTTGCTGGTTTCACGGGTAAAGAATTCAAGGTACTGGCACATGAGGTGGATCAGCTTATTGGCAACACGTTCACACCGGGCCATGACAGCATACCAAAAGCCAGATCACCCATTGCCACACAGCGGCTAACTGTCAGTCGTAAGTTTGCGAGTCTTGTTCCTCTTCGAGGCACCAGTGCAGAGGGTTATCTGAAGAATCGCGGGATTAACGCATTACCCGCCGAACAGGTTCGCTATTGCAATAAACAGCGTGCTGCTGGCAGAGAGTTTCAGTCGATGTATGCGCTGGCAACGGATGATAAGGGTGAGCTTTGTTATCTGCACCGCACTCTCCTGGACGGTGATCGTAAGGCACACACAGGTGGTGCAGCCAAAAAGCTGATGAAGTTACAGGAAGACAGTTACCTGGATCACGCCAGGTCAGTGGCGATCCGCATGTTTCCATCTGCCAGCACACTCGGTATTGCAGAAGGGATAGAGACTGCGCTGGCTTGTCATCAGATAACTGGTTGCCACACCTGGGCGACCCTAAATACCACGTTCATGAAAAAGTTTCGTGTCCCGAAAGGTGTTACGCACCTGATTATCTTTGCTGATGCTGACGATAACGCTGCGGGTCATGCAGCTGCTTTTGAATGTGCGTCTGCCAACCTTCACGCTAAGAACGATCTGGAGATGGTATCTATCCGCTGGCCTGAGAGAGGGGATTTTAATGATGTTCTGCTGAATGGCATGGACGTCTACGAGCTGACATTCCCACCCAGGGGGAGCCGCCATTGAAAACTAAAAGCAAAAAGCGGGTTTACAAGCCCAAAACCTGCCCACAGTGCCTGACGGTATTCACACCTGATCGCTACCTGCAAAAAGTCTGTGGTCCGGTGTGTGCCGTCAGCTATCAGCGTGCCGCCAGAGTGCGTTTAGCCGAACGGGATAAAAAAGACAAGCTGAAAATCAGAAAACTGGAGGTTAAACCGTTAAGTTATTTCCGGGCGAAAGCGCAGGAAGCCTTCAACGCTTACATCAGGGAACGAGACGCTGCGGAACCATGCATCAGTTGTGGTCGGTTTCATGATGGGCAGTACCACGCTGGGCATTACCGGACTGTTGGCAGCAATCCTGAGCTGAGGTTCGACGAGGACAATTGCCATAAGCAATGTTCAGCCTGTAACAATCACAAGTCGGGAAATCTGAGCCAGTACAGGCCCAATCTGATAACCAAAATCGGCCAGGCACGTTTTGACCGTCTTGTTGGCCCACATGAGCTGAAGCATTACGGGCGTAATGATTACGAAGAAATAGCCCGACTTTATCGCCATAAAGTGAGAGCCCTGAAAAAAGAGAGAGCCGCATGAGTTATCAACTGATTTATGCCGATCCACCGTGGTCTTACGGTAATACAGTCAGTAATGGAGCAGCCAAAAATCACTACAGCACTATGACGCTGACTGAACTTAAGCGACTGCCCGTTTGGGAACTTGCAGCAGATAATGCTGTGCTGGCGATGTGGTACACCGGCACACACAATCAGGAAGCACGTGAGCTGGCAGAGGCGTGGGGTTTCACTGTCAGAACCATGAAGGGCCTGACGTGGGTGAAACTGAACCAGCTGGCTGAACAGCGATTCAATAAAGCGCTGGCAGAGCAAACGCTGTTTGATTTTAACGATCTGCTGGACATGCTCAATGCTGAGACTCGCATGAACGGCGGCAACCATACACGCGCCAATACAGAAGACTTACTGATTGCCACCTGCGGAACGGGCTTACCCCGCGCCAGCGCCGCAGTGAAACAGGTTATTTTTTCCTGTCTGGGAGAGCATAGCGAGAAACCCGCAGAGGCTCGCTATCGTCTGGAGCAACTTTACGGTGATGTTCAGCGCATAGAATTATTTGCCCGCGCCAGCGTTGATGGGTGGGATTGCTGGGGTAATCAGTGTGAAAGCGTGGTTGAAGTGTTTCCGGGTACGTTTAGCGAGGTGCGAAATAATGCGTGATATTCAGATGGTGCTTGAGCGCTGGGGTGCCTGGGCGGCAAACAACAATGAACATGTACAGTGGAGCGGTATTGCTGGTGGCTTCAAAGGACTCATACCATCAAGAGTTAAATCGCGAACAGCCTGCTGCGACGATGACGCAATGATTATTTCCAGTTGCATTGCAAAACTTAACAAAAACAATTCGGACCTGCATGATTTGCTTTTTGATTATTACATCTTCGGCATGACCTTTATGGCACTTGCCCGCAAACATAATTGTTCTGACGGGCATATTGGTAAAAAGCTACAGAAAGCGGAAGGCGTAGTTGATGGGATGCTGATGATGCTTGATATACCGCTTGAAATGGATCGGTATGTCGAGAAAGAAAATATCGTAAAGACCGCATAAAGATATTTACGTACGTAAAAAAGAAGATAGTCTGTTATGACTGGTCACAACGTACTGGCACATAGCATTTGAAACCTCGCTACCCAGCGAGGTTTTTTATTCCTATCCCTGCGGAGGGATAAAACCTTCCACATACCCTCTAGCGGATAGGTAACATCACTAAACTATTTGAGAGCTCGCTTCGGCGGGCCTTTTTTGTATCTAAATTCGCCGGTTTAGCTCAGATGGCAGAGCGCCTGACCTGTAATCAGGATGTCGCGGGTTCGAAGCCTGCAACCGGCACCATATAACACGCTAACGCAGCGGGGTAGCGCCCGCACTATTAACAGGCTCGCCTTCTGGCGGGCCAGCTAAATGGAGAACAATTAAAATGAGTACAGATTATGAATTTGCTGTAACCAGTTTAGGTACTGAAGGGGAGTCGGTTAATGCAACAGTTACTCTGCGCCAACGGGGCTTCGTGTTTGGTGAAATACTGACATTGAATTGCCGTATTGAAAAAGTGGACGGTGAATCACTTTCATATTACGAAAAAGAGGCAATTACCAAAGCAACCCGGGCGCTTAAGGATATTGCCTCTCAACTTTAAGCAGTGCCTATCCTGCTTTGTTACGACTCATCATTGCCTGGCAATTTATCAAAAATCTCCCGTACCTTAGCATGGACCAGATACGCATATTCTGATTCGGCACGTTCCTTATGACTCTTGCCGGCTTTTGATGTGCCAAACACAGCCTCAAGTGCTTTGGCGTTATATCCGAATATTTCATCCGGGCTTTTGCCCGAAATTTTTGCAATTACAGCAAGATAATAAGGTAACACATTATCCAGCACTTCTTTTTGACCGATAAGGTGAGGCAACACTTTATCAAGCTGTGAGCTTAAGGGCTTAAAAAAATCAAGTCCTTCCATAATGATTCTCCTTTGTCAGAGAGTTATCAGCCATCTCTCTAAAGTGACTTTCGTCCGTGCCCCAAACACGGGCGGGCTGAGATTGGATTTTATTTAGTATGAAGTAATGGCTGGTGACTTAAGTCATAGAAATATCTGTTTACCCATAACGAAAGCCACGACCAGCATCTTATCGCGCACCTGCGCACGGCTGGCGTGTGGCTTTCTTCTTTTCATCTGCCGCCATACGGGCGGAGGCAATATGAATGACAACCACCTGCCCGATATAGCGAATCAGACCTTGAAATGGATTGCGACCTATCTGCCTTCGGTATATGCGGCTGGCGCTGCACTGACTATATCGGCCCTGAACGACATTCGTGCGGGGAAGCCGCGTCTTTACACCATTACCGGTGCGCTGATCTGCGGTCTCTTCGCGCTGTCACTTTCCGCCATGCTGGAATATTTCGGCCTGCCCCCCAATGCGGGTGCGTTTGTCGGTGGCCTGGTTGGATTCGTGGGTGCTGACCGCCTTCGCGACATTGCCCTGGCGCTGGTTTATCGCCGTGCCGGTATGGATGAACAAAAGGAAAAAGAAATTGAATAAAACACAGTTTCAGCAGGCGGCGAATATCAGCGACGAACTGGCCGTGCGATGGTTTCCGCACATTGACGCCGCGATGAAAGAATTTGCTATCACTTCTGCTGACGACCAGGCGATGTTTATCGCCCAGGTGGGGCATGAATCCTCAGGATTTACTCGCATCGCCGAAAGCCTGAATTATTCGCCGGAAGGACTACTTGCAACCTTTGGTAAATACTTTACTCCCGACACTGCACAACAGTACGGGCGCACCGCAGACCATCCGGCAGAGCAGCAGGCTATTGCGAACATCGTGTACGGGACCCGCATGGGAAATAACGGTCAGGATGATGGCTGGAAATATCGTGGTCGTGGGTTGATCCAGATAACCGGCCACAATAATTACCGCGACTGCGCAGCCGGACTTGTTGCCGATTTATTGCTGGTACCGCAACTGCTAGAGCAGGAAAAATATGCCGCACGTTCGGCTGCCTGGTTTTTTTCCTCTAAAGGTTGCATGAGGCACAGCGGCGATATTGAGGCTGTCACGAAGATTATTAATGGCGGTACCAATGGCCTTGATGACCGCAGAGCTCGTTATCAGATGGCGCTGGTGGCACTTAAGGCATGAAAGAATATTTTATAGCCGCGCTTCTTGCTGTTGCTCTCCTGTCTGCTTCTGTCGCTGCGCACTACCGGCTTAAAGCTACCGAGTGGCGCACCACCGCGTATCAATTCCAGAAAGTAGCCAGACAGCAGGCAGCCACCATCACCGATATTAATCAGCGCCAGCAGCGTCTGGCCGTGCTCGATAAAACCCACACGGAGGCGCTCAGTGCTGCCGAATCTGAAAATGATGCTCTTCGCCGCCAGCTTGCCGCTGGTACTCGCCGCATGTACGTCCACGCAAAATGCCCCGTGTCCGGTACCGGCACAGCGACAGGGGCCGGCAGCCTGGGCGATGGAGCCGCCGTCGAACTCGCTGCAGATTCTCGACGAAACGTTCTCGACATCCGCGCCGGCATCATCCGTGACCGGGAAAAGCTGAAATATCTGCAGGGGTATGTGCAGACCGAGTGTCTCAGATAACCAAAAGGTCAGACTGTGAAAAAAATACTGTTTGTTATAGCGCTGTGTGCGGTTGCTGCCGGCTGCACCGATGCGTCCCGTTCAAAATTCACGGCGTTTGGCTCACCTCATGAAGTCCAGTGCTGGAATTATCATCAGGAAATTTATCACGGCATATCAACTGGCCGGGTAAGTCACGACAAAGAAGGCAGCAGCGATACGATTTCGTTTGAGGATGCGGGCACGCACCAGCTGGTGGAAATCATGCTGGGCCAGTCCTCAACCTGCGTTATTAAGGTTAAGCCATAAATCAGGCAGCAATGCCGGTAACTAACAGGTGGTAAAATGTCAGACAAAGATATCGAACAGGCAATTCAGGCCAAAGGCAAAACCGCACCGCGAGTGACTCCCGAACACATCGGTAGTGTCATTTCCAGTGAGCACTATTTTACTGCGCAGGATGGTGTTAATGGGGCGTACGGAACTCCGCGCGATGCCCCTGCATCACTATCATGTCTGACATTTTGCGTACTGACTTTGAAAAACGGGTTCAGCGTCACCGGTGAAAGTGCCTGCGCCAGTCCGGAGAACTTCGACGCTGAAATCGGTCGTCAGATTGCGCGCGAGAACGCTATCCAGAAAATCTGGCCGCTGGAAGGCTATTTGTTGAAGCAGAAATTAAGCGAACAATAGCCCTCATCAAAATAAAGTTTTCAAGATTCGCACCAGCATTATCCCCCCAATAAATTCCTCATAAGGAAATATGAATGTTCAGTGCTAACGTCCCGATTATATGGGCGCTGGCTGCGCTCGCCCTGGGTTTCATAGCAGGTTATATGGTTGGCCTGTTTCGATGGAAGAACGCGCCGGCTAAGGCCGCTACTGAGCTATTAGCCATCCGAGATGCATGGAAACAGGCTGAAGCCCATTTTCAGGCTCAGATTGATGAGCTGAAAGCAAAGCTGGATGAGAAATTCATTCAGCATTCCGAAGAGGCGCGAAACGACGCGTCAAAAAAGTCACTACTGGAGAACTGAAAATGTCCGAACCGCTGAATGATGTAAACGATCAACAGAACACTGATACAAACGACACAGTCGATAACAGCAGCAACACTGATGCTGTGCTGGCGAAAGTGAAAGAACTGCTGAAAGTAGCAGGTCACGACGTGGAATCGGTGTTTGAAGATGTCGTCGCGCTGGCTAAAAAGCTGGTCTGATAGTTCGTGTTACAGAGCATTCCTCCGGGAATGCTCGATAATGCAGAATTAATTTAAAATTGCTTGCCCGCTGACACCCTTACTTTTAGCAGGACATTCTAAATGGCTACGTTTAAATACTCGATTAAGTGGACGCTTCGCCCTTACACGAAGCCACTACTTTTGATTGCAGCATTAACCAAATGGAGTTGGCTAACTGTTATCTGTTTCAAAAAAGAAGTGGTTGTCCGGGACGTGGAGCGGTGAGGCTGACATGAACGTTGTTATTGATGGGGTAAAATACGCGCCAGCAAACAATCCCACTTCCAATATCGGCATAGCAATCTCCACCCACAATCGACACGAAGTACTATCCCGCGCCCTGGAACACCATCTTAAGTATCTGCCATACGGTGCGCTGGTGGTAGTTATAGATGACGGGTCCAAAAAGCCAGTGACGGTCCCTGATGGGGTCCGACTTATTCGACATGACATGTCACAGGGGATTGTAGCGTCAAAGAACGCGAGTCTTGAAGCATTAATGGACGCTGGGTGCGAACAATTATTTTTATGGGACGATGACGCCTGGCCAGTCGCAGAAAACTGGCATCAGCCTTACATCGATTCTCCTGAGCCGCATCTGGCCTATCAGTTCCTAGACCTTGCCGGCCCGCGCAAGCTCAGAGACATGAACATCCTCTTTCAGGATGCACAGCATATTGCTTACACAGGCCAGCGCGGCGTGATGCTGTATTACCATCGCAGCGCAGTAAATAAAGTTGGCGGCTTCGATCCTGTTTATGGGCGAGGCATGTATGAGCATCCTGATTTGGCTCTGCGCATTCATAACGCCGGGCTGACAAGCTGGGCATTTGCTGACGTAGTCGGTTCTGAAAGGCTGATTCATTCATGCGATGAGCATGAAACCGTTGACCGGTCGCTACCGGGAGCAGAGCGGCAGGCACTGGTGGCAAAAAACTCAGTTATCTATAGTCACCGCCGGGACAGTTTTTACACCGGCTATGTTGAGTATCGTCAGCAGCGTAACGTTGTTATCACCACGCTACTGACCAGTCAGCCAGACCCGCAGCGCGGCAGCAAAATGGCGGCAACCCCAGACCTGCTAAGCAAATGGGCCGCATCTGTAAAAAGCGCTGATGCTGTTGTGCTGGTGGATGAACTTGAAACAGCACCTGCAGGCGCAACGCTTCATCGCGTACCGGATGTGGCTATGAACGTCTATTTCCGGCGCTGGCTGCACATTTACCAGCATCTGCGTGATCACCCGGAATACCGCTGGGTCTGGTGTACCGATGGCACAGACGTAGAAATGCTTCATGAACCCTGGCAGGAAATGGAGCCAGGTAAAATTTACGTTGGTTCGGAGCCGAAAACCTATGCTGACGCCTGGGCAGCAGCCAATCACCCAGAAGCGTGTTATCAGCAGTTCCTGACTCAACACCGAAAGGATTTGATGCTTAATGCCGGATTGCTTGGCGGCAGTCGCGCTGAAGTGATGGCTGTTGCTCACGGCATCGTCCGACTGTATTACCACATCGAATCACTGCGCTGCTGGAAAAAGGAAGGTGCAGCGTCCGCTATCGGGGACATGATCGCGTTTGCCATAGTTGCACACCGCTACAGCGACAGGCTGGTGACCGGACCCCGCGTTCATACTGTGTTCAAGTCAAACGGCATAGGAAAAGATTATGCCTGGTGGCAACATAAATAAGCCGAAAGGCGGGAGAGAGTGATGAAGATTGAAATCTCAGAAAACGATAACGTCATCTGGATGCGTGATACTGCAAATAAGTTGGGCATTGCATCAAAAGGTTATTTAAAGGACGGCACTCAGCAAAAAATCATTGCCGCCCTTGAGGATGCATTAGCTCAGGCCAAAGGGGAGGCCTTAAGCTGGAATAACGTTAATACCGTATTCGATGTTGGCTGAACCGCCCCCGAGATCCAGCGTTATGTTCCAGTAGCCAGAATAAGGAACATGAAGGTGTGCCGGAAGTCGCTTAAAAAAACCGCCACCTCCATGATGCTGAAATCTACGGCCGCTTCTGTAGCTATTAAAATTACTGTCAGTCGTCATAAGGATATTGCATTGATGAGAGCAGTTAACGACAACAGTATCGCCCTCATTGAGTTGCATTCTTTTGTGTAGATAATGCATACCATTTCCTTTTCAGAGGTAATCAGCCATCCCTCATTATTGCTGTGTGCGCCTGCGCCCCAAACGCAGGCGGGCTGAACCCCTATAGTAACCAGGGCTAATGAATGATCGAAGCCATAACGTATGTAATCGTCGGTCACCATTCACGCAGGCACCCGGCAGAAAAGCTGGCGAAGTCGCTCAAGGCACATCTGATTATTGATGAGTATCAGCATGGAGCAAACTGGAATCACCGTCGAGCGCTTGAGTGGGCAAATAAGCAGGTCTGCAGAGTAGTCATCATTGAAGATGACGCAGTGCTGGTGGAGGGTTTCAAAGACAAGGTTGCTGGCTGGCTGGCAAGATTTCCTGATGATCTGTGCTCTTTCTATCTGGGTACCGGAAGGCCGCCTCAATACCAGCTTGATATAGCGATGAAGCTTATCGAGAGCGATAAACGGCAGACAGACTACATCACCATGAAACGGCTAATTCATGGCGTCTGCTACAGCCCCCCGCCTGCCAGCATCCCACGGATTCTTGCACGATGGGACGTCACAAAGCCCGCCGACTTTGCTGTGGGCGATGCCTATGGAGGTGTGGTCATTTACCCCTGCTGGTCGCTGGTGGATCATGCAGACGGAGATTCGGTCGAGCGTCATCCTGATGCTGCTCTCCGGACAGAACGGCGCAGAGCCTGGAGGTTTTATGGCTAAGCTGAAGACCCTGCAGCCGAGGCTTAAAGCCATCGATACAAGGCGCATCAAGCCAGTGTACGGTGAAGCGCGGCGCATTAGCGGCAGTACCAGGATGAACCTGAAGCGCCGAATCTATGTGCGTGACAGTGGTCACTGCTGCATGTGCCAGCGCGTTGTGGATCTGCATAGCAGCGAACTGGATCACCGTATCGCTCTGCAGTTCGGTGGCAGCAACAATGAAGATAATCTCTGGACCCTTTGCATTGAGTGTCACAGGGATAAGTCCTTGCGAGAGGTCGCATCCGGACAGCCCGACAGCGAAGCACTGAAGCATCATGTGCCAGCGGAAGATATCGGTGCATCAGTAACGATTGTGTGAAGCAAGCATGAACTTGCAATTATTGATATCAGCAGGGTGAAAAGCCGCGTCGCGCTATGAGGGATGTCGCTGCGGTGGTGGCGATCCACCATCGCGGCAGGGTGGAGGTAGCAGACGAGCCACGCCGCCGTCCAGACGTCCGTGACGGGCCTGGCTGGTGGCTGGTCAGGGTGGGGGGGGGTACCTCTGAACCTCACCCCCTTTCGCCTTCGACACCGCGCTCCCCCTCACGCACAGAAAATATCCCCGTTTGGAGGGTGTAAACATGTTAACAGCCCAGAAGCGAAAATTCGCGCTGGCGCTGATTTCCGGTATGTCGAAAAAAGATGCGGCTATAAAGGCTGGGTATTCTGCAAACTCCGCTCGATCTAAGGGGTCGCAGCTTGCTAAGGACCCGGAAGTCATCGCCTTTATTGCACGCAAAAAGAAAGAAAAAATTGACGTTGATGATGTGCCGTCACTGGGGAAAAAAGTTAATACCCCAGCGGTAAACCCGCCCCCCGGATCCGCTGCGAAAACCATTATTGCGGTCGGTGAATATGATGACCCGCTTGAGTTCCTGAAGGCGGTGATGAACGACCAGCACGAGGATATTGATACCCGCAAGGATGCTGCAAAAGCCATGCTTCCCTACATTCATAGCAAAAAGGGGGAAGGGGGCAAAAAGGATGCAAAACTGGCAGCAGCTAAATCCGTCGCCAGTAAGTTCTCAGGCCTGACACCGCCGAAACTGGTGGTCAGTAATAGAGGGTAAAAAATGCCACAATGGTCAACGGCCTGCCCGGGGTGGGAAGACAAACTGATCAATCGGCAATCCATCATCCCGCCGCCAATATTTCCTGATGTGGCCCAGCATGCCTTGTCAATATTTAAAGAGTTGCGTGTATCAGACCTGCCGGGCAAGCCAACATTTGGTGAGTGCTCGGAGCAATGGGTTTTCGATTTCGTTTCTGTCATTTTCGGTGGTTATGATGCCGAAACGGGTAATCAGCTGATCCGTGAGTATGGATTGCTTATCAGCAAGAAGAACACCAAAAGTACTATCGCGGCCGGGATTATGCTGACGGCCCTGATTCTGTGCTGGCGGGAAGATGAAGAACACCTGATTCTGGCACCCACTAAAGAGGTCGCTGATAACAGTTTCAAGCCCGCCGCCAGCATGATCCGTGCTGACGAAGAGCTTTCAGACATATTTCACGTACAGGATCACATTCGTACCATTACCCACCGCGTTACACGAAACAGCCTGAAAGTGGTTGCTGCTGATGCAGAGACGGTATCCGGTAAAAAGTCGGGCCGCATTCTGGTTGATGAACTTTGGCTGTTCGGCAAGCAGAGTAAGGCCGAATCCATGTTCATGGAGGCACTGGGCGGGCAGGTTTCACGAAATGAGGGCTGGGTAATCTACCTGACCACGCAAAGTGATGAGCCGCCGGCCGGTATTTTTAAGCAAAAGCTGAACTACTGGCGTGATGTGCGCGATGGCAAAATTAGCGATCCTAAAACGCTTGGCATTCTGTACGAATTTCCGGAAGCCATGCTTGAGGCCAAAGCCTGGCAGCATCCTGAAAATTTCTATGTCACCAACCCGAATATGGGGCGTTCGGTCAGTAAGGACTGGCTTGAGAGCGAATATCTTAAATACGGCAACAGTTCAGACGGTACGCTGCAGCAGTTTCTTGCCAAGCATCTTAATATCGAAATTGGTTTAAACCTGCGCAGCGATCGCTGGGCGGGCGTTGACGTATGGGAACAGCAGGCTCAGCGGGTGACGTTTGATGAAATACTCAGGCGGGCGGAAGTGGTCACTGTCGGCATTGACGGTGGCGGCCTTGATGATTTGCTGGGACTGAGTGTGATCGGGCGGGATAAAGAGAGCCGCCAGTGGCTCTGCTGGTGTCATGCCTGGGGGCATCAGATCGCGGTTTCACGACGAAAGAGTGAGCAATCCCGCTTTATCGACTTTTGCGGTGCCGGGGATATGACCATCGTTAAGAACGTCGGGCAGGATACCGAAGAAGTGGCGGCGTATGTTGCACAAATTTACGAGGCCGAACTGCTCGACAAAATAGGGATTGACCCGTCAGGTGTAGGACAGATTCTGGACGCACTGGTTGAGGCCGGAATCCCGGCCGATGATATCGTCGGAGTCAGTCAGGGCTGGCGGCTGGGTGGCGCGATAAAAACCACTGAGCGCAAACTGGCTGAAGGCGTGCTTGTTCATGGAGGCCAGCCGCTTATGGCCTGGTGCGTGGGTAACGCCAGAGTTGAACCCAAAGGCAACGCCATTCTGATCACCAAGCAGGCGAGTGGTAAGGGCAAAATCGATCCCCTCATGGCGCTGTTTAATGCCGTGTCGCTGATGGCGCTGAACCCGGAGGCAAAAAAGAAAGATTATCAGGTATTTTTCATCTGACCAGATGATTTGCAGACAACCCGCTTCGGCGGGTTTTTTCATTTAAGGAGGCAATTAATGGCGCTCAAGCACGCCTGCACTCTCATGACGGTGAAATCGGTAAACGAGGATGATCGGATTATTACCGGCATCGCCTCCACACCGTCACCGGACCGTGACGGTGACATCCTGGAGTCAGAGGGGGCAAAGTTCCGCAACGATACGCCGTTTCTCTGGCAGCATGACAGCACCCAACCCATAGGCATATGCACGCCTGCGAGGGTAAAAGAAGGGCTACAAATTACCGCAAAGCTGGTCAAGCCCACACCAGATATGCCCTCACAACTGGCCTCGCGGCTTGATGAGGCCTGGACTTCAATCAAGGCGGGTTTGGTGCGGGGACTCTCCATCGGTTTCCGGCCCATTGAATACTCATTCCTGGATGAAGGTGGCATCCGCTTTCTGTCCTGGGACCTGCTTGAAGTATCGGCAGTGACCATACCGGCAAACGCCGAATGCTCTATCGATACCGTTAAATCTTTTGATCGACAGTTTCTCGCCGCGTCAGGCAATAAGAAACCGGTGGTAAAAAACGCTAAAACCGCTGGCGCTACAGCACCCAAAACCAAAACAGGAAACAATCTGATGAACGTAGCAGAACAAATTAAGAGCTTTGAAGCGAAGCGTGCAGCGCTGGCAGCATCACTTGATGAAGTGATGTCCAAAGCGGCTGAAGAAGGGCGTACTCTGGATGCTGAGGAAGAAGAGAGCTACGACAATACGTCCGCAGAAATCAAATCCGTTGATGCTCATCTGAAGCGCCTGCGTGACATGGAAACCAGCCTGGCCGCTAATGCCAAGCCGGTCGATAAGGCTGCAAACGGAGCGGTCAGCTCCATCAAAACGGGGGCACCTTCAATTATCCGCGTGGAACAGACGCTGGAAAAAGGGATTGCCTTTGCCCGCTTCGCCAAGTCGCTGGCTGCGGCAAATGGTAGTCGCTCTGAAGCGCTGGAGATTGCACGCAAGCAGTATCCGGATGACTCAAAGCTTCATCATGTACTCAAGTCTGCCGTTGGCGCGGGTACCACGACCGATCCTGTCTGGGCGGGCGCACTGGTTGAATATCAGGATTATGCAAAGGACTTCATTGAGTTTCTGCGTCCGCAGACGATCATCGGCCGGTTTGGGCAGGGAAATATTCCTTCGCTGCGTCAGGTTCCGTTTAACATCCGCATTCCTGCACAGACTTCCGGCGGCTCGGCAGGCTGGGTTGGACAGGGTAAAGCCAAGCCGCTGACGAAGTTTGACTTTGAGTCCATTACATTCAGTTTTGCGAAGGTTGCGGCGATTGCTGTCCTGACAGACGAGCTGATCCGCTTCTCAAATCCTGCAGCTGATGCGCTGGTGCGAAATGCGCTGGCAGAAGCTGTGATTGCGCGGCTGGACACCGATTTTATCAACCCTTCAAAAGCTGAGGTTGCGGGTGTTTCCCCGGCTTCGGTGACAAACGGCATCACGGCGATTCCTTCTACCGGTATTCCGGATGAAGATGCTGCTGCTGCATTCGGTGTTTTTGTGGCTGCAAACCTTCAGCCGAATGGCGCGGTCTGGCTTATGTCGAGTACAACTGCCCTGGCGCTGTCCATGCGTAAAAATGCGCTGGGGCAGAAGGAGTACCCGGATATGACACTGCTGGGCGGCACCTTCCAGGGACTTCCTGTGATCGTTTCTCAGTACGTGGGAAATCTGCTGGTGCTGGTCAACGCGCCGGATATTTATCTGGCGGATGACGGTGGCGTTGCTGTGGATATGTCCCGTGAAGCATCGCTGGAGATGGAAAGCGAGCCTGCTGGCGATAGCGGAACGCCCACCGCCACTGAAATGGTCTCCATGTTCCAGACAAACAGCGTGGCTATCCGTGCCGAACGCTGGATCAACTGGAAGCGTCGCCGCACTGCTGCGGTAGCGGTTATCTCCGGCGTCAACTACAGCACCGGTCAGGGTAGCTAATCAGGTAAAGGAGGGCGGGGCAAAACCCCGCCGTAACTCATGGTCAGGATCAGATATCTGCAGCATACCCATGATTCCCGTTCAGGGGAGGTGAAATTTGTGGATGACCAGTGCGCCAGGGTACTTGTTCTGCTCGGTAAGGCCGAGTATGTGACCGGAAAACGACCCGGCATCAGGAAAAAAAAGACTGATTCGGAGGGGAGCTGATGTGGAATCCCTTCAGAAAAAAGCAGGCGATGCAACAGCCAGTTAGCCGTGGGTGGACACCGTTGTTTGGCTTCGTTCATGAGCCCTTTGCCGGTGCATGGCAGCGAAACCTTGAGATTAATCAGGACACCGTACTGTCGTTTTACGCGGTATTTTCCTGCATTTCTCTTATAGCCAGCGATATATCCAAAATGCCCCTTCGTTTAATGCAGAGCGATTCACAGGGCGTTAAAAAAGAGCTCACCACAGGCAAAACGGCTGCTCTCTGCAAAAGGCCTAATGCTTTTCAGAACCGCATACAGTTTTTTGAACACTGGATCAATTCCAAGCTCTGTCATGGCAATACTATCGCCCTGAAAATCCGTAACAGCCGCGGCGACATTACCGAACTGCGGCTGCTGGACTGGCACAAAGTTACGCCGCTGGTCGCCGATGATGGATCGGTCTTTTACCAAATCAGCCCGGACAATATGACCGGCGTTGAAACGACGATAACCGTACCGGCCAGAGAAATCATTCACGACCGGTTTAACTGTCTGTTTCATCCGCTCATCGGACTATCCCCGATATATGCAGCGGGACTTGCTGCAACGCAGGGGCACCATATTCAGGAGAATTCCGCTCATTTCTTTCGCAATGGCAGCCGGCCGGGTGGTGTTATTGAGGTGCCGGGATCGCTGAGTGAAGAAAACGCGAAGCTAATTAAAGCCAGCTGGGATAGTGGCTATTCAGGTGAGAATGCTGGCAAAACCGCCGTACTGAGTAACGGTGCAAAATATAATCCGGCTGCAGTGTCGGCTGTGGATTCCCAGACCGTTGAACAACTCAGCATGACGGCGCAGATCGTCTGCTCCACGTTTCATGTCCCGGCCTACAAGATTGGGATCGGTGCCATGCCTTCTGGCGACAACATCGAGGCTCAGGAACAGCAGTATTACTCACAGTGTCTTCAGACGCTGATTGAGTCAATTGAAATACTCCTGGATGAGGCTTTTGAGCTTGAAGGTAATAGCAGCACGGAATTTGACGTTAACGCGCTGCTGCGTATGGATAGCGAACGCCGCCTTAAAACGCTGGGTGAAGGTGTTAAAAACACTATTCTTACGCCCAACGAGGCCCGGCGCAGTGAGAATCTTCCTGCGGTGCCCGGTGGCGACTCACTCTATCTTCAGCAGCAAAACTACAGCCTCGAGGCGCTGGCACGGCGCGACGCGTCGGACAATCCCTTCGGCAGTAAGAATGCAGACTCACCGCCAGCACCGGAGGCCAGCCAGGATAAAGCCCTGTCAGCCGTCGAAACTGCTGCTACCCGGTCAATGCTCAGGGGGCTACTCAAAAAATGAACGAACGGGAACTTTCTCTGATAAAAGCGCTGGGAGAGGAATTTGGCCTGGTACTCCGCGAAATGCGCAATGATTTTGAAGAGCGACTACAGGAGCACAAAGGCGCGACTGAACAGTGCCTTCGTCAACTGGCAAATGATATTCAGTCACTCAAAGACGCGCCTGAACCGGACTTCGCGCCGCTCGTAGCATCTGCTTTATCGGCGATCACCCCACCCGAGCCTCCACCTTTGCCTGATGTCGCAGCAATGGTTGGCGAGGCTATTGCGGCGCTACCCCGGCCGCAGGATGGTACCAGCGTCACCATTGATGACGTGCGGCCCATGCTTGAAGAGCTGGTAAGCATAGCTGTTGCTGACATTCCGGCACCCCGCGACGGTAAAGACTACGATCCGGACGTGCTGAAGCAGGCGGTCAGTGAAGCGGTGGCAAGCCTGCCGGCACCCAGGGACGGCACCAGCGTCACCGTTGATGACGTGCGGCCCATGCTTGAAGAGCTGGTAAGCATAGCTGTTGCTGACATTCCGGCACCCCGCGACGGTAAAGACTACGATCCGGACGTGCTGAAGCAGGCGGTCAGTGAAGCGGTGGCAAGCCTGCCGGCACCCAGGGACGGCACCAGCGTCACCGTTGATGACGTGCGGCCCATGCTTGAAGAGCTGGTAAGCATAGCTGTTGCTGACATTCCGGCACCCCGCGACGGTAAAGACTACGATCCTGATGCGCTGAAGCAGGCGGTTAGTGAAGCGGTGGCGAGCCTGCCGGTACCCCAGGACGGTCGTGATGCGCTGTCGCTGGAGCTGCTACCTGGCATTGATGAAAGCAAAAGCTATCCGCGTGGGACATGGGCTACCCACAATGGTGGTCTGTGGCGAGCGTATGAAAAAACGTTTGGTATGCGTGGATGGGAGTGCGTGGTTGACGGTGTGTCCGATGTAGATGTTTCACTCAATGAGCGGCGTTGTTTTAACGTCATCGTCAATCGTGCCAGCGGTCAGTATGAGAATAAGACTTTCAACGTGCCAGTCATGCTCTATCGCGGGGTTTTCAAAGCCGATACCGAATACCTGCCGGGCGATACGGTCACCTGGGGTGGATCGTTGTGGCACTGCGACACTAAAACTCAGGATAAGCCCGGAGAAACCGGCTCGACAGGTTGGACGCTGGCCGCTAAGCGGGGACGGGACGGGAGAGATAAAACATGATTGAGCTTGTCACCCTGGATCAGGCAAAAGAGCATCTGAGGATCGATGAAGATGCGGGCGACACCGATCTGACTCTGAAAATACAGGCAGGTAGTGCGGCGCTGCTTTCTTATATACAGGGCAGTCGTGAATTGGTTGTGAATGACAAGGGTGCTCTCGTTGATGGTGAGCCACTGGTGAGAGTTCAGACCGCGTTACTGGTCCTGCTCGGTTATCTCGATCGCAACCGGAACGGCGAAGATGCCGATAAGCTGATGCAGGGGGAGTTGCCATTGTCAGTGACGATGCTGATTTATGATCTGCGGCGACCAACCATTATCTGAGGTGATTTATGTCTTCCATTCTCGCAGGTGAACTCAGCAAGCGTGTAACGCTGCAGCGTCGTGATACTACACGCGGTCCCCTTGGTGAGGTCCTGAGCGAAAAGCTCATCGATGTGGCCACTGTCTGGGCAAAGGCTGACGTCAAATCTAACAGAAAAATTCGCACGCTGGATCAGGCCCAGGTCGTTGAGACATGGCTGTTTACGCTGCGCCCACGTGCCGACGTCCAGATCGACTGGAAAATTTGCTGGAAAGACGCCACGTTCACGGTTGTTGCTGTAGACCGCACTCAACCTGATCGCGTTGAGATCAAAGCAGAAAGGGACGTGCGCCATGATTGAAGCCGCTATCAAATCTGAACTGGAAGCCATCAGCGGCATGCCGGTTTATCCGCTGCTATTACCGGATGAGCTGCAGGAGGGCATTACTTTCCAGCGCATATCTGATCCAGAGGTAGAAGACGGCCTGGTACGCACCGGCTTAATCGCCGGGCGCTTCCAGATATCCATGTATCGAATCGACCAGTACACCGATCTGGTGCTTCTGGAAAGGAAAATCTGGTCGGCCTGGCGTGATATCCGGCATGGCTATATCGGCGGTTACCCGGTTCAGTATGTGGAAAGAGGAAATATTGTTCAGGACAGAGCGACACTGACCAGCAAAAGCATTCAGTACCGCCTGGTCAGGGACTTCACGCTGTATTTTTTCGAGGACACAACATGATCCGTATGGAAGTGAAAGGTCTTACTGAGCTGGAAAAGCAGCTTGAAGCGCTCGGCGAAAAAGTAGCGGTTAAAGTGCTGGCTGAAGCCGGTAAAGAGGCTATGCAGATAGTCAGTGAGGATATGCGCCGGCATGCAGGTTACGACAAGGAAAGCTCCGGCCCGCACATGCGCGACAGCATAAAAGTATCTTCCCGCAACCGGATGAAAAATAAGCGCTGGAACACCGTCGTTACTATCCGTGTTGGCCCCTCCCGAGAACACACCCAGAAAGCGCTTGCGCAGGAATATGGCACCTCTAAACAGGTTGCCCGGCCCTTTATGCGTCCGGCGCTGGAATATAACACTGCAAAAATTTTGCGAATCCTTACGGTACAAATCCGCGAGGGCATACAGAACAATCGTTAACTGAGGTAATAACCTATGACAGACAAAACTTCACCCGAATACGCCATGCTTCCGGCAGGAACGGTGGTTAAGTGGGGTAAATCAGGCGATACCGTCGATGAAATGCAGGCGCTGATTAACTGTAAAGCGCTGGGTGCTACCGGTGCTACAGGTTCATTCGTAGACTGCACCACCCTGATCGACACCCAGAAACAGTTTCTGTCCGACCTGCCTGAAGGCCCGGAAAAGTCACTGGGTTTTATCGACGATCCGACCAACCAGAGTTTTACGGCATTTCTGAATGCTGCTCAGCAGCGTCAGACCGTACAATTCTATGTCAAGCTGCCGAACGGGCGAACCGCCACAATGATTATGGCGCTTTCTGGCTGGCAGATGAATGAAATCACGGCACCAGCCAGTGAGGTGATTCAGATTACCGTGAAGGGTAAGCAGAACAACCTGACCTGGGGAGTGGATGATCCGGGTAGCTGAGGCCGATAGTTCCTGGTCGGACAAATGCAAATTTCAACGTGACCAGCTCTGCCTGACAATCAATCTGCGGAATCCTCACAGATGATCAGTGCTTATTACTGGCCCACTCAGGTGGGCTTAGTACTGTCAGTTGTATTTGTAGTGAATGAATATTGATGTTGGGAGAAATCATTATCCCACTGCTTATCGTGCTTGCTTGCAACGAATTTCATCATCTCTTGCATTAGCACGCTAAAAATAAGACAGAGTTTTAGCCTGTTTTGTGAGCTATCAGAGGCCATAGTAACCGTTGCGACCTCATTGCCATCTGGGCTGTTAACGGTCACATATCGCTTTGAAAGCGTCACATCTGATGAAAGCCTGATGTGATTATCAGTCTTTTCAGCAAAGCTTTGTATGCGAGAGTCTGGAATCGAATTCTTAATGGGGTTGTGAGCAATGTCGTTTCGTAAAGAATTAAGAACCTTGAAAGCCTTCCCTAAGTGCTCAGGAAGCCCAAGATTTATAGCCATCTCAATTTTTGCACTGCATTCAACCAGAACGCGATTCTTATCCTGCCCGAATAATCCGGCGTTATTGCAGCATGCACAAATCCATGACTCGATGAGGCGCTCGCTAATAAGGTGTAGTCTTAGAGTGGTTCCTACATCATCATCAATAGTTGCTGCTTTTAAAAGCAGGTCATTAACATCAATGGCAGTGTAATATTCCATAAATACACGTGCGTCCATTTTTTCTCCGTGAGGTTTGTATGATGAACTTAAGCGAAACGCTGATTATCTTTCTCAAAGATGACGGCATCTCACTTCAGACGCTAGATGGTCAGTCAGCCGGTTACTGGCCAAATGGCAATCTCCGAATCTTTGCAGGTCAAAACAGGCAGGCTTTCCCTGCTCGTATAGTGCTCCATGACGAGCGTTCCGACATCTCATCAAATGAAAAATAAACCCGGAATTTAATCTCCGGGTTTTTAACAACATCAATGGCGTTTTTCGTAGTGATCGCCCGTACGTGCATTTTTGTATTTCCCATACTTGTGGGAAGAGCCATGCCCGCCAGAGTAGTGACCACCGCGAGCAAAACTGAGGGAAGGTGAAAGCAGCGCGATCGCCATCAAAGCTACCATAATTTTTTTCATGATTATCCTTTTCAAAATTTGCTGTAAGGGAAAAACCCATTGGCAATATACGCTTAAGTTTTAGAATGAGAATCCTGACAAATGATCAGGTTTTTCGACTCGGCTACGAGGCCCGTCCTGATGCGTAGGGAAAATGCGATCTTCGGATGCTTTAAGCTGGTTGATCTACCTGTACAGTATTCACGCAACCTGGCAAGTGATAAACTCCCGTTTAAGATTTGGATTGTACAATCCAAACTATAATTTTCACTTGCCAGAGGTAATCCCCATGATGACTATACCGTTCTCCGATGCTCGCCAGAAGCTTGCAAGTGTCTTTGAGACTGCGACGAAACAGCCGGTAACTATCACTCGCCGCTCTGCACCGGATGTTGTGGTGATCTCCGCTGAGCAATTTGCAGAATTCCAACAGGCGAAGTTTGAGGCTTCACTTGCTCGCGTTATGGGTAAGCCAAAGAATCAGGATCTTTTCAGGGAACTAGCCGATAAATGATTTTCTTTTTAACTGTCGACCAGGTCATAGCGATCCATGACAGTCAGTTAGAAGCTTACGGCGGATTGCCGGGATTCCGGGATATTGGTCTTATTGAGGGCATGGTGGCAAGGGTTGAAAACCTCCATGTCTATGAGAGTGAAGACGACCTGTTTGTTCTGGCTGCAGCCTTACTGCTTTCCATCGCTCGCGGGCATGGATTCAACGATGCAAACAAACGCACCTCGGTAGCAGCTGCGATGATTTTTCTGGGCATGAATGGCTCGTCGATCGCGCCAGATGAGGGGTTCGCTGACTTCATAGTGGAGGCGGCACAGGGAATTCATGATCTGCAGGATGTAGCGGCGGAATTGCAAATGCTAGCGGAGTAGACCCGGCCACTGAGCCGGGTTTTTGCTATCTGGATTCAGGCGGGCTTTTTATTGTTAATGGTCTTTAGTATCTGGTCAATTTTATCTTCAAGTGAACTAAGCCGTGAATCATAATCTTTACTCGCCAGAAGTGTTGATGATTTGCATGTTGATAGTTCAGGGTCACCTGCGTCAATAGGATACGCCCTGCTTAGAGATGTTTGAGAGTGAATAGCTATGCCTTTTATCTCAACATCTTTAATTGGTATTAGTGGGTATGCTGGATTCAAGGAACGCAGAAATTTCTGCCCCTGATCTTGTACCAATTGTTTAAATGTCGCGAAATCGTCGTCAAATTTACAAAAGACGAAATCTCCGCTAAAAGCTTCCTCATATGGCTCGAATATAACTACTGTTCCGTCAGGAAATGAGACTGAACCAGAAGATGCCATAGAATCACCTGAAATTTCTATCGCGAAAGCATTTTCAGAAATCGAGATACTTGGTGCGGGAATGTAGTCCTTTATTGAAGGAGTGCCATGCGCTGGCGACGTATCATTATCTAAGAGAGTCATAGCCATGCCCCATGACAAAACCGGTATTTCTCGAACTGTTACGGTACGTTTTATGTGATTTACGTCAGGTCCTCGTCCATTTCCAGTGGAGAGCCACTCCGTGGATGTGCCTAGTGCTGCCGCTAAATTTCGCAGCACCTTATCTCTTGGTTTTGAATCTCCAGCTTCATATGCGGCAATTTGCCTGCGTACGATCCCTACGATGTCGGCAAGTTGAGATTGAGTCAGCCCTAGTGCTGTTCTGGCTATAGCAATGCGTTTACAAAATGAATCATCTATTTTCATATGTGAATCTTTAAAACTCATATTGACACACTGTGTCTGCCTGATGATAATCTTCTCACACCGTGTTGGTGTGAAGATGAAAAGTGCATGAGGTGAATAATGGAGCAGAAAAAGTCAGAGATCAAGCCGATGGCTTATCGGATGCGTCCCGAAGTAAAAGAGTTCGTTGAAGGTAACGCTAAGCGAACTTACCGTTCTGCGCAGGGAATGATGGATTACCTGATGGATAAGATTATGCAGATGGAAAAAAAAGGTGAATTTGTCATTCAGTAAAAAGCGAAACCCCGCAGTGCGTCAACACTAACGGGGCCTCTGATGTCAGTAATCTTGGAGAAAACCAACATGAGCATTGTAGCTAAGTCACATCTCGACTTCCACGGAGTAATGCTTAACCCTGTAGAAAATGTTTCTGGAATTTGGCTAACTTCAGCAGATATAGCAAATGCTCTAGGTTATGCCTCAAGCAAAAGCGTATCAACGATTTACTCACGCAACATTGATGAGTTTTCCAATAGCATGTCAATGGTCATCAAAATGATAACCAATGGAATAAACAATAACTTACGTGAAAAAAGTGTACGTGTTTTCTCACTCCGTGGTTGTCATCTGATAGCCATGTTTTCAACAACTCCGGCTGCCAAAAAATTCCGCCGCTGGGTGCTGGATATTTTGGATCGAGAAGTTGCCGTTAACATGCCGGTTCAGTCAGGTCCAAGTGAGCGCGAGATCCATGCATACAACGTTCATGCACTGGCCGACCACTACAAGTTTATGTACGAAGCATGGGAGAGGCAGATAGAACCAGCATTGAGGGCTATCGAATCGCCGCTAGCAGATCGCTTACATGATCGTTTTCAGGATGGAGGTGTGTTCATGCAACTAATAAAAGAAGGTTCAGAAAAGCAATTGAAGAGGGGGGAAGTTGCAAGGCTTTACTGAAAAAGAAAAACCAGCAGGGTCTAGCTGCTGGTTATCAGGCGTCAAATCAACTACGAGGTTCGTATGACTGAGTTAACTGTATCAAATGCTAGATCATCTGTCACTAAGATGTCGAGCCGTGAGATTGCGAAATTGACCGGCAAGCAGCACAAACACGTTCTGGACGACTGTCGCAAAATGTTCGAGGCGCTCAGTATTCAATCGGCCGACTTTTCGGCCGATTACCAAGACGAGCGCGGGCGCACGTATCAGGAATTCTGGCTCGACCAGGATTTGACACTTACTCTCATGACCGGCTACAGCATACCGCTGCGTCATAAGGTGGCAAAACGCTGGCGTCAGCTTGAGTCCGGCGAAGTTTCGCCACAAAAATCCGCGTCATACCTCCCAGAATATCGTCGCGCTCGCGCAATAAAAATGGAAGTTGAAGCATTGAACCTCGCACTATCTTTCATGCCAAAACTGAGCGATATCGCAAAGCAGACGGCGATGGCGCGTGCTGTTAATGATGCCGCTGGCATGGAGTTGCTTCCGCTACCTCAGGTAGAAGAGCATTACTACAGCGCCCGAGAGGTAGGGGAGATGCTAGGCGTATCCGCGCAAAAAATTGGGCGAGTTGCCAACGCTAATAACCTGAAGACAGATCAGTTCGGCATCACGGTAATGGACAAGTCAGCACACAGCAACAAACAGGTTGAAGCCTTTCGCTACAACGCTGAAGGCATCAGGGCGCTTCGGCATTTGATTTGCGGGGCCAGGGTAGCTTAATCAGCAATTTGGACCTCGGTCCAGCCACATAAGCAGATCATTGATCAGGCTCATTGTTGAGCCTGTTTCTTGCTTTCCTTTGAGTTCAGCTAGCCTTATGATTTTAGCTAACTTTTTAAAGGAGATAAAAAAGTGAGAAAAAAACTATTACTTGTCGTTATGCTGTCAACCATTTTGATGTCAGGTTGTGGGCCAGCAAAATTAAATGATAGCGAGAAGAAACTGGTTGATAACTTAAAGGTTGAGTTATCGAAGACTGAAAAAGATATTGAGTTGTCTTTGTCAGAAAGCCAGCAGTATTCTCAGGGTTTAATAAGAAATTTAATCACTTCAAAAAAAGAAATCCTTGAAATAAACAAAGCTCTTTTGCAGCAAAGAATAAATGCATTAGAAGCTGGTGCAAAAATAGATTTTGAAACCAAAGGGACCAAGACGGACCCAGCTTTAGCCGATAAGATCAGTAATGAGATGGGTTCTTTGATAACTAAAATTGACTCTGACAAGGCTGACTCTGGAAATTATACTGGGCTTGTTCAGACAATAAAATTGGCGACCATTGCATCTGAAGAACAAACTTTAGCAATGCTACAACAAAAATATCTAGCTGCAAAATATGGCATGATGACGATTCAGATATCCGAAACCAGCGGTAAAAGTCATTCACCATCTTCTTCTCCCGTTGTGAGTGATAAGAACAGTAAGGATAATTTGTTGCCGCCAGCAGATGGGCCATTTGGTTTGCAGGAGGGGTTAACCAAGAAAAATATAGAAGATATGACAGGGGTTAATTTATCTCCTATTGAAGGTTCAACAAACCTCTATCTGGCGGAAGCTTTACCTAAGAGTAATAATGATTTTTCGACCTTCGCTCTACTTATCTCACCTCAAGTTGGCTTATGTCAAATTAGAGCCGTGGGTAAGGATATTGACTCTGATAGTTACGGTATAGCATTACAAATAAAGTTTAATGAATTAAAAAAATCCTTGGATTCTATTTATGGTAATGGTAAGAAAATTGACATTGTGCTTCCGGGTTCAATATGGAAAGAACCTGAGTATTGGATGATGGGAGTTGCAAAAAAAGAGCGAACGCTTGCAGCAGAGTGGACTTCAAAAAATGATGCTATGAAAAAGAATAGATTAAGTGATGTAAATATTGAATCACGAGCAGATAGTGATTCTAAAGGGTATATTTTCCTACAGTATACCTTTGAAAATGGAACTCAGTGCCAAAATGAATTAGATAATGCGAACAAGGGCTCTCTATAAAGGCCTGCAAGAGTTTTGCCAGTGATTGGATTACTTAAATCAGTAGTTTTATATAGAAACCTTTTTATACATAACCACTCCCTAGTGGGGTGGTTTTTTTATGGAGAAATTAAATGAAAGACTTTAAGTCACGCCTTTTATGCCCCGTTCATGATGCTTTGACGGTCACTATTTTAGGCAGTGAGTTTTTTATCCGTCGACTTTCAGCTTACGAACTGGCTGAATTTGAAGATAAGGCAGCGAAACTGCGCAGTGAAGATAATACACGCGGGCTGGCAATGGCTGGCGCATCCCTGGTACTAAATGCGCTGGTGAGTGAAGACGGACAGCCGATTGCTGATTTGCCAGCACCGGATGAGCTCATGAAAGCACACTCCTATGCCTCGCTGATTGAGGCGCTTACAGTGGTTCAGCGCCACAGTTACGGCACGCTAGAGGAAGCAAAAAAAAACTGATGGATTCCCCGTGGCTTCAGCTGATCTTTTCACTCGCTGACCGCTTCGGGGAGTCTGACCCGCGCAAAATAGCCTGCCTTCCCGCTGAAATTCTTCGCTACTGGGAGGCATGGTTTTCCTTAACAGACCCGACCTGTGACATCACCCCTGCGGCACCATCCGCACCGCCATCTCGTACACCGGTCGACAAACAATGCGCTGACATTATGAGGATACTCGGATAATGAGTGACGTAGCGTCTTTGTCGGTTGCCCTGCATCTTAATTCTGCGACGTTCAAATCGCAGATCGCAGATGCATATCAGAAAGCGGGGCAGGCCAGCAAAAATTTTAACAGCCAGGCTAAAGCTCAGGCCAATGAGCTATCAGCTGCTATTGCCAAAACGGTAGAGGCGGCAAAGAAAATTGGCGGGCAGAGTATTGGAGCAGATCAGTTTTCTGGAGTAACTCAGGGTGCAGGCCAGCTTAACTTTGTACTGCATGAAGTGGCTGCGGGCAGTAACGTTGCCAGCAGCACAATCATTAATGCGCTAATCCCCGCTGTTCATTCGCTCAAAGGTCAGCTGGACGGCAGCGCAGACGGCTGGCAGGCCCAGCAGGAAGCCGCCCGTAAGGCTGCGCAGGAACTGGCATCAGCTGCCCAGCAGCAGATCAGCGTGGCGCAGGCAGAAAAGCAGGCAGCAATCAGTAAAGCTGCGATAGCTGAAGAAACAATTGTGGCTGCGGCTGCACAGCGTGAAGAAGCTATCGCCCTGGATGATTATTATGCCAAACGAACTGAGGTTAACAAACAATACGGGATAAGTCTCAGCTATCAGGAAGAGCACCTTAAAAATGAACGCGCGATCATTGAAGCTGAGCGCCTAGAAGAGTCTGGTGTGGAAAAGCTGGAGGCGGCAAAAGCAGCGATTATTGCAGCCGAGTTGGCTGAAACTGAGGGGAAAGCAGCGCTAACTGCCGCGACCGAGGCGGCAGCTGCGGCCAACACACAACTGACGGTTTCGCAGAGAATAGCGGCGACCAGCAGCAGAGCCTTGAGTTCCGCAATGAGCTTGCTGGGTGGCCCTGTTGGCATTGGCCTGAGTGTGCTTGCTGCTGGCGGAACGTTAATCTACAACGAGTTTAAGAAAGCTGAAGAGCAGACTAAAAAGCTTAATGCGGCCGCGCTGGACCTGAGTACATCCTCCCTAATTTCTGCTACCGATCTAAAACGACTGAATGGAGAGTTAGGAGACACGGAGAATTCAGTTACTGCCGTGTCTGCTGCTGCAAAAGCGGGATTTTCCGGCCAGATGTTGACACAGGTCGCCACACTTGCCACTGCTTACGCAGAAGCGGGTGGAAATGCCGATGACCTGGTGAAAAGCCTTTCTGCACTTCGGGGCGATCCTGTCACTGCCATGGAGAAACTTACCGCTTCAGGAGTGGCGCTCGGTGATTCTATTATCCATCAAGTCATGGCACTCAGCCAACGCGGACAGACTGCACAGGCTAGTCAGCTACTGATTGAGGCCGCAATAGAAGCAGAGAAGGGAAGATTAAAAGAGTTGGGCGTTGAAGTTGATAAAACTTCAACTCAGGTTAACAACCTTGGTCAGACTTGGGGGATGGCAGGCAACCAGGCTGCAGAAGCACTCGGTACAGCGATTGATAACACTCGTTATCTTCAGAAACTGCAAAAAGATTACGACGAATCTTCGGCAAGATATATTGCAGCCAGTAAAGCGGGCTATGCCGCTGCTCAAAATGAGCGCTTAAAAAATGCTGCGGACCTCAAAAGTTATATGACTGAAGGAACCAGCGCTGTTGAAAAACGCGCTGCGGCACTTAAAAAACTTAATAACAGTATTTATTCTCCTGACTCTGCAGATTACAAGCGCATTCTGAAAGGGATTAACGACGAATACGATAAATCCACCAAAAAGCCCAAGCACAAAGCGGCCACTGGTGAAACTGAAGGCCAGCGAATGCTGGAGCAGGCCCAGCAGCGCAGCGCAGTACTGAAGGAGCAGGCGCTGACAAACGACAAAATGACTAGCTCGCAGAGTCAGCTTGTTGCATTTGATCAGAAAATTGCCGGGCTTAAAGGCACGGCACTCAATGCCAGCCAGCAGAGTCTGGTGAACATGCAGGGACAAATTCGCGCACAGCTTCAGGCTAATGTGCTGCTGGAACGTGAAGCTGCACTTCGTAAAGTCTCTGAAAAATATCAGGGTGAGGCCAAAAAATGGGCTGAAGAAGCTGCAGCGATGAAGCGTGAAGCAGCGGCCAGCCTGGATAAGTACAGTCAGTCCGATCAGGAATCCGCTCAGGCTGAAGCAAAACTTGCCATTGAGAACCGCTTCAGCCAGCGCCGCATCGCGCTTGATAAAGATTTTACTGATAAGACATCTGCAGAGTATCAGGCCCGTCTGGCTGATCTGGAAAGCGCCAAGCAACAGGAACTGCAGATCACCGAGAAAAGCGTGAGTGACCGTCTGGCTCTTGAAAACGATTATGGGAAGGGATTCCGGCGCGGTACGCTGAACTGGATAGACAGCGCCCGCTATGCAAACAGCCAGATGGCGAGTTATGCCGGAAGTCTGTTTGACAGCATGACTGACTCTGTGGCTACTTTCGCCACAACGGGCAAGCTCAACTTCAAATCCTTTACCACATCGGTGCTGTCAGACCTTGCCAAAATAGCAGCCCGTGTAGCGCTCAGTAATGCTCTACAAAGCATTCTTGGCACCGCTTTCTCCAGTGCTGCAAATGCTGACATTTCGGCACCATCCGGTTCAGGCGGGTCAACGGGGGGGATGGGAATGCCCACTGGCTGGCAGGCTTACGCCAGCGCAACCAAAAATGCAAAAGGTGGAGTTTACAACTCTCCGAATCTGAGCAGCCACAGTAACAGCATCGTCAGTCAGCCTACCTTCTTCGCCTTTGCAAAAGGCGCGGGCGTTATGGGTGAAGCCGGTCCGGAGGCAATCCTGCCGCTCACGCGCACATCGGGAGGTGCTCTGGGCGTGCGTAGCACGGGTTCCGCGTCTGCGACCACATCACCCATTGTCAATGTCACAATTACAAACAACGGAAATGGCCAGAGCTCGGCAGACAGTTCTTCCAGCGCGGGCTGGGAACAGTTCGCCAGGCAGATTACGCCCATGATACAGCGTGAGGCGCAGAAAGTGGTAAATCGTAATCTGGGGCAGGCAGGAGCAATAACTACGGCAATCAGGGGGCAGCGCTGATGGCACTTGAAACCTTTACCTGGCCCGTGCGCGTAAATGCTGCGGGCGAAAACAGCCTGAAGGTCAGGACCGCTTCATTTGGCGATGGCTATGCCCAGACTGCAGGCGATGGACTTAACAGTGAGGTGTCGCAGTGGTCGGTCACGCTCGTCGGCAAAGAGGCACTGGTCCGCGAAGCGCTGGATTTTATCCGCAACCATAGCGGATACCGGTCATTTATCTGGACGCCACCTCTGAGCGACGCCGGGCTTTTCCGGTGTGCAGAATATAAGCCCACCGCCCTGGGGGCCGGTAACTATTCTCTTTCAGCCACCTTCATCCGCACTTACGCACCCTGAGCAGCAGGAGACAACCTATGGCACTGACCAGTGATTTTCAGAAACTGGAACCCGGCAGCCGCATTCAGCTGATCGAAATCGACGGCAGCGCGTTCGGCGCAGACGTTTTGCGTTTTCATGGACATGGTATTGCACATACCGCCGCAGAAATTGCCGCTGCAGGTGGAGATGAGTCGAAACTGCCGGCGAAATCAGTATGGTGGCAGGGCAATGAGTACCGGGCGTGGCCGTGCGAGATTGAGGGTGTGGATGCATCCACGGATGGCAAGGCTTCCTCTCCAAAACTCACTGTTGCGAACCTGGACGGTTCAGTGACAGCCATCTGCTCAGCCTATGACGACATGCTGCAGGCAAAAGTCACCATACGGCACACACTGGCCCATTATCTTGACGCCAGAAATTTTGAGAACGGTAACGATCGCGCCGATCCGTCTCAGGAGGTGCTGCAGGTATTTTATATCGACAGTAAAAGCGGTGAGACGAACGCCAGCGTTGAATTCACGCTCAGTTCACCGGTAGACCTGCAGGGATTACAGCTTCCGAACCGTCAGCTGCATTCGGTCTGCACCTGGTGCATCCGGGGATGGTACCGGACAGGCAACGGTTGTGGCTGGAATGGCAGCACGTACTATGACCGCTTCAATAATCCGGTAGACGATCCGTCAAAAGACGTCTGCTCCGGGCTGGTCTCAGCCTGTAAGGTCCGTTTTGGCGACAATAATCCCCTGGACTTCGGCGGGTTCAGTGGTACGTCTTTGATCAAAAGCTGAGGGGAAAATGATTACAGAAGACCTTAAAGGGGCCATTTTGCATCATGCTGCAGCAGCTTACCCGCATGAATGCTGCGGTGTGGTGGTTATTCAATCCGACGGGCATGGCCTGTATCTGCCCTGCAGGAACATCGCACCAGATCCGGAAAACGATTTTGCTATCCATCCTGAAGATTACGCCGCAGCGGAGGAAATGGGTCAGGTCATCGCGGTAGCACACAGTCACCCGGACGCATCAACCCGACCCGGTGAGACAGACCGGGCGCTTTGCGATCTGTCTGGCCTGACATGGTATATCGTCAGCTGGCCGGAGGGTGATTTTCGGGTGCTGCTGCCGCGCGAAGAGCTACCTCTGGTGGGCAGGCCGTTTGTACTGGGTGTTTATGACTGCTGGGGACTTATCATGAGCTGGTACCGGCAGTCGCTGGGTATCGAACTGCCTGATCACCGGGTGAACTATCCCTGGTGGGAGCAGGGCGAAGACCGCTATATGGATAACTGGCACAGCACCGGGTTCAGGAAATTCAGCGGTCCGGCGCGGACGGGCGACGTTGTACTCATGAAGGTTGGCGCTCGGGTGGTCAATCATGCCGGCGTTCTGCTTGAAGACGGCATGCTGCTTCATCACCTGTATGGCCACCTGAGTCAGCGCGTTGTCTTTGACGACAACTGGCGCAGCCGCACGGAAATGATTGTCCGGTATCAGGGTAACTTCTGACCCCCTGCTTTTCTTCACAAATCCTCTTCCGCGTCACTCTCAGATAATTTTCAGCAGGACATTCCTATGTCAGATATGACAAAACGCAGGGTGCGTCTTTATGGCGTGCTCGGGAGTACATTTGGGCGGGATCATGAGCTCGTTGTCGCGACGCCGGCGCAGGCCATCAGAGCTTTATGTGTGCTGATACCCGGGTTTGAGCATTACCTCAACAGCAGCCGGCGGCGCGGGCTGGTGTATGCCGTGTTCAGCGGACGGCGAAATCTTAGCGCAGACGAACTGAATCTGGACGGCAGTGACAGTGATATCCGGATCGTGCCTGTCATTATCGGCAGCAAGCGGGGCGGCATGCTGCAGGTGATTATTGGTGCTGTGCTGGTAGTAGCCGGATATTTCACCTTTGGCACTACTTCATCAATTGGTATGGCGATGATAGCCAGTGGCGTGTCTATGGCGGCAGGTGGCGTAGTACAGATGCTGTCACCGCAGATGACCGGTCTGGCGAAGAGCAGCGATGAAAAGGCCAGTTATGCCTTTGGTAGTCCGACAAATACTTCTTCTCAGGGTTACCCTGTCCCCCTGCTTTACGGAAAGCGACGTATTGGCGGGGCCATTATTTCAGCCGGAATCTATGTCGACGATCTTGATGCGTACCAGGCTCAGAGAGCATCCGGGACGATAACTCCAGACGCCCGTGGTGCAGAAAAGGGTGATCTGCAGTCCATCGCCGTTGCGCGTGTACTGGTGGCGCTGGGGGAGGGGGAATTCGCCGGCGGTTTAACAGATCAGAGTATCTTTCTGAATGGCACAGCGCTGGCAGGCAGCGACGGTACCAGCAACTTTGGCTCAGGTGTTTCATGGGTATTTCGCCCGGGAACACAGGATCAGGAATATATTCCGGGCATTCCCTCAGTCGAGAATGAAATATCGGCCGGCAGCGTGGAGGTCACCACTGCGAAAAGCTGGGTTCATACTCTGACGAATACCCAGCTGTCGGCCGTCCGGCTGCGCCTGAAGTGGCCGTCATTGTTTCATCAGAAAGATGACGGTGGTGTTGGTGGTTATCGGGTTGAGTACGCTATCGATTTACAGGTTGATGGTGGAAGCTGGCAGACCGTCCTGACGGATGCAGCAGATGGACGGGCCATGTCCGGATATGAGCGTACTCATCGTGTTGCTTTGCCGTCCGGGGCTAAAACGTGGACGGTGAGGGTCAGACGTCTGTCAGCAGACACAACCGATGAAAAGATCGGCAGCAAAATGACGCTGGAGAGCTATACCGAAATCATTGATGCTAAATTCCGCTATCCGCACACCGCACTCCTTTATATCGAATTTGACGCCTCAACCTTCAGCGGACAGATACCCACGATTACCTGTGAACCGGCGGGTCGTATTATCAGCGTCCCCTCCAACTATACACCGGAAACGCGCACGTACGCCGGCACCTGGGACGGCACATTCAAGCAGGCCTGGACGGACAACCCTGCATGGATATTTTATGACATCGTGGTAAGTGAGCGGTTCGGCCTTGGGCCACGGCTGAGTGCGGCAAATACCGATCGTTATGAACTTTACCGCGTCGCGCAGTACTGCGATGCGCTCGTGCCGGATGGGCTGGGCGGAAGCGGTACCGAGGTCCGGTATAAGTGTGATGTCTACATTCAGACCCGTGAAGACGCATTTACTGTTCTGCGTGATTTTGCATCCATGTTTCGCGGGCTGACCTGCTGGTACAACAACCAGCTGGTAGCGCTGGCCGACATGCCACGCGATATGGACTGGACGTTCACGCGGGCAAACGTGGTGGACGGGCTGTTTACCTACGCCGGCAGCTCAGTGAAAAGCCGCTACACTACCTGTCTGGTGACCTACAGTGATCCGGATAATGCCTGGCAGGATGCTGTCGAGGCTGTCTTTGAAAGTGATCTTGTCACACGGTTTAATGTGAATCAGCTTGAGCTCAGCGCGGTGGGTTGCTCGCGACGCTCGGAAGCTAATCGTCGTGGACGATGGGCCGTACTGACCAATAATGGCGACAGGACCGTTGAGTTTAAGGTGGGCCTGGACGGAAACATTCCGCTTCCGGGTTACATAATTGGCGTGGCTGATGAGATGTTTTCCGGCAGGGTTACGGGAGGGCGGATCAGTGCCGTGAACGGGCGAAGCGTCACCCTGGATCGGGTGCCGGGTGCTGCTGCCGGTGATCGGCTTATTCTCAACCTGCCTTCAGGGGTGGCCCAGAGCCGCACGATAGAGTCCGTCAGCGACCGTACAGTAACAGTCAGCACAGTCTGGAGCGAAACGCCGGAAGCGGAGGCAGTTTGGGTCGTTGAAGCCGACGATCTGTACGTTCAGCAGTACCGTGTTATCAGCGTTACGGACAACAATGACGGGACATTTACTATAAGTGGCATCCATTACGATCCGGATAAGTTTGCCCGCATCGATGATGGCGCAACCATACCCAACCGCCCCGACAGTGTATTGCCGATTACCACCCAGCCAGCACCGACTAACATCGTCATCAGTGAAACCTCCGCTGTTTCGCAGGGACTGAGTGTGGCCACAATGCACGTCACCTGGGACAAAGCAGCAGGCGCTATTGCATATGAGGCACAGTGGCGTCGGAACAGCAGTAACTGGATATCCGTTCCCCGCTCATCGGTCACAGGATTTGACATTTCAGGTATTTACGCAGGTCAATACCTGGTGCGCGTGTGCGCTGTTAACGTTGCGGATGTCTCAAGCACCTGGGTGTACTCAGATGAAACCACGCTCACGGGCAAGCAGGGTAACCCGCCGGTACCGGTTGGGCTGAGGGCGACAACAGACCGGGTGTTTGCCGTCGAACTGACCTGGGGATTCGGTGAGGATTCCGGCGATACCAGCTATACCGAAATTCAGTATGCCACGCGCGCGGATTACAGTGACGCCACGCTACTTTCAGATGTGGCATATCCCACACATAACTATCTGCAGAGTGGTCTGGCGGCCGGGGTGACGTTTTATTACCGAGCCCGGCTGGTGGACAAACTGGGTAATCAGTCGGACTGGACAAGCTGGGTTCAGGGGGCATCTTCGTCGGATGCCTCAGATATTCTCGGCGACATCACCGAAGCCATAGAGAATTCGCAGGCATGGCAGCAGATGAACCAGAATATCGATCCGCTGGCAGAGGCGGCTATTGAAAATGCGCTGGCCAACGATGCAGATATTCAGCGCTGGCGGAAAGAAAACGGCAAGGTGGTGGCCCAGATTGTGGAAATCCGCACGACTGTTGCTGACCAGGATAAAGCCTTCGCGCAGTTCGAGCGTGACGTGGGCGTGCAGTTTAATGACATGTCGGCAGCTGTGGACACCAAAGCCACGGCTAAGTTTGACGCCACAGGGCAGGGTTTCGCCTCCTGGGATACTGGCGCACAGGTGACTTATAACGGTCAGACGGTTTCTGCCGGTCTCTCCATCTATGCCGAAGTGGATGGCGGCAGCATTACGGCCGGCGTTCTCATTAAGGCAGAGCAGTTTGCGCTGATGCAGCCCAGCGGCAGCGGCTGGCTGTCACCATTCGCGGTAAAAAATCAGCAGGTCTTCATGAATCAGGCATTCATTGAAGATGCCTCGATCACGAATGAGAAGATCGGTAACTACATCCAGTCTGTGGGGTATGACGGTAAAACCGGATGGCGCATTGATAAAGGTGCCGGCTTCTTCTTTGGTGCCGTTGATTCTGCCGGGGCAGGTTCGATCCGGCTGGACGAAACCGGCCTTGCGGTCATGGACGGTGCCGGTACTGAACGCTGTAAGCTGGGGAGGTTGTAATGACTTACGGATTACGCATCACGCCGGATGACGGGGGTAAATCCTTGGTCCTGGACGGCAGCACTCGTTATATCTCATACCTGGCTTCATTATCCCTCAAAAGTGGCGACAAAACACGACAGGTGAAAGCTCCGCCGTCAGGTTCTGCCGCGCTGGTGGTGCCACGAAAACTGGTGTCAGTATTTCCCACGGTGAACCAGCCGGTGATGTACTACCTCACTGGCTGGAGTCTGGCTGCTAATGGAACGTTTACGTACAGCGTCGGGGGCGGTGATGACGTGCAACGCTCAACGCTTGATATTGCCGATGTTGATATCTTTTCGGTGGCTGGCGGGGCCGGGGTCGGTGGGTACGGCATCAGGATCACAAATGGCGCGGATTTTATGGAGGTGAACGACACCAGTTATCTGGGGTATGTGACTTACAGAGCGACCATCAGCATTACCGATCGCTGGCCCATCCCCGCAGCGGTGCTGGCGCTGGGCAGTTCTTACGTGGTCTTTGCACGGTGGAATAATACGGATAATCCTCTGTTCCTCAACCGCGATAATAACAGCATTGAGGTTTACAGCGCGTTTGCCGCTACGGAAGGTTCAAAGGTAGGCGGCACGGTCAGCAATGTTCAGATCGTCATCGTCTCCTGCGGGTATTCCCCGGCCCTGCCTGCATCCGGCTACGGGCTGGTGATCCGGAACGCCGCCGGGCAGATTACGTTTTCCAGCAAATTCCCGCCGGTCATGTACCGGGGCGCATCATACAATTTTTCATACTGGCAGAACTTCGATACCAGCGGGGGCGAAGTCCTGAGCTGGACCAGTCCAACCGGTGACGTTTCGCAGCCCATGATCCCGCTGTGCAGTATCGGGTTACAGCGCGGTGATTACAGCCGGTCGCAGGGGGGCTGGCAGTACCGTATTGTGCTCTATTCGGGATTTAAAATGAGCGGGAATTCGGTTTCTGTCGCCAGAGCACGTTCAGCGGGTTCAGAAGCTGCCGTGCCGATGTTCGTTAAGGCGATGCAGGCCGCATGTTCGCTGCCCTGCCTGGACGCGGCAGACTACTTCTGACAGAACTCAGGAAAATTCAGGGCCACCGGAGACGGTGGCTTTTTTTATGCGAGGAATATTTGATGGCATGGTACAGAACCGGCACGATTGCCGCAGCAAAAGACAGTAAAACCGTTACCGGCACCGGGACAAAGTGGGCGGACAACAAACAGGGGATTGGAGCCGGGCAGATGCTGCTGGTACCGGGCAGCGGCAGCGTACAGGCTTATGAGATTGCGTCGGTTAGGAGTGATACTGAGCTGACCGTGACGGAAGCAGTTGCCAGCGAAATCAGCGGCAGCGCCTACGCTATCCTGGCATTTTACGGTAACTCCTATCCGGACTTTGCCCGCCAGCTGGCCGCGCAGTTGAAATACTATCAGTCCCAGATGGACGGCTGGCAGGAAATTATGACGGGAACCGGCGACGTCACGCTGGTGGCACCGGATGGCACTAGTGTGACCATCAGCAGTCTGAGCAAGCTGACGTCTGCTCTCGCAGAACGTGCAATAACAGGCAGCAATGCTCAGTTTTCAGGACTGGAGTTGATGTCTCAAACGCCCTACATAGACTTTCATTATAATAAATCTGAGGCTGACTATAGCGTCAGGATGATTTGCACGGAGCAGAGCGCACTGGAGCTGACCGCAGCCAGCGGAAATGTTTCACTGCACGTTAACGGAGGAATTCGCGCAGGGGGCGCGAATAATCCCGGTGGAATTAATTTATACCGGGGCAACGGTGATGCATCAAGCCTGTGGGGAGTAAATGCCAGCGATGGTAATTTTAACATCGCCAGAGGCCCCAGTGCCGGTCTGAATGTGGTCATGGGTGATGCGTATCTCGACAAAGTTAAGGGGATTTACACAAAACGAGGTGCGTCAGGAGTTTATGGCGCTAACAAATATCAGTTCTACTGGACCGGAACGTTAATGGAATGCTGGGTTGATGCCAGTGGAGTCGGTACCCTGCAACTAACACCAATGTCAGACCGGCAACTAAAAAAGGATATTGTGTATCGGCACGATGCTCATAAGGCGCTTGATGAAGTGTGTAAGTGGCAGCCCGCTGATTTCAAAATGAAGGCACGCGGTATCATTCCAGAAACAGCAGACCAGCTCGGGTTTATTGCAAATGACCTTGTGAAAGTTTCACCTGAATGCGTTGGCGGCAAGGGATTACCGGAGGATTACGATATCGAAGCTGATCCTAATAATTCCGACGCATATTTTCTTAATCAGGTTCCAATGATTGCCAAACTGACACAGGCAATACAGGCCCAGCAGATAATGATAAAAGAGCTTCAGCAGCGGTTGTCAGTTTTAGAAAACTCCGGAAGTTAGATTGTCTATAAATGAATCGCTGAATGCCGCATGAATTAAACACAAGTCCAGCCCCGGCAGCCTGAAATTTTGGGACAACCTCAGCTTTACAATTTTGCCTGCCTTTTCGTCTTGATCAAATCTACCGATCAATATTACTGTTTATCTATACAGTTTTCGAGATTGGTCTATGCGCAGATTTTCAACTGGTGGCTATACGTTCTACATACTGCAACGAGGCGAGCGGGCACCTGACCCGCTGGCTGATACCGGATTTTGTGGGGCTTATCTGATCTGGCCGCGAAAAAATGGTTACTGGGATGTTCGTGAGTTCATCTCAGGGCAGTGGCAGGAGATAACAGATGTGCAGTTTGACACTGAGAGTGCAGCATTTAGTTTCGTCTATGAACAATACCGCATTCGTGTTAAGGCTTACATCCGAAAGGTTGATGCAAGGCATGAGGGTCTAAAAGATTTAGCTCTTCCAGAGATAAAGTCTTGACGGGGATTAAGATGAATCTCAGTTTATTTATAGCTTGACCAAATAAGTCTCAAGTACAAACGCCAGCGCTAGACTGTTGGCGCTTATTCACTGATAGAGCCTGAGGCAAGGGGGTTATTAAGCATATTTTGGAAGGCTGAACCGCTGCGGAGGGGAATTCTGTGTACATATATGGGTACCTAAAAAATAAATAGTCCAAGTCAATGCATTGATTTATATGTTATTTTTTATTTTATTTGCTTTACCCATTTAACTAAGAGGACCGCGGCGTGCAGTATAGCGAAAGAGGTCTGAAGATTCACCAGGTTGCCGTGCGTTTGCTCATTCCTCCAGCAACACTGCTTTTATCTCTTCCTTTTGTTGCTATTCAGGTCGTGACGGCGAAGGTGCTAAACCCAAAATAAGCGCATCGCCGCCAGTAAGCTTACTCATATTCCATGTAGATAATGATGGTGCCGACCACGGTGCCAGGCGACGCGTTTGCTGCATCAAAAATTTTATAGCGTGCACCAATATCGATCGCCGTCAGCGATGAAACGAGATCCTTGCCTTTGGTCATCGCTGCCAGTGAGGTGGATGCAGAGTCATAACCGGTCGTGAATTTCAATGGATCAGAAAGGGTGTTAAACAGTTGAAATCCAATGCCTGAAGAGGTTGACGATGCATTCCTGACGATGTAGTTGGCGCTATCAACGATATCGTTACTGTAGGCTCTCAGATTGAAAGTTTTCGTGGCCTGACTGTTTATGCTTCCGCTACAAGAGAGAGGGATAGAGAACTGCGTATCTGAATAATCACCGGATTTCAGAGTAAACAGCGTTGTTGAAGGTAAAGTGAACGATTGGCTCTGAATGCTACAGGTGGTGCTGATCGGTACAAACGCAACATTGATCGATGAAAATCCCTTAAGTTCATTATATGAGGCGGCTGCGGCTGAAGCTTTAGTTGCTACAAAGCCACGTAGTGCGCTGGCAGTGGGATAAGTGGTGCTGCCGTTCGATGAAATCAAATACATCAACGGAATTTCAGCGTTGCCGGTGGTAGTAGCTGCATCATAAGTGGTGCCGTCTGCTATTTGCGCATTGATAGTAATGTCGGTATCAAAATCTGAGGCGGGATAATCCTGGCTGATGAAACCTACACTGAATAGCTTACTTGTAACGGGAATAGACGCTGTAAACTTAATATAATAATCTTCATCGCCAGATGAAAACTTAACCGTATAGCCATCTTCAATCCCATTACGGTAATAGAGGGTTTCACCGCTGGTCTGGCATCCCAGTTTAAAACCGGTAAAATTTGAGCTTATGGTCACTGAATAATTACTTGTCAGTGAAAGCATGTTTGCCAGATCGATATCACTTGACGTGGAAGTCGCCACGATAGAACTGCCAGTTGCCAGACTGTATGGGTTGCAAAAAGCTAGCGCCTGATTAATCGAAGCGATCGCGAGCCCAAAAAATATTCCCGAGGCGATTAACAGATTCTTTATAAACGTGTACATAGATTATCTCCGGTAAGAACCGCGTTTTTAATCACGCAGGACTGCTGTTTATCGAACCGCGCCAGAATATAGTCAGGCAGGGCATCAGCTTTGACGTAAATCAGGCCGCCCTGAGCAACAAAACCTAACTCTGCTCCTTTTCGGTCAAAGAGCGAGGCACCAAACGCCAGCGGTGTTCCATCAGGGTGACGGGCCAGTAATGAAAATGTTTTTCGCGTATCGGTCATGTATTTCACATAAGAAATACTGCCTTTCCAGGGCGCGATTTTTTTAATATTCCCCTGAATATCACTGGCGGATTCAGAATTAAGATGAAATGTATTTTTGCGCCACGGCGTCGCGAAGGGCACCAGCGCCTTACCCTGACTATTCGTATAAATTGTCGCGTTACCATTAACTTTCGCACCAGCAATGCCTGGCGCATCAATAATCACGAAGTGATTACCGGTCTGTGGCGACGTTAACAAGCCGTGCTGAGAGAGCAGAATAGTTCCCGACGCCGTCGCGCCATATTGGGTATATTTCTCACCCTGTGTCAGATTCCCGGTAAAGGTCGACCACGGAGATGCATAAGAGAAATAACCGCCAGAAGAGAGACCGTCACGGCTTCTATTATTCACTAACAGGTTATACCTGAACGCGTCTGAAACCTTCTCATTCCAGCCCAGAGAGGTGCTTGACTGGCTTCCTTCAACACTGGATGAGGCACTGACAGTGCCATCGTGCCCAAATATGCTCCAGGGAATGCTGAGTGTTAAACTGGCATACTCTTCCTGGCGATAAACCGCATTACTGCGATTCTCTTCGTATGTTTCTGCATTAGTGTAAATTCTTTTGCCTGCATTCAGTGACCAGGAAATCTGATTATAAGTGTTGCTCCATCCCACACTGAACTGGCGAGAGACCTTGTCAGTATTCCAGTAACCCACAGCATAAAGGCTGGCGTTTAAACTGCCATAACCTGCGGGCAGGCGTTGATCAATAGCCAGATTAAGACTGTTCTTTTCCTGAGCTCGGTAGCCTATACGGTCGCTGATATATTCAGCAGCGGTGTCCGCCTGACTCAGAGTAATGAAGTTTTTGTCGCTGTAAGAGGCCGCAACAGTGACTGATGTTCGGGTTGGAAAATGTTTATTCAGCGCCACCCTGACTTTCTCACCTTGCTGCTTTTCTTCTGTCAAATTTGCCTGGGTATATTGATAGCTGGTAGTCAGCGTACCGAGCCACGGAACAAGCAGACCGGTACCGATCAGTCCTGACTGGTATTTTTCGGCAGCAATGACACCGGTAACCATTGTTAAATAATTGTTAATGCCCCGACTATACTCTGCCTGAACAAAATCATTCTGCCTGAACAGGGCGTCACTTTTAAATTTACCGGCATATATCTCCCAGTCGGTGGAGCCGCTTCTTAGCAGGCTGCCTGCAGCCGAGTATGGGATGATGGTCGTGGTTTTACTGCCATCTGCGTTTTCAATAACGAGTGAGAGGTCAGAACGTGAGCCGGTTGGCATAAGGTCAGCAAATTCAAAAGGACCTGGGGGAACGCTCTGCTGAAAAACAACCCGGTTATCCTGTAGCACCTTAACAATCGCATTGGTTTGTGCCACACCGCTGATGACGGGCATATAGGTTCGGTAGCTGTCAGGCAACATGGCGAGATCTTTAGTCAGACTGAATCCGCGAAACTTAACACTGTCGAACCAGGATGAGCGGGTGTAATCGTCACCCACTTTAACTGCCGAGTTGATCGCCGGAATCGATTTCTCAAGATAGCGAGAACGGTTCATCCAGCGGGAAGTGGTCTGATTGCGATAGTAATAGCTATTGTCGCGCAGATGCCAGTCAGCCACGTTAAAGCCGCTATTCAGGGTCAGATAAAGATTGGACTGGTTATTACTGTCACGGTATTTACCGCCAGAAAAGATGGCACTGTAGTTCGTGAATAACCCTGTGATTCCCTTATCCCACAATTCTGGCGGCATCCAGTTGCGGTCGTGCGCAATAATACGTGCCTGCGGGACGGTAATATCCAGCTGGAAAATATCCTGACGAAACTTAAGCGCGTCGTCAGTGACAATATCCTGCAGGTCAACCCAATCCTGGTTCAGCGGCGTCAGTTTCTTATCATGTGCGTCAGGGTCGGTTTTGATATCTAAAGCACTGATATCTTCTCTGGGAATAAGAAAGACGCCATTCCCTTCCACTCTTAGCTGATGATTACCTTTCCACTCTTTATTAACATAAATATCCACGCTGTAGATGCCAGGAGAGATAGGGTTTCTCTCGCTGGACCAGGCTTCATTCGAGGCGCTACCGAGCATAAAGCCCTGATTGAATTCTTCCTCAGCATAGCTGCGAATGCATACAGCGACGCTGATGAAAAGTAACGTTGTTTTTAGAAGAGTCAGTCTGGTATTCATTAGCGGCTGATATCAACTGTTCTTAAAGTTCCGAAATCATCAATGTATGTCAGATAAAATTTTCCCTGGGTTGAGAAACCTGCAGACTTACCAACAGAGGCGCAACTAAAGGGTTTTGCCAGTACGGATTCCTGCAGCAGATTATCTTTTTTACTGCCATTTTTGACTTTGCTTAATCCGGCAACGGTGACGTAATAGGGTGAGCTGTTTTTAATACAGGTGCCATTGTTAACACGCGTCAGCTTCAGGTGATCCTGCAGTTTATTTTGATTGATGCTCAGATTAGTTGGACGATAAAAAACTTTGACGCGGTTTCTGATAGCAAACTGGAGGTAGCTACCGCTTTTATCTTTTGGATTCGGTGGGATATCGATGAAATTCAGCCAGAATAGGCTTTCACGATCTTTTGGCAGTGAGGCAGCCAGATCATTTTTGACTACAGTCAGAATCTGACCATCATTGGCACCGATGCGAACTACGGAAGGCACAACGGCCAATGCCAGCCTGAGGTTTTCAGGTTTCTCATCAGGATTTCCGTTGTCTATCCATGACTGAACAAGATGAGCTTCTGCTGATTTATTGACGAGCTGTACGTTGACGCTTTTCTTGTCACCACTATAGATAACACGCGTATTATTCATCACGACGCTGGCGTTTGCGCTTAATGAAAAAATGCATAGCAGTGTGCCTAAAGAAACGAGTTTCATTTTCAGTCCTCATTTTTTAGACATCCTTGTCTCAGCGAAATATCCTGTTTTTACAATTATTCGTAAGTGAAGGTGTAAGTTGCAGTGGTCACCACTGAACCGGCTGTTACTGCTGCGCCGCCATAGTTGTAATAGTTGGCGTAGTAGTTAATGGCACCGCCTGGTGCAGTATCAAAGTTTGTGCCGTCTGAAGAGGTGGTTTTCAGGCCACTGTCCAGCGCGGAGTTCAGCGCAACCAGCTGGCTGCCATCTTTAGTAATACCGATGCCCACGCCGCTTGAGGTGCCAGTCGTGTTTTTCAGGTAGGTGTTGTCATCAGAGACATTCCCGCCTGAAAAAGTGATTTTCAGCGTCTGCGCTGTAGCGCTGGTGCTGTCAAAACCTGAACAGCCATCTACATTCAGCGTGAACTGTTTTGCATTAGTGCTGACTACGCCAACGGTAGTGCCCATATCGGTGCTGGTGACCGGATTTAAATCAACCGCAAAGTCACTTCCGCTGTTGGTTGTTACGTTACAGGTTGCATCTGTTACTGCACCATAAAAGGTGATGGTGCCACCCCCGACATCAGCAGTAGTAGAGGTGGCGAAAGCGACCTGGCAGGTCATTAACAGGGCAATTCCTGCAGTGATTTTATTAAGCGCTAATTTTTTCATTTTTTATAATCCTTTTGTTGAGTCAGATTAACGTGACGTGTATTGGCACAATAAAAAGTCTCTTCAAGTGGTGAGGCAGGATTTATTACCTGGCCCTTGTTGTGTGCAATTAACAGGAAATAAGTTGATGCGGCAATAAGCTCTATTTTCAGGGGTTAACTTAATTAATTCCTCCTTAATAAATTAAAGTGAATAAATTAAGTGATTTTCCAGTCTGGCGTATACTGTGGCGCATCAGGAATCAGCCTTTCCTGTTAGCGGTAAAGGTAACAAAAAATCGGGTGGGGGAATATATGTCTGGCGTTATATATATTTATTCAAAAGCTAATGAATTTTAATTTTGTGGGGAGATAATGTTGAGTGGTGTCTGGTTTTATTAACATGCTTTCCAGAATGAGAATTACCCACGAATAATCAAAGCTAAATTGACATGAAGTGAATTTAATTTACGATACGTTCGCGCTAAGCGCAAATGATAATGTCTATTATTGATTATTTATCTATCCTCAGCTGGCGACGCTATGCTTTATATTCAGCCGCAGGCTTTCAAATCGCCATGCAGTGCAAAAAAGCACAGCATGGCGTTGATCCGACCGCTATTACTCGGTGTTTTCCTGCGCTTCACGCTGGCGGCGCTTCTCCTGCTTCCTCTTTTCGGCCTTGGCTTTAGCCACGGCGGCTTCACTCATATCATTGCGGATTTGCGCATGGCTTATCAGGGCAAAAATCAGGGTACCACCGGTAATGTTGCCGAGCAGCGTTGGCAGGGCAAACGGCCACAAAAACTCATGCCAGCTGATGCTGCCATTGAAAACCAGATAAAGCACTTCTACCGAGCCTACTACGATATGCGCCAGATCACCCAGCGCAACCAGCCAGGTCATCATGACAACAACCAGCAGCTTAGCGCCCCCCGCAGAGGGAAACATCCAGACCATAGTGGCGATAATCCAGCCTGAAATCACCGCATTGGCAAACATCTCACCGGGAGTGTTTTCCATCACCTTCATACTGATATCGGTAAACGCCTGGCGGGTAGCCTCATCAAATATCGGCATCTCATTGAATGCCAGCGCACCGAGTGCCGTACCGATTAAATTTCCGAATAAAACAATGCTCCATAACCGCAACAGCAGACCCGCATTACTCCAGGTCGGTTTGTGCATCACTGGTAACACGGCGGTAACGGTATTTTCAGTAAACAGTTGCTGGCGCGCCATAATGACAATAACAAAACCAAAGGTATAACCGAGGTTTTCAAGCAGGAATGCGCCCGGTACGCCATCCAGATGCACCTGGAATATCCCTTTAGCCATCAGCGAGGCGCCCATAGACAGGCCCGCCGCGATAGCTGACCAGAGCAGCGCCATACCGTCGCGCTCCAGCTCCTTTTCTCCATCCTGGCGAATTTCCTCATGGATCGCCGCTGCGCGGGAGGGTAAAGCCTCCTCATCGACTTCGATGTCAGTGCCCTTGTCCTTCTCTTCGCTTTCTACGTCGTTAGGACCCTGTTCGTTACCTGATGAAGGCTTCATATTTTCTCCTGGTGATAGTGCTGTAGCGTAATAAGCGTAGTCGTTTTTTATTTGCTGAGAATGTAACAATCAGTGCGAATAAGCGTAACAACGTTTTTCGGAACTGCATTTTTATTCAGACTTCTGACGATACCGCACGAATAAGCTACTGGCAGCGAAACTGAGCGGTGGCTCACACTTCGGCCCACAGCAACATTGTGGTAATATCCCGGCCACTTTTAGCTGGTGCGATTCTCCCCTCGATGTTGGAAATCATTACGCTCACTTGTGCATACGATGAACGCGCGCTGTTCCGACGGCTCTCTTTTTGCGTCTCTGCTGGTGACATTGTGCAGATTGAAGGCCCGAATGGTGCCGGTAAGACCTCGTTATTGCGCCTGATGGCCGGCCTCAGCCGTCCTGAAGAGGGTGAAATACGCTGGCAACAGCAGCCAATCCTGCGGCAGCGTGAAACCTGGCACCAGGCAATGCTTTATCTGGGCCACCATACCGGTGTCAAAGGCGTGCTTACGCCGCTGGAAAATCTGCGTTTTTACCATCCCGATTGCAGTGATGCGCAGATCTTTGCTGCGCTTGAGTGTGTCGATCTTACGGGCGATGAAGAGGTGCCGGTCAGCCGGTTGTCGGCGGGCCAGCAGCGTCGGGTGGCGCTCGCGCGCTTGTGGCTAAGCCATGCCAGCCTGTGGATCCTCGATGAGCCCCTGACCGCCATCGACAAAGCGGGAATTGAAAAATTAATGGCGCAATTCGTCCGGCATGCCGATAACGGCGGTGCAGTGATCCTGACAACCCATCAGGATTTGCCTGCGGATGCAGCACGGGTGCGTAAAATTCGCCTCGGCGACGAGGAGGCAGAGTGATGCTGTTTCGCCTCATCCAGCGTGAATTGCGCATTGCCTTTCGCAGCGGTGCGGATGTGGTTAATCCGCTCTGGTTTTTCCTGATTGTCATTACCCTGTTTCCGCTGGGCATCGGACCGGATCCGCAACAGCTGGCGCGTATTGCGCCGGGCGTTGCCTGGGTTGCCGCACTGCTGGCGTCGCTGCTGGCGCTGGAACGGCTATTCCGCGATGACTTCAGCGATGGTTCGCTGGAGCAACTGGTGCTGCTGCCAACGCCTCTTCCGCTAACGGTTATCGGCAAAGTGGTGGCGCACTGGCTGGTTACCGGCGTGCCACTGATTATTCTGTCGCCGCTGGCTGCGCTGCTGCTGTCGCTGGATTTTAATGGCTGGCGGGCGATGGCGCTGACGCTGTTGCTAGGCACGCCAACCCTGAGTTTTCTCGGTGCCATTGGCGTGGGTCTCACGGTAGGTTTACGACGCGGCGGCGTACTGTTAAGCCTGCTGGTGCTGCCGCTGGCTATTCCTGTCCTGATCTTTGCCAGTGCGGCGATGGAGGCGGCCAGTCAGGGATTGCCGACGGGGGGCTATCTGGCCATTCTTGGCGCGATGCTGCTGGGCAGCGCTACGCTCGCGCCGTTTGCTACGGCGGCGGCGCTACGCATTACTTTGCAGTAACCGGCTTGTACCAGCCGCACGTGAAAGACGCGGCAATACTCTTTTATCGTTAATGTGAGCATCTGATATGTGGAAAGCGTTACATCAGCTGGCCAGACCCGAACGGCTTTATCAATTTTCGGGTCGACTGGTGCCCTGGTTTGCCGTTGCAGGGCTGGCGTCATTGCTGCTGGGCTGGGGCTGGGGATTCGGTTTTGCTCCTGCCGACTATCAGCAGGGCGACAGTTTTCGCATCATGTATATCCATGTACCCGCCGCGATGTGGTCGATGGGCATCTATGCCTCAATGGCTATCGCCGCCTTTATTGGTCTGGTGTGGCAGATGAAGATGGCCGATCTGCTCTCTGCCGCCATGGCACCCGTGGGGGCGGTTTTTACCTTTATTGCGCTGGTCACCGGTTCTGCCTGGGGCAAGCCGATGTGGGGCACCTGGTGGATCTGGGATGCGCGTCTGACGTCGGAGCTGGTGCTGCTGTTCCTCTATATGGGCGTTATCGCGCTTTATCATGCTTTTGATGATCGCCGCACCGCAGGCCGGGCCGCCGGCATTCTGATTCTGGTTGGCGTGGTCAATCTGCCCATCATTCACTTCTCGGTGCAGTGGTGGAATACCCTGCATCAGGGCTCGTCAGGCCTTCTTCAGCAGGCGATTGCGCCCGTGATGCGAACCCCCCTGCGCTGGGCAATCCTGGGTTATCTGCTGCTGTTTATCACGCTGACCCTGATGCGGTTACGCAACCTGATCCTGTTAACTGAACGTCATCGTCCCTGGGCGTTAGATGTGGCGAAGCAGGGAGAGCAGGCATGACCCCGGCATTTACCTCCTTGCACGCCTTCTTTGCGATGGGCGGTTACGCCTTTTACGTCTGGCTGGCGGTTGCCTGCACGCTGCTACCGCTTATCGGCCTGACGCTGCATACGCTGTTGCTGCGCCGACGCCTGCTGGCTGAGATCCGCCAGCGTGATGCACGGGAACGCCGCATCCGGGTGGCGAAAACGAAAAAAGCCGTAGCTGATGCGGCAGGAGAGACACTGTGAATATCCGTCGACGCAACCGCCTCTATGCGGCAGTGGCGATCCTGCTCGGCCTTGGCCTGGCCACCGCGTTGGTCATGTATGCGCTGCGCTCAAACATCGATCTGTTCTATACCCCGGGTGAAATTCTCTACGGCAAAGGCGAGGCGCACGAGAAGCCTGAAGCGGGCCAGCGACTGCGCGTCGGTGGCATGGTGATGCCCGGCAGCGTCCGGCGCGATCCCAATACGCTGGCGGTATCGTTCAAACTTTATGATGCACGCGGCGTGGTCAGCGTCAGTTTTGAAGGCATCCTGCCGGATCTGTTCCGGGAAGGGCAGGGCGTTGTCGCACAGGGCGTGCTGACGACGGGCAACCAGATTATCGCCAAAGAAGTGCTGGCGAAACATGATGAGAAATACACGCCGCCGGAGATTGAAGACGCGATGAAGCAAAATCACACCGGCCCGCAATCGCTCTATCAGGCGGGAAATAAATCACCATGATGCCCGAGATTGGTACCTTTCTGCTCTGCCTGGCGCTGGGGCTTTCGCTGCTGCTGAGCAGTTATCCGCTGTGGGGTGCAGTGCGCCAGGATGCCCGTCTGATGGCAATGGCGCGTCCGTTGGCCAGCGGGCTGTTTGTCTGCATCGCAGCGGCGTTTGCGCTGCTGGTCTGGGCCTTTATCAGCAACGACTTTACCGTTGCCTATGTCGTCACGAACTCCAACAGCCTGCTGCCGGTCTACTACCGCATCGCCGCCACCTGGGGCGCACACGAAGGTTCACTGCTGCTGTGGGTGCTGCTGCTCAGCACCTGGACACTGGCGGTGGCGATCTTCAGCCGCGGGATGCCGCAGGATGCACTGGCCCGCGTGCTTGCCGTCATGGGAATGATTAACCTCGGCTTTCTTCTGTTTATCCTGCTGACCTCTAATCCGTTTAGCCGCACGCTGCCGGACTTTCCGATAGACGGGCATGACCTGAATCCGATGCTGCAGGATATCGGTCTCATTTTCCATCCGCCGCTGCTCTATATGGGCTACGTCGGCTTTTCGGTGGCGTTTGCCTTTGCCATCGCCTCACTGATGGCCGGACGGCTCGATACCGCGTGGGCGCGGTGGTCACGTCCCTGGACCACCGCGGCCTGGGTCTTTCTGACCATCGGTATCGTCCTCGGTTCTGCGTGGGCCTATTACGAGCTCGGCTGGGGCGGCTGGTGGTTCTGGGATCCGGTTGAAAATGCCTCATTTATGCCGTGGCTGGCGGGCACGGCCCTGATGCACTCGCTGGCAGTCACCGAAAAGCGCGGCACCTTTAAAGCCTGGACCGTGCTGCTGGCGATTACCGCGTTTTCGCTGAGTCTGCTGGGGACATTCCTGGTACGATCCGGCGTGCTGGTGTCAGTGCATTCTTTTGCCTCCGATCCGGCGCGCGGGATGTTCATCCTTGCGTTTCTGGTCATCGTTATCGGCAGTTCGTTGCTGCTCTACGCCATTAAAGGCGGGCAGGTGCGTGGCCGGGTTCAGAATGAAACCTGGTCACGGGAATCGTTCCTCCTGGGTAATAACGTGCTGCTGATTGCTGCAATGCTGGTGGTGCTGCTCGGCACCCTATTGCCGCTGGTGCATAAGCAACTGGGGCTGGGCAGCATCTCGGTCGGTGAACCCTTCTTCAACACGATGTTCAGCTGGCTGATGGCACCGTTTGCTTTGCTGATGGGGATCGGCCCGCTGGTGCGCTGGCGTCGCGATGAACCCCAGAAGCTCGCAAAACGGCTGGGGCTGGCGCTGATTGTCACTCTGGCCTGTTCCATGATCGTTCCCTGGTGGCTGCAGGATCGCATTGCGGCGATGACTGTGGTTGGTCTGCTGATGTCGCTCTGGATTATCGTGCTGACGCTGCTGGAACTGCATGAGCGCGCCACCCATCGTCATCCGTTCTTTGTGGGTTTACGTCACCTGTCACGCAGCCACTGGGGCATGGTGCTGGGCCATCTTGGTGTGGGTGTGACGGTGATTGGCATTGCCTTCAGTACGCAGTACAGCGTGGAACGCGACGTGCGGATGAGAGCAGGTGATAGCGTCGATATTCATCACTATCACTTTGTCTTCCGCGGCGTGCAGAATCTGCAGGGACCTAACTACAGCGGCGGCATGGGCATCATTGACGTCACCCGCAACGGCAAACATGAAGCGACGCTGCAGGCGGAAAAACGCTTTTACACCGCCGCCCGTACCATGATGACCGAAGCGGCGATTGATGGCGGTTTCAGCCGCGATCTCTACGCGGCGCTGGGCGAAGAGCTGGAGGATGGCGGCTGGGCTGTGCGCATCTACTACAAACCCTTTATCCGCTGGATCTGGTTCGGTGGTGCGCTGATGGCGCTGGGCGGGCTGTTCTGCCTGTTTGATCCCCGTTACCGTTCGCGCAAAAAAGCAGAAGCGGAGGCACGGACATGAACAAGAAAATCTTGTTTATTCCCCTGATGCTGTTTCTGCTGCTGGCGGCCGCGCTGCTGTGGCAGCTAACGCGTAATGCCGATGGTGACGATCCGACCCGTCTTGAATCGGCTCTGATTGGCAAACCGGTGCCGCTGTTCCGGCTGGAAGCCCTGGATCAGCCGGGCAAAACGTATGATCAGCGCGTGCTGACAGATGGCCAACCGATATTGCTCAACGTCTGGGCGACCTGGTGTCCGACCTGCCGCGCTGAGCATCACTATCTGAATACGCTGGCGGAGCAGGGCATTCGTGTCGTCGGATTGAACTATAAAGACGATCGTCAGAAGGCGGTTAACTGGCTGAATACGCTGGGCAATCCCTATGCGCTAAGTCTCTACGACGGCAACGGCATGCTGGGGCTGGATCTCGGCGTCTATGGTGCGCCGGAGACTTTCCTGATCGATGGTAAAGGGATTATCCGTTATCGCCACGCGGGCGATCTCAATGCGCGCGTCTGGGAGCAGGAAGTGAAACCCTTGTGGATGAAATACAGTGCGGAGGCGGGATCATGAAAATGCTGTTACTGCTCTGCGGCCTGCTGTTCAGCATCAACCTGTGGGCAGGCATCGACACGCTGCAATTTGACTCGGAGGCCCAGGAAGAGCAATACCGCGATCTGACCGCGTCACTGCGCTGTCCGAAATGTCAGAACAACAGCATCGCCGACTCGAATGCCATGATTGCCGCCGACATGCGGCTGAAAGTTTATGAGCTGATGAAGCAGGGACAGAGTCGCCAGCAGATTATCGACTACATGGTGGCGCGCTACGGCAACTTCGTCAGCTATTCGCCACCGGTCACGCCTTCAACCCTGATTCTGTGGGCGGGTCCGGCGCTGTTTGCGCTGCTGGGTGGTGTGGTGATCATCCTGCGCAGCCGTCAGCGCAAAACCCGCAGTGAGCTGGATGAAGATGAGCAACAGCGTCTTAATGCGCTACTGAAGTCTGACAGGAAGCCGTAATGAGTGCATTCTGGATTACCCTTTTTCTGTTACTGCTGGCGGCCTGCACGCTGTTTCTGGCCGCAGGCTGGCGGCAGCGTCAGGCCAGCGCAGGCGATCGCGATCGCCTGAATCAGCGTTTCTATCATCAGCGGATAGAGGAGCTGGCGCAGGATGAAGCGCAGGGCGTCGTTGCTGAGCGTCCGCTGATGGAACGGGAGCTACAGCAGACGCTGCTGGCGGATATCCCGCCGGCACAGACGCTGCAGTCACACAGCAGCCGCCGCTGGATTCTGCTGCCAGGCCTGATTGTGCTGGTTGCGGTTTCGCTGGGCACTTATCTGAAAACCAGCGGCCTGGCACAATTCACCGGCTGGATGCAGGTGCAGCAGGCGTATCCTGAGCTGCGTGCCCGTCTGATGGACCCCGGCGCAAAACCGCTGAGCATGGAGGAGCTGGCGCGTTTACAGCTCGGATTGCGTACCGCGTTGCAAACCGAACCGGATAATCTGGCCGACTGGACAATGCTGGGACGGCTCGGCATGGTGCTGAATAATGCGGAAATTGCCAGCCAGGCTTTTGAGCATGCACTACAGCTGGCCCCCAACGATCTGGCGCTGAAGCAGGATTATGCAGAGGTGCTGACAAGATCCGCCGATCCGCAGGATAACCGTCAGGCATCACTGCTGCTGCAATCCTTGCTTAAAGCTGATCCGCAAAATCTGCGGACGCTGAGCCTGCTGGCGTATAACGCTTACGGTCAGCAACAGTATGATCAGGCTATCGATGCATGGCAGACTCTGCTGGGTCTGTTGCCTGCCGGTGATTCGCGACACGCGATGATCGCCCGCAGTATTGAAAAGGCCCGAAGCGATGCCGGGCAGCAGAGTCGTCAGCTGGCGCTGACAGTGACGCTGACCCCAGAGGCAGAAAAAATGTTACCGCAGGACGGAGTGTTGTATATTTCGGTTTCTGACGGGGATTCACCGGTACCGGTGGCGGTTAAGCGTATGCCGCTCAGCCACTTCCCGCTGTCGCTGACGCTGGATGACAGCAATGCCATGATGCCGGATCGCCTGCTTTCGGCGCAGCATCAGGTTGAGGTTCGGGTGCGGATTTCCCGCGATGGCAGCGCCAATCCGCAGCCAGGTGACTGGCTGGGTCTGAGCGCGGTGACACCCTGGGATGGGCATCAGCCGATCGCGGTGGAGATCAATAAGCAGCTACCCTGAACGTCAAAATGATAACGTTAAAAATGATGCGTGCTATTGCCTGCTGCCTCTGGCACAAAGTCAGCTATGCTCATCGGATAAGCCGATACGACAGGGCTGTGACCTGAACGATGGGCTGACCTTTTTCATCCGCACAGGGAGATTGGAATGAATTATCGCCTGACCAGCCTGGCTGTCGCCAGCGTCCTTCTGGTGGGTTGTGCCAGTTCAAAGCCGGCAAATAGCGATCCTGCGCAGCGCAGCGATCCATTTGAAGGCTTTAACCGCACGATGTTTAACTTTAACTACAACGTGCTGGATCCGTACGTGCTTCGTCCGGTCGCTGTGGCATGGCGTGATTATGTGCCGGTCCCGGCGCGTACCGGCCTGAGCAATTTTCTCGGCAACCTGGAAGAGCCAGCCAGTATGGTCAACGCTATTCTGGTCGGTAACGGACGTGATGCGGGCATTCACTTTACCCGTTTCTTCCTGAACAGCGTGCTGGGACTGGGCGGTTTCATTGACGTTGCCGGTAAAGCCAACCCGGAGCTGGCGCGCGAAGAGCCGCACCGTTTCGGTACCACGCTGGGTCACTATGGCGTCGGCTACGGGCCTTATGTTGAACTGCCTGCTTACGGCAGCTTCACGGTTCGTCAGGATGGCGGTGACTATGTTGATACGCTCTATCCGATCCTCGGCTGGCTGACCTGGCCAATGTCGATTGGTAAATGGACGCTGGAAGGTATTGAGACGCGCGCTCAGTTGCTGGATTCTGATGCCATCCTGAAACAGCAGAGCGATCCGTACGCCTTTATCCGTAACGCCTACTTCCAGCGGCACGACTTCCTGGCGCGTGGCGGTAAACTCAAGCCGGAAGATAATCCTAACGCAGCCGCGATTCAGGATGACCTGAAGGATATCGATTCGCAGTAATGTTACGGTCCTTAAAAGGGCGCGTCACATACGTCGTTTTGATTTTATTGCTGACGTCTTACCCGGTCTGCTGTAAGACCGGGTAAGAACAGAGTTCAGGTTCAGGCTCTTCCTGATCGCCCGATTCTCGTCGTTCATGCTATGGAAAACTTTTCTCTTCTGCTTTTACTTCTGACTTAATTCGTAACGACCTTTCCTGTTTGGGGCTGTTATTAACCTTCTGCCTTCCTGAATAACAGTATTTTTTCGACAGATTTGGTGTCTGAGAATAACGGCTCATAGGGGCAGATCCGGATGTAAAATTCGGTAGAATTTTCTGGTGCGAAAAAACGCTTTGTAATCAGTCGGATAATTTTAGAGTGTTCCCCGCGTGAGCGGGGATAAACCGTTTTTTGCGCAGATTTATTTTGCGCAGTTCCCGTGTTCCCCGCGTGAGCGGGGATAAACCGGGGCCGATCGCCAGCACAAACAACACCAGTGAGTGTTCCCCGCGTGAGCGGGGATAAACCGAACAATTCGAGAGGCTAGAGTGACGATACCCGGTGTTCCCCGCGTGAGCGGGGATAAACCGGCGCAGAGCTAATAGAAATTGACACAGAACGAGTGTTCCGCACGCGAGCGGGGATAAACCGCCGCGATAAACCTGTAATGAAAGAGTCCGGGAAAGGTGAGGGTAAATCTTCGCTATGCGAGCGTTGATTAACCATGGTGAAGAAAGACGTCGAAGAGTGAGAATTTCTGGAACTCCCGTACCTGCCGGGAAAAAAGTCGAGGTTGGTCAGCTGTCTGAAGGCGACTCATCAGAGTCGCCTTTTTTAAACCCGTCCCTCGATCAGAACTTGTAGTTAAAGCTCGCACCATAGAGCCAGGCCTTGCCTTCAGAGGTAAAGGTATAAGGACCTTCTTTCACCGTTACTTTCTGCCCATGCATATAAGAGATACCCAAATCGACTGAGGCATCATCGTTAAAGGCGTAAGACGTACCCGCACTCAGCCATAAACGATCCTGGTCCGGAATAGAGATAGAACGCTTATCAGCCGGTACCGGGCTGTCATCAAACGCAATACCGGTACGGAAAGTCCAGTTTTTGTCGTAGGAATAGGTTGTGCCCAGTGCAATGCGGTAAGCATCACGGAAGCCTTCATCTTTATAGAAAAGCGTCTGGCCATTAGAACCGGTGGCTTTCAGCTCCTGGAACTGGCTCCAGCTGGTGTAGGCCATGCTGTAGTGAACCGCCCACTGCGGTGCCACTTTATGCCAGCCCGATACTTCCCACATCTCTGGCAGATTCAGGGTTAACGCGCCAGGAACAGTGGTGCCATTGGTGCCAAAAGGTACACCTGATACTTCCGGGTTATTCACTGCATTCAGTCGGGAAGAGAGGCTGCTTTTGTAATCGCCATCAAAGTCGACTTTCACTTCTGAACGATAGGTAAAGCCGAAACGGTTATTTTCATCCACTTCGTACAGGATACCGGCGTTCCAGCCATATCCCCACTCATCGCCTTTCAGATGGGCAACCTGCGTATCAGCCGGAACGCCCAGTCTTGCGCCTGACTCACCGGCATAGCGTTCAATTTTGGCTTTGGCATAAACCGCATCAAAACCGACGCCAAAACTAAAATGCTCATTTAAGCGGTACGCGGTGCTGAGATTGAAATTGCCGGTTACCAGATCGGTTTTACCGCCGTAACCCCCCGCGGTGTAGCCATTATTAAACTCTGTTGCTAAGCCATAATTAGAGGTTGCAGACGCGCCGATCCACCACTGATCGTTGATGGGCTGAACATAATGAATATTGGGGACCCACTGATTCGGGGCAATATTATTGGCATCCAGGCTGCGTCCGCTGGGGCTGCGACCACTGATATTGACGTCTGGCGCAATATAAACCGCACCGAGTGAAAATTCCGGACGATCCATTAACGCCATCGTCGCCGGGTTACGGCTGGCTGATGCCGCTGTATCGCCCATTGCTCCTTCGCCTGAATATGCGCGACCTAAACCAATCGTAGAGAATTCATTTAACTGAAATCCAGCTGCGTAAACGTGTGAAGAGACAAGCGCCACTGCAGCCGCCACGGCTGACTTTGCAAACAGGTTTTTATGGTTCATGACCACAACCTCATGTGAATTATTATTTAACGCTATAACGTCGCGTAACAAAGGACGGCGGATTGTAGGGACTGACGTAAAACGCACATATCAGACCAGTGCGGAGAGTATAGGTCTGACCTGTGTGTATGTTGCAATATTGTTTTTAAAATATTTCAGGATTGATCGCTTAAAATTCGATCTGCATAACAAAACTGCCCCGATTCTGCACAGCATACCGATTCCAGTTTGTTCTGGATCAATTTTTATTGTGATATTCGTCACTTAGGGCCATGCGCGTGGCACATCTTTACGCGAGCAGGTAAAATTTCGGCCATAAAATCGCTCAACCCACCAGATCGCTGGTCAGGAGAATGAAATGACTGATGCCATTAAAAAATGCAGTGCGACCGAAACAGCAGCCTGCTGTTGTGTTGATGTGGGCACGGTAATGGATAACACCGATTGCACCGCCAGCTGGTCAGAATGGTTTGCTCAGCGTGACGATGCGGAAGCTAAATTAGCGCTCCTCACCGAACGTGCACGCGAAGTGGAATCGGAACCCTGTGTGATTGAGTCGCGCTTTAGTGAAGTGGATCAGGGTGTGCAGCTGGATATCGATTTTACTTTCAGTTGCCAGGCTGAAACGATGATTTTTCAGCTCGGTTTGCGTTAAGTCTCATAACGCCGCGTTAATGCGGCGTTTTACATTTTCGTGTTTTCCTTCGCACTTTTTCCTTTCCGGTATTGGCGGCTCACCCGCTTGTGGTTAACACTGATCAGGTCAGACCTCTTCAGGCAATGATGCCACAGTCCCAGCCACAGGTGAGAATAATGAGCAAAGCGCAGCCGCTGCTGACGCGTGATGGTGAACGCATCGCAATAACCCACGGGTTACGCACCCCTTTTTTGCGCCAGGCGACCGGCTTTCATGGCATTCCCGCCATTGAGCTGGGGCGGATGGTGGTCAGTGAATTAATGGCGCGCAGTGAACTGCCAGCTGAGGTGATCGAGCAACTGGTCTTTGGTCAGGTGGTGCAGATGCCGGAAGCGCCGAACATTGCGCGTGAAATTGTACTGAGCAGCGGGCTTGATGTGCACACTGATGCCTACAGCGTCAGCCGTGCCTGCGCCACCAGCTTTCAGGCGGTAGCGAATGTGGCAGAAAGTCTGCTGGCTGGCACGATTTCTGCGGGCATTGCCGGTGGTGCAGACTCCTCTTCAGTATTGCCGATAGGTGTCAGTAAAACCCTGGCCCGCGCGCTGGTGGATCTCAATAAAGCCCGCAGCCTTGGGCAAAAACTGCACATCCTTAAGCGTCTGCGTCCGCGCGATCTGCTGCCGGTGCCGCCCGCGGTGGCCGAGTATTCAACCGGCCTGCGCATGGGTGACACCGCCGAACAGATGGCAAAGAGTCATGGCATCACCCGTGAGGCACAGGATGCGCTGGCGCTGCGCTCTCACCAGCATGCCGCCCGCGCCTGGCAATCCGGGGTACTCAATCAGGAAGTGATGGCAGCCTTTGTGCCGCCGTGGAAAACCGCTATCGACCAGGACAATAACGTCCGCATGAACGCCAGAGCAGAGGATTACGCCCGCTTGCGCCCGGCGTTTGATCGTCAGCACGGCAGCGTCACGGCGGCCAACAGCACGCCACTCACCGACGGTGCAGCCGCCGTGATTCTGATGCGCGAAGGCCGCGCCCGTGAACTCGGTGTCACGCCGCTGGGCTATCTGCGCAGCTACGCGTTTACCGCGATTGGTGTACAGCAGGATATGCTGCTGGGCCCGGCGTACTCCTCCCCGCTGGCGCTGGATCGCGCCGGGATTACCCTGGCCGATCTGACGCTAATCGATATGCACGAAGCGTTTGCGGCCCAGACGCTGAGCAATCTGCAACTGTTTCGCGACGAGCGCTTTGCCCGTGAGGTACTGAATCGTCCGCATGCGCTGGGCGAAGTGAATGAAGAGCGCTTTAACGTGCTGGGCGGTTCAATCGCCTATGGTCATCCTTTTGCTGCCACGGGCGCGCGTATGATCACCCAGACGCTCAATGAATTACGCCGTCGCGGTGGCGGGTTAGGACTGGTTACAGCGTGTGCGGCGGGCGGTCTGGGTGCGGCAATGGTTCTGGAGGCCGAATAATGGAGCAGAATGCGTTTCACCTGAAGATGCGACTGGATCACGTTGGCATCATTACAATCGATGTTCCTGGCGAGAAGATGAACACCCTGAAAGCAGAATTTGCCGGACAGATCACCGCCATCATTGCGGAGGCGCGACGCGATCCGCAGCTGGCAGGCCTGGTGCTGATTTCTGGCAAAGCGGACAACTTTATCGCGGGCGCGGACATCAGCATGATTGATCGCTGTCAGAGCGCGCAGGAAGCCGAAGCGCTGGCAAAACAGGGGCAGGAAGTGATGGCTGCGCTTGATGCGCTGCCATTCCCGGTAGTGGCCGCTATCCATGGTGCCTGCCTGGGCGGCGGGTTGGAACTGGCGCTGGCCTGCGATGCGCGCATCTGCTCACTGGATGAAAAAACCCGCCTCGGATTACCGGAAGTGCAACTCGGCTTACTGCCCGGCTCCGGTGGCACTCAGCGACTGCCGCAGTTAATTGGCGTGCAGCAGGCGCTGCCGCTGATTCTGACCGGCAAAACGCTGCGGGTGAAACAGGCACGTAGGCTGGGGGTGGTCGATGACGTGGTGCCCCAGGCGATTCTGCTGGAGACCGCTATCGCACGGGTGAAAAAGGGCAAAGTCAGCGGACGGACGTTGCCGCTGCGTGACCGTTTTCTGCACGCTCCGATGGGCCGTCAGGCACTATTTGCACTCGCAACCCGGCAGACTGCAGCCAAAACCCAGGGTAACTATCCGGCGGCAAACCGCATTATTGAAGTGGTACGCATCGGGCTGGAGAGGGGCAGCCGGGCCGGACATGACGCCGAAGCGCGTGCATTCGGTGAGCTGGCAATGACGCCGGAATCTGCGGCGCTGCGCGGAATCTTCTTCGCGACCACGGCCATGAAGAAGGAGCGGGGCGGTGAGGCGGAGCCCGCTGCGGTGAAGCGTGTCGCGATTCTCGGTGGCGGTCTGATGGGTGGTGGCATCGCCAGCGTCACCGCCATCAACGCCGGGTTGCCGGTGCGCATCAAAGATATCAGCCTGGAAGGGGTTAACCATGCGCTGAAAACCAGCTGGGATCTGCTGAGCAAAAAGGTCAAACGACGCCAGCTCACTCCGGCACAGCGTCAGCAGCAGATGGCCCGTATCACGGGCGGCATCGATTACGAGGGGTTCTCGCAGCGCGATGTGGTGATCGAAGCCGTATTCGAAGATTTAGCACTCAAGCAGCAGATGGTCAGCGAAGTGGAAGCCCACTGTCAGCCGCATACGCTGTTTGCCTCGAACACCTCTTCATTGCCGATTGAGGCGATCGCCGCCAAAGCACAGCGTCCGGAGAATGTCATCGGGCTGCACTACTTCAGCCCGGTCGATAAAATGCCGCTGGTGGAAGTGATTCCCCATCTGAACACCTCCACCGCAACGGTGGTAACGATTATGGCGCTGGCGCGCAGTCAGGGTAAAACGCCGATAGTAGTGGCGGACAAGCCGGGTTTCTATGTTAACCGCATCCTGACGCCCTATATTAATGAAGCGATGCGTTGCCTGCTGGAGGGCGAGCCGATTGATCATATCGATCGGGCGCTGGTCAAGGCTGGTTTCCCGGTGGGTCCGATTCAACTGCTTGATGAGGTAGGCATCGATGTCGGCAGCAAAATCAGCCCCATCCTGCATCAGGCTTATGGTGAACGCTTTGCCGCGCCCGCCGCTTTTGACGCGGTGCTGAAAGATGGCCGCAAGGGACGTAAAAACAGCAAAGGCTTTTATCGTTATGACCAGCCGCGCTGGCAGCGTAAAAAGCCCGACACCTCGCTGTATACGTTGCTGAACGTCACGCCGCAGGCCAGACAGAGTGAAGCGCAGATTGCAGAACGCTGCATGATGATGATGCTGAATGAGGCCGCCCGCTGCCTTGATGAGCAGGTGATTCGCTGTGCCCGCGATGGCGATATCGGTGCTGTGTTTGGTATCGGCTTTCCGCCTTTCCTGGGGGGACCGTTCCACTACATGGACAAACTGGGTTCGGCGGAGGTGGTCAACCGCTTAACCCGCCTTACGCAGCAGTATGGCGATCGATTTACGCCCTGCGAAGCGCTGGTTGAAGCGGCCAGAGAATAGACGAAATTTTACATTTCTGCTGAGAATGGAATAACCAATCCGATTCAGCGGCTTAGAAAAGCGCCGCCAGAGTGTGCGGCGCAGCATGATTCTGAGAAGCGCTTATTTAATAAACAACCGGTTGACTATACTGAAGCCATTAGGGTAAAACACAGCGTTCATTCGCAGAGTGAAGAGTCAGGCGCCAGGCGTCGGGCGATGTCGACAAACAACAGCGGTGCTTTATGCAAGTTTTTATCATGCGTCACGGCGATGCGGCTCTGGAAGCAGCCAGTGATTCAGTCAGGCCTTTAACCTTATGTGGCTGCAATGAATCACGCCAGATGGCCAGCTGGCTCAACAGCCAGACGCCGGACATTGAGCGTGTCCTGGTGAGTCCCTATTTACGCGCGCAGCAAACCCTCGCAACCGTGCGTGAAGCTTTTCCCCTGCCGGAAAATCAGGATGTTCTGCCGGAGTTAACGCCGGGCGGCGATCCGGAAATGGTCGGGTGCTATCTGCAGACCCTGGCAAACGAAGGCGTGAAATCGGCGCTGGTGATCTCTCACTTACCGCTGGTGGGGTATTTAGTCTCTGAACTGTGCCCGCAGGAAGCCCCACCCATGTTTGCCACTTCCGCTATTGCCTGTGTGGAATTTGATCCCGCGCAGCATGCCGGTAAACTCCTGTGGCAGGTCAGTCCCAAAAAGCTGGCGAAAGCGATCTGACGCCTGTGGGCCGATCATCCCGGCCCCTGTCAGGGCAACTCAGGCGGTTGCCACTCCTCAATCTCAATTAAAACCAGCAGCGCGGCGTCGCCGCCAAACAGCTTCGGTGCCTGGTGAAAAGCCATCACCCATGGATGCTGGGCCAGCCACAGCGGCGTCTGCTGCTTCAGAATATGCTTTCCATGACCGGTCATAACGCTGGCGCAGAACAGATGTTCACGGCGGCAGGCGGCAATCAGTGCGCCCAGTTCCTGCTTGGCCTGCTGCTGCGTTAAGCCATGCAGATCGAGGAAAATCTCCGGCGTATAGTCGCCACGACGCAGTTTCTTCAGCTCAAAGTGGCTGACATCGGCGCGTACGTAACGGGTTGCCCCTTCGGTGGAGAGCAGCGGCTGAAACTCATCCGAAAAGTAATGGCTGTTATCTGCCTGCTCCGAAAGCAGACGTTTTACCGGCAGTTCGCGGGTTTTAACCGGTAATTTATGCACGAAAGTATCTTGTTTTAACTGACGTGTGCCAGTCATTAACTGTCGAAACAGCGCCTGATCATCCGGGCTTAAGGGTGTTTTTTTACTCATGACGGGTCAGTTATCTACGAAAAGTCTGCTACACAGCATAGGTGATACCTTACCGATTAATGTCATTAAATGTCAGCTTTTTCACCTTGCTGCGCTGAATTCTCCCCGGCTTCATGGCACACTACTGGCCGATTTAGCAAAAGGCCTGCGGAGGGCTACGTGGACAAAATTTTCGTCGATGAGGCAGTGAACGAACTGCACACCATTCAGGACATGCTGCGCTGGGCGGTAAGCCGCTTTTCCGCTGCCGGAATCTGGTACGGACATGGCACAGACAATCCCTGGGACGAAGCCGTTCAACTGGTCCTGCCGTCACTCTGGCTGCCGCTGGATATTCCTGAAGATATGCGCAGTGCACGTCTCACCGCCAGTGAACGTCTTCTGATCGTTGAGCGCGTTATCCGTCGCGTTAACGAGCGCATTCCGGTTGCCTATCTGACCAATAAGGCCTGGTTCTGTGGGCACGAATTCTTTGTCGATGAGCGCGTGCTGGTGCCGCGTTCACCGATTGGCGAGCTGATTGAAAACCGCTTTGCCGGTCTTGTCAGCACACCGCCGCGTCATATTCTGGATATGTGCACCGGCAGCGGCTGTATCGCGATTGCCTGCGCCTATGCCTTCCCGGAAGCCGAAGTGGACGCCGTGGATATCTCCACTGGCGCGCTGGCGGTAGCCGAACAGAACATTGAAGAACATGGACTCATCCACCAGGTGACGCCGATTCGTGCTGACCTGTTCCGCGAACTACCACAGCTGAAATATGATCTGATCGTCACCAATCCGCCGTACGTTGATGCGGAAGATATGGACGATCTGCCGAACGAATATCGCCACGAACCGGAGCTTGGTCTGGCGGCAGGTAGCGACGGCCTGAAGCTGGTTCGCCGCATTCTGGCCTGCGCGCCCGACTATCTTAGCGAGCAGGGCGTACTGGTCTGCGAAGTGGGCAACAGCATGGTGCACATGATCGAGCAATATCCCGATGTGCCCTTTACCTGGCTGGAATTCGACAACGGCGGTGACGGCGTCTTCACGCTGACGCGCCAGCAGATTGTCGACGCACAACACCATTTCTCTTTTTATAAAGACTAAAAGTGGGGCGAAGCCTCGCCCGCCGAACTCTGACAAGGAAACAGCATGGCCGGAAACAGTATCGGGCAATTTTTTCGAGTAACGACCTTTGGCGAGTCCCACGGTCTGGCACTGGGCTGTATCGTTGACGGCGTGCCGCCAGGCATCCCGCTGACTGAAGCAGATATTCAGCATGACCTCGATCGCCGCCGTCCTGGTACTTCGCGCTATACCACGCAGCGCCGCGAGCCGGATCAGGTGAAAATTTTGTCCGGTGTTTTTGAGGGTGTGACCACCGGCACCTCGATCGGCCTGCTGATTGAGAACACCGATCAGCGCTCGCAGGATTACGGTGCCATCAAAGATCTCTTCCGTCCGGGCCATGCTGATTACACCTATGAGCAGAAGTATGGCCAGCGCGACTATCGTGGCGGCGGCCGCTCATCGGCGCGTGAAACCGCGATGCGCGTAGCGGCCGGGGCGATTGCCAAGAAATATCTGCAGATGAAACACGGTGTCGTGGTACGTGGCTATCTGTCACAGATTGGTGATGTCGCCTGTGAGCTGAAAGACTGGAGCATCGTGGAGCAGAACCCGTTCTTCTGCCCGGATGCCGATAAGCTCGAGGCGCTGGATGAACTGATGCGCGGCCTGAAAAAAGAGGGTGACTCCATCGGGGCTAAAGTCACGGTTATGGCAGATAACGTGCCCCCAGGCCTGGGCGAGCCGGTCTTTGACCGTCTGGATGCCGATCTGGCGCACGCACTGATGAGCATTAACGCGGTGAAAGGGGTCGAAATTGGCGACGGCTTCGCGGTGGTTAACCAGCGCGGCAGTCAGCATCGTGATGAGATCCGCCACGACGGTTTTCAGAGCAACCACGCCGGCGGCATTCTGGGCGGCATTAGCAGCGGGCAGACCATCAGCGCCAATCTGGCGATGAAACCGACCTCCAGCATCACCGTGCCTGGTAAAACCATTACCCGCGACGGCGAAGAGGTGGAGATGATCACCAAAGGCCGTCACGATCCCTGCGTCGGGATCCGTGCTGTGCCGATCGCCGAGGCGATGATGGCGATCGTCCTGATGGATCATCTGCTGCGCCAGCGGGCGCAGAACGGTGACGTCAACAGCTCTGTACCGCGCTGGTGATGGCATGAAAGCTATTCTGCTTACGCTGAGTGCGCTGCTGATCAGCGCCTCCAGCCTGGCCGCCACACCGTGGCAACAGATTCAGGAGCCGATCAGCGGCGCACCGCAGTCAATTGGTGGCTTTGCCAACGGCTGTATTCTCGGCGCGCAGGCACTGCCGCTCAATTCACCGCACTATCAGGTGATGCGTCAGGATCAGCGGCGCTATTTTGGCCATCCCGATCTGATTCAGTTTATTCAGCGGCTCAGCACCCAGGTGCATAACCTGCAACTGGGTAACGTGCTGATTGGCGACATGGGCATGGCGGCCGGCGGGCGCTTCAGCAGCGGTCACGCCAGTCACCAGACCGGGCTGGATGTGGATATCTGGCTGCAACTGCCAAAAACACGCTGGAGCGCGCAGCAACTGCTGAAGCCGCAGCCGCTGGATCTGGTTGGGCCGGGCGATAAAAATGTCATTGCGCGCCACTGGCAGCCGGAAATCGACAGCCTGATTAAACTGGCCGCAAAAGACGATGATGTTACACGCATCTTCGTCAATCCGGCGATTAAAAAGCAGCTTTGTGCGGATGCGGGTAACGATCGCGACTGGCTGCGAAAAGTGCGACCGTGGTTCGCGCATCGTGCTCATATGCATGTGCGACTGCGCTGCCCTGCGGGCAGTATCGGCTGTGAAGATCAGCCCGCACCGCCTCCGGGCGATGGGTGCGGCGCAGAGCTGCAGAGCTGGTTCCTGCCGAAAAAGCCGGGTTCTGGCGCGCCCGTGAAGCGTGAGCCGCCACCGTTACCGCCTGCCTGTCAGGCCCTGCTGGATAAACATCTACTGTAAGGGATTCCATGGAGTGGTTTGTGGTCAGCCCGCTGCTGGTCGGGCTGCTGTTTTTAATCGCCATGCTCGCCGGTTTTATTGATTCAATCGCGGGTGGCGGAGGATTACTTACGGTACCTTCACTGCTGGCGGCGGGCCTCTCTCCGGCTCAGGCGCTGGCAACCAATAAACTGCAATCGGTCGGCGGATCGTTTTCCGCCAGTCTCTATTTTGTCCGGCGCGGTGCGGTCAATCTGAATGAGCAGTGGCTGAATATCGCCATGACGCTGATGGGATCCATTCTGGGCGCGATACTGATTCAGCGCCTGCAGGCTGATTTTCTGCGCCAGATGCTGCCGCTGTTTTTGATCGCGATTGGCCTGTGGTTCCTGCTGATGCCTAAGCTGGGCGAAGTCGATCAGGCGCGCCGGCTGCACGGTCTGCCTTATGCGCTGGTGGGCGGCGGGGCAGTGGGATTCTACGATGGATTTTTCGGGCCGGGCGCAGGCTCGTTTTATGCGCTGGCTTTCGTTACCCTCTGCGGCTACAACCTGGCCAAAGCGACCGCGCATGCCAAGGTGCTCAACTTCACCTCAAACATGGGCAGCCTGCTGTTCTTTATGTTCGGCGGCAAAGTGGTGTGGGGAACCGGTCTGATCATGATGCTTGGTGCCTTCTGCGGCGCGCGTCTGGGCGCACGACTGGTGCTGAGTCGCGGACAGAAACTGATCCGCCCGATGGTGGTGATTGTCTCTGCCGTCATGAGCATTAAATTACTGTGGGACAGCCATGGCAGCGACGTTATGGCCTGGCTTGCCACGCTGCATTCGTAACCTGAAACGCGATACTGTCATGAACCCGACCCATCATTATGAACAGCTGATTATGCTGTTTGATCGCTGCTTCAGCGATGAATTTCAGACACGCCTGATTAAAGGCGACGATGAACCGATCTATCTTCCTGCTGATGCAGAGTCGCCGTGGAACCGCGTAGTATTTGCCCACGGCTTCTACGCCAGCGCCCTGCATGAGATCTCTCACTGGTGCATTGCCGGTGAAGCACGCCGCAAACTGGTCGATTTTGGCTACTGGTACTGCCCGGATGGCCGCGACGCGCTGACCCAGAGTCAGTTTGAAACGGTCGAAGTCAAGCCGCAGGCGCTGGAGTGGATGTTTTGTATGGCGGCAGGCTTTCCCTTCAACGTGAGTTGTGACAATCTCGACGGAGATTGTGAGCCGGATCGCATTGCCTTCCAGCGTAAAGTGCATGCTCAGGTCATGAGCTATCTGACGGCGGGCATTCCCGATCGTCCCGCGCGTTTTATTACCGCTCTGGCGGAATTTTATGGCAGGCCTTCACTCACCGCGTCGCAGTTTCCCTGGCCGGACGATCTGTGATGCAGGAAGGCATTATTAATAGAGGAATTGAGATGATCGCAGAATTTGAAGCGCGTATTCTGGCCCTGATTGACGACATGGTCGAGCATGCCAGTGACGATGAGCTGTTCGCCAGCGGTTATCTGCGCGGGCATCTGACACTGGCTGTGGCCGAAGTGGAACAACTGGGCGAACATACGCCAGAAGCGCTGCAGATCCAGGTCTCACGCAGTCTGCAAAATGCTATCGCTGCCGGAGAACTCTCACCGCGCGACCAGGCATTAGTGGTCGGAATGTGGGACAACCTGTTTGTTCAGGCACGCCAGCTCTCCGCATAACATTTCAGGGCGGCGTGCCGCCCTCAGCATCGACTAAACTGCTTTTCCCTTCAGTAATTTCCTCACCCAGAAACGATTCGGATTAAGCGCTGCCAGCGTACTCACGTCCAGCGGCTGCGGTTCGCCCGTCAGCTGAGCTGCCAGCACTTCGGCTGCCAGCGGCGCACTGCACAGGCCGCGCGATCCCAGCGCTCCAAACAGATACAGGCCCGCCAGATCGGGCGCATCAGCGATATCGTGACTTGCGGCCAGCTGAGCCGGTAAATCAGCGTACTGCACCAGCGTAGCGTCATAATCCGGTACGCCGCCCACCATCGGCAGGTGATCCCGCGTGGCGCAGCGCACACCCATTCTCGCCTCTCTGTCACTGACATCCACGTTTTCTGCCCAGCGACGGTCAGGCAGGCAATCCAGTAGTCGGCTGCGGTTCTCCTGCTGATCCTCTTCCCGGTAATCCGTTGCGGTTTCGCCACGATGATAGCTGGCACCGATACAGTGGGTGCCAAACTGCGGGCTGACGGGCGTCAGGTAGCCGTCGTAACAGAGCACGGTCTGCAGCGCGTCGAGGCCCGGAGTTGAAGGAACATGGCTCACCTGACCGGCCACCGGATAGGTCGGCAGCGGGGCGCTCTGCGCAACGTCGGCAATCGCATGGCCGTTAGCCAGCACCACCGTCGGATGACGGACCGCCGGGCGATCGCTGAACGTCAGCGTCCAGTGATCATCATCCCGTGAAAGGCTGTTTACCCGGTGCAGCCAGTGAATGCGTAATCCCTGGGTTTCGCCATAAGCCAGCAGCGCGGTGGTCAGTTCAGCCGGTGAGAGCCAGCCACCTTCCGGGTAAAAAATGCCGCTACAGCCATGGTCAACATTCGCCAGTTTCTCCGCCTCTGCGACATCCACGCCACGGGCGATGGATTCAGGCAGGCCCATCGCCAGCATCTGGTCAATCTTCTTACGGCTTTTCTCATCCCAGCCGAGTTGCAGCACACCACTCCAGTGATGCTCATAGTTAACGGTTAACTGATCGTAGAGCCGCCGGGCGAAGCTGAAGGCCGCCGGGAAAAAGGTGGCGAGCGCCGGGTCGTGCTGGTTGAGCAGCGGATAGAGCGCGCCCTGACGATTACCGGACGCGCCCAGCGCGGGGGCTTCGTCGGCACAGTAAACGGTGACCCGCCAGCCGCGACGCAGCAGCGCCAGCGCTAAGGTGGCACTGGCGACGCCGCCGCCAATCAGGGCAACATCACGCTGCTCCGCAGATTGGCGATGATACCAGGGCTGCGGGCTGGGTAACGGAGGTGCATCCTGCAACGGCCCGCACAGCATTTCGCGCTTGGGACCAAATCCTTTGCGGCGAATAACGTCAAAGCCCGCCTGCTGCAGGCCGCGCCGGACAATACCTGCGGCGGTAAAGGTCGCGAAGGTCCCTTGTGGACGCGCCAGTTTTGCCATCATGCTGAACAGCGCCGGCGTCCACATATCGGGGTTCTTCGACGGCGCGAAACCATCCAGGAACCAGGCATCCACCTGACGATTCAGGCTCTCATCCAGATCTCCCATCAGCTGGTTGATATCGCCCAGCCAGAGGTCGAGCGTGATTCGTCCTCCGTCAAACAGCAAACGCTGACAGCCGGGAAGGGCTGCAGGCCACTGTTCCTGCAGCGCTTCGGCCCAGGGTGCCAGTTCCGGCCAGTGCTGCAGAGCAGCAGCCAGGTCTTCACGGGTTAACGGAAATTTCTCAAAGCTGATGAAATGCAGACGTTTTAACGTGGCATCGGGCTGTTCGCGCTGAAACGCATCGAATGCCTGCCACAGTGTCAGAAAGTTGAGGCCGGTGCCAAAACCACTTTCCGCCACAATCAGCAAATCGCGTGGATGCTCTGTAAAACGCCCGGGAAAACCGTTGCCGCCAAGGAAGACATAGCGTGTCTCTTCCAGACCATTGTCATTAGAGAAATAAACGTCGCCAAACGCTCGGGAAACAGGTGTACCCTGTTCATTCCAGTTTAGCTGTGCATGTTCAACCGGGGTTATTTTCACGGTAAAGGCTCGTTTTTCAGGCAGTGGCGCGATTCTAGCGACCCAAGTGACATGACGCAAATTTACAAAAGGAAATAGCTGATCGGACTTGTTCGGCGTACAAGTGTACGCTAGAGTGCATGCCAATTAAGAAGAAGTGGATGAGGAACATTGAATGAAACGTGCTGTGATTACTGGCTTAGGGATCGTTTCCAGTATTGGTAATAACCAGCAAGAGGTGCTGTCATCTCTGCGTGAAGGACGCTCTGGCATCACCTTTTCTGATGAGATGAAAGATTCCGGCATGCGTAGTCACGTCTGGGGTAACGTTAAATTAGATACCACCGGCCTCATCGATCGCAAAGTTGTGCGTTTTATGAGTGATGCGTCCATCTATGCTTATCTTTCCATGGAAGAAGCGATTAAAGATTCTGGCCTCACCACTGAAATGTATCAGAGCAACCCGCGTGTGGGTCTGATTGCAGGTTCAGGCGGCGGTTCCCCGCGCTTCCAGGTCTTTGGTGCTGATGCAATGCGCAGCCCACGCGGCCTGAAAGCGGTTGGCCCTTATGTGGTCACTAAGGCGATGGCTTCTGGTGTCTCTGCCTGTCTCGCCACGCCATTTAAAATTCATGGCGTAAACTACTCGATCAGCTCCGCCTGTGCCACCTCTGCGCACTGTATCGGTAATGCCGTTGAGCAGATTCAGCTCGGCAAACAGGATATTGTTTTCGCCGGTGGCGGCGAAGAGCTGTGCTGGGAAATGGCCTGTGAGTTCGACGCCATGGGCGCGCTCTCTACCCGCTACAACGACACACCTGAAAAAGCGTCACGCACGTACGACAACGAGCGCGACGGTTTTGTTATCGCCGGTGGCGGTGGCATGGTGGTTGTCGAAGAACTGGAACATGCGCTGGCTCGCGGTGCACACATCTATGCCGAAATCGTCGGCTATGGTGCGACCTCTGACGGTGCAGACATGGTTGCACCATCAGGTGAAGGCGCAGTGCGCTGCATGAAGATGGCGATGAACGGTGTCGATACGCCAATCGACTATCTGAACAGCCACGGAACCTCTACCCCGGTCGGTGATGTGAAAGAGCTGGGTGCGATTCGTGAAGTGTTTGGCGATAACACGCCTTACATCTCAGCCACCAAAGCGATGACCGGCCACTCGCTGGGTGCCGCTGGCGTGCAGGAAGCGATTTACTCGCTGCTGATGCTGGAGCATGGTTTTATTGCGCCAAGCATCAACATCACCTCGCTGGATGCTGCCGCAACCGGTATGAACATCGTCACTGCGCCGATGGAAAAAGAGCTGACCACCGTGATGTCTAACAGCTTTGGTTTTGGCGGCACCAACGCCACCCTGACCATGCGTAAATATCAGGCATAATCATTACGTCAGTACGCTGAAGGGCCGGCTTGCCGGCCCTTTTTGTTTTTCAGCCCCTCTGCGTGACCTCGTTTAATCCTCCCGCTGCAGTAGCCTTAACAACTTATCGCATCCTGCCACAATCTCGTCAGGCGTCAGCGCAGCAAAGCCCAACAGCCAGCCTTGCTGAGACTCAGGTCCGGCATAGAGCGGGCTGAGACGTGGCAGCAGCAAACCCTGTTGTGCCGCCAGCGCGGTTAAGCGCGCCTCATCTTTGTTGATTTTCACTGTGATCTGTAACCCACCGCCGCTGGCAATCGGTGTCATCCAGGGCGAGAGCCGCTGCTCAATCTGCTCAAGCAACCGATCGCGACGGCTGCGATAGAGCTGACGCATCAGCCGCAGATGGCTGGCGAAATGTCCCTGTTGCAGGAAGGCGGCCGTGACAGCCTGTGGCAGCAGGGCGCTGTGCCCATCAAGCACGCTGCGTGCCTGACCGATGGGCGTAATCAGCGCGGGCGGCACCACCATCCATGCCAGACGCAGAGAGGGAAACAGCGACTTCGAGAAGGTGCCCAGCGTGATCACCCGCTGATGGCGATCCAGCCCCTGCAGCGCAGGAACAGGCCGTTCGTCGTAATGAAATTCACTGTCGTAGTCATCTTCGATTAACCAGCCCTGGTTGCGCTGCGCCCAGTCGAGCCACGCCAGACGCCGCGGCAGGCTGAGCGTGACGCCGGTTGGATAATGATGCGAGGGCGTCAGATACATCAGCTTCGCACTGCCGCTGGCGGGGATAGCACCTTCAGCGTCAACCTCAATGCCGCGCACCTGTGCGCCTGCGGCCATGAAGGCGTTGCGTGCGCCAGGATAGCCAGGCTCCTCCATCCATACCGCATCACCGGGATCGACGAACATCATCGCCAGTAACTGCAGCGCCTGTTGTGAACTGGTCAGAATGATCACCTGCTCCGGCTGGCACGCTACGCCTCGTGAGAGCGCCAGATAATCAGCGAGTGCGCTGCGTAACGGCAGGTAGCCGCAGGGATCGCCATATCCCATGGCGGCGCAGCCCAGCGAACGCTGCACGCTGCTGCTCAGGCGTCGCCAGCTGTCATGGGGAAAAGCGCGTAACTCCGGGGAACCGGCGGCAAAGGCGTGAGGAAACGGGGGATCCTGACAGCCTCCGGTTGCCAGCACCTGCTGACCTCGCGCCGAAAAACGGGCAGACTGAGGCCGTATCGGTGCTGACAGGGGACTGGCAGGGATGATTATCGCGACAAAGGTGCCGCGACCGGTTTCACGTCGCAGGTAACCTTCACTTTCCAGCTGTCCGTAGGCGGCTTCCACCGTCACACGAGACACCTGCAGATCCTGCGCCAGCTGCCGGCTGGAGGGTAACTTCTGACCAGCGTGCAAATGATGCCGGTTGATCGCCATCCGCAGGGTAGAGCAGAGCCGCTCACGCACGCCGCCACTGGCCTGATGCTGGAAAAGTTGTAATAACGGTGAAGGCATATGGGTCTTAACCCTGCGGGATAATGGGTATCAGTAAGCAGTCCACTTTGCCGTAAACTGCGACTTCACCACAACAGGAGAATCGCTATGTCATTGGTTTTACAGTTTCCGGCCGCTACGCCGCAGCAAAGCCTCGATTATCTGCAGACAAAACTCGCCTATTACACCGACGCCTGGGATCTGGCGGAAGATCTGGCCCGTCAGACGCCAGAAATTGTAGTGATCGATGCCCGCGCCCCTGAAGCTTATCGCGCCGGTCATATCTGCGGCGCAATTAACTTTCCACATCGCGGGATGGATGCCACCACGACGGCGCGGCTTGACCGCAGCAAAGTCTATGTCACCTATTGTGACGGCATTGGTTGTAACGGGTCGACGAAAGCGGCCTGGAAACTGGCATCGCTGGGATTTCAGGTGAAGGAGTTAATTGGCGGACTAGATTTCTGGAAACGTGACGGTCATCCGCTGATCTGGGGTGATTCAGCGGGCGAATGGCCTGCCGCCGCGCCCCTGGCATCCTGCGGCTGCTGACTCAAAGTACCAGCCAGAGTAAAAGGGTGATGACCACCAGTGCGACAAAAAATCCCAGCAGGGGACGCTGCGCCAGCGGCTGTATCGCGGGCGGCAGCGATGCAACAAACGGTGACCAGATCGGCTGAGGTTTAATCTCACTGGCAGCCAGCGGCTGCTCGAGAAGTTTTTCAGCCCGGTCAGCGCGACGGCTGAACAGGAAGTTCAGCAAATCCTGCGTCTGTGCCGTGGTCAGAACCATCTGCGGCGTCGTCTGAAAACGCTGCTGGCTGTAATCCTCCAGCTGCTGCCGTTCCTGCTGATCGAGCGGCTGCTTCAGGGACGCCTCCAGCAGTTGCAGCGTTGGCGCGCTGTGCTGACTCAGCGTCTGGCGCACCTGCAGATACTGTGTCAGCAGCGGGAAGTGGCGCGAGGGGATCGGATCGCCGCTGCTCAGATTCACCAGTTTCAGCGCCGCCGACCACAGCTTACCTGTGGATTCGCCGGTGGCGGCGGCCAGGCGCACCACCTGCTGATTCAGGGTATGGTGCTCGGCAGGCAGCAGCGTGCGATCGCTGACGCGGATCTGCTGCGGCTGGGGAATCGTCATCTGCCCGTTCTGCAGCATCGTCAGCACCTGGCGCAGCTGATCCTGACTCAGCGCGCTCAGGACGGTCTGACCAAACTGCTGACGTATAAAATCACTGACGGCCTGACGGTTATTACCTTTCGGCAGTAGCTCGGTGAGCTGAGTCATCAGCTGGCGGGTGCCATGTCCGTTCTGCGCCTGCGTCAGGCGACTATTCAGATACTGTTCCGCAGCCGGAAAATGACGCGACTGTAACTCGGCTTCACTCTTTACACCCACTTCATGACGGACGCCCGCCCAGAGTTCAGGCGCTTTAAGATTGCTGAGCGATAAAATACGCACGATCAGGCGTTCTAACGTCGTTCGCTGGGCAGGGGAGAGAGGCTGTTCGCCCGCCACAGAACCGTGACGGGTTACGCCGGTTTGCGGATTGACAGATGAACGATCGACCGGCGCACCGGGGCCGCTGAGAGGTTGCATGGCGGATTCCTTGGGAAAACAGAACAGCGTGGGGTGCGCCGGAAAACGAATAGGCCATGATAGCAAAAGCCCCCGGGAAATCCCACGGGGGACTCGCGTTTCGGTGCGAGATTTACGCTTCAGTTGTGAACCCCAGCCGACCTGGTTTATCACTGCCTTCAGTTGCATCTTTACTCACCGCAGCCCTGCACCTTAATCCGCAGCGGGTGCGGTTCAGGATGGTGGCTGAGTTACCGGTTTATGCCGGGTTAAAGGTGTGCGCAGCCGCTGCGCCAGTATGACACCGCCCAGCGTCAGACCACCGCCTATCCAGTGGTAACTGTGCAGCTGCTCATGCAGAAACAGCACGGCGATCAATGCGGTAAACAGCGGCGTCAGATTCATAAAGATGCTGGTGGTGCTGGCACCGAGGCGCTGCACGCCGTGAATCCATAAAAAGGGCGCGATGAGGGAGGCGAACAGTCCGGCGAACGCCACCAGTTGGAGGTTATGCCAGTTAAGCGATACGTCAGGTGCCAGTAAAAAGCCGGGCAGCAACAGCAGTACGCCGAATACGATCTGCACATAGAGACTCTGCCAGATTGGCAGTGGCAGCGCCCAGCGTTTCGTCAGGACGCCATACAGCGCATAGGCGGTGGAAGCAGCCAGCATCATCAGTTCACCGTTGCCCATGCCGTGATTCAGCAGTTGCATCACGTCACCTTCACTAACCAGCCACACCAGCCCGCAAAAAGAGATGATACTGCCGAGCAGGATACCGAGCGTTGGCGCAATCCGCAGGATAACCACGCTCAGCAGTACGGTAAGCAGTGGGATCAGCGCGCCGATGATCCCCATAAAGAGGGCGCTGACACTGTGCGCCGCGTAATAGGCGAGGCTCTGGTAGAGCACCATGCCGAGCAGCCCAAGAATCGCCAGCCGCCAGAGATGCGGTTTGATGATCTGACGCGTGCGCCACACGCCAGGCAGCACAAAGGGGGTCAGCACCAGTAGCGCCAGCAACCAGCGATAGAATGAGATCGCTGCCGGATCGATCGCACTGGCCGACAGTTTGCTGACAATTGAGTTGATCGACCAGATCATCACCGCGAAGAGCGGGTACAGGAAAAACATGCTGACTCTCCATATATCATCACACGCCATTAATGAGGCGCAGTGTACGCTTGTCCGGATTTATCCAGATAGTTAATATCGGACAAAATAAGCGAATGAGCGGACAGAATGAGCCTGAAAGTGACCTATCAGCCGCCGGTCAATGCGCCGCAGTTACGCTACTTTATGCGTTACGAACAGGCCAATGCCCGCACCGAATATCTGCCACATTCTCATGTCTGGGGCCAGCTGATCATGGTGAAGAGCCACGTCCTGGAGATGCAGGTCGAGGGCGAGCGCTTGCTGACACCGGCCGATATTCCGGTCTGGATCCCGCCGGGTCAGCTTCACAGCAGCTATAACCATCGTCAGGCGCAGTTCCGCACCTTTAATCTGGCGGCACCGCTCTGCGCCGACTTACCCCGGCGCGCCTGTCTGATGCTGGTGGATCCCATTGCACACGCCATCATGGACGATTTCGCTGAGCAGCAAATCGAGCAACCCGCAACGGATGCCCAGTGGCGACTGTGCGAGGTGCTGCGCGATCGTCTGAAGCTGGCGCAGGTGCAGGAGAGTTATCTGCCGACTTCGGACGATAAGTTTCTGGCACCGGTGTTACATGCGCTGGAAGCGCATCCGGGCGATAACACGACACTGGCGGGCTGGGCGGCGCGGGTCTTTACGACTGAACGGACGCTGGCGCGGCGCTGCCAGCAGCATCTGCATATGACGTTTGGTGAGTGGCGACAGCGCCTGCGGTTTCTGCGCGCCATCGTACTGCTCGAGCAGGGAGAAAGTGTGCAGAGCATCGCCCATGAGCTGGGATACAGTTCCGCCTCGGCGCTGATTGTGATGTTCCAGCAACAGGCAGGCACCACGCCCGATCGCTACCGTGCGCGGTTAGGCTAACGCGTCGCTTTGTGCCAGAATAATTGCCTCACATGTAACAGACAGGAAAGCCGTGGTGAAAATTCTGGTCGATGAAAATATGCCTTATGCCCGTGAGTTATTCAGTCGCACCGGTGACGTGGTCGCGGTGCCTGGGCGTCCGCTGCCGGTGGCGGAACTGGCCGATGCCGATGGCCTGATGGTGCGCTCTGTCACCCAGGTGAATGAATCGCTGCTGGCTGGAAAACCGGTGAAGTTTGTCGGCACCGCGACGGCGGGTACCGATCATATCGACGAGAACTGGCTGCAGCAGGCGGGCATTGCGTTCTCTGCCGCTCCCGGCTGTAACGCTATTGCGGTGGTGGAATATGTTTTCTCTGCGCTGCTGCTGCTGGCGGAGCGCGATGGTTTTGAGCTGCGTGACCGCACAGTCGGCATCGTTGGGGTTGGTAACGTCGGCGGGCGGCTGCAAAGGCGGCTGGAGGCCTGGGGCATCAAAACCCTGTTGTGCGATCCGCCACGTGCCGATCGCGGTGACGAAGGCGATTTCCTGTCACTGGAGGCGGTGACAGAGCAGGCAGATATTCTGACCTTCCACACGCCGCTGTTTAAAGACGGCCCTTACAAAAGCTGGCATCTGGCGGATGCCGCGCTGCTGATGGCGCTGAAGCCCAACACCATTCTGATCAACGCCTGTCGCGGCCCGGTCGTGGACAACGGCGCGCTGCTGGAGGTGCTGAAAATGCGCCCTGATCTCAGCGTAGTGCTGGACGTCTGGGAGCCGGAGCCGGATCTCTCGCTGGCGCTGCTGGATAAGGTCGACGTCGCCACGCCGCACATCGCGGGCTACACGCTGGAAGGCAAAGCACGCGGCACCACCCAGGTCTTTGAAGCCTGGTGCAACTTTATCGGTCAGCCGCAGCAGGTGCCGCTCAGCTCATTACTGCCGGAGCCGGAATTCAGTGAAATGACCCTGAATGGCCCGCTGGATCAGCCAACACTGAAACGCCTGGCGCATCTGGTGTATGATGTGCGCCGCGATGATGCCCCGCTACGTAAAGTGGCGGGGAAACCCGGCGAGTTTGATCGTCTGCGCAAGCAGTATCTGGAGCGCCGCGAGTGGTCTTCGCTGCAGGTAAACTGTGATGACGCCTCAACGGCTGAGATGCTGAATCAGCTGGGCTTTAACGCAATCTACTCCCCGAAGTAACGGGCGCTTCAGGCCAGCGCCCTGGCGCGCTTTGCCGCACTGTACTGAACAGTTGACGGAAGGTGCGCAATGCTGGCGTGCCTGTATAACGGCCAGTTCAAGGGGGATAGACCCGATGGATTTCGGGTTGCATTAAGGCGGCAGGAGAACGAATCCCGATGAGCTTACTCCGATAAGTGCTTCGGGTGAGTGAACGCCGCCAGCAACGCTGCAACGTGAAAGACGACGGGAATAAATCTGAATCCCTGGGCGGTGAATATCACCGCCTTCTGTTTTTATGTCATTGTCTGGAGTAAACCAACATGTCTGACGGCTGGAATATTGCGCTACTGGGCGCAACAGGCGCAGTAGGGAACGCTGTACTGGAACTGCTGGCGGAACGCCAGTTCCCGGTTGGTGAATTATATTTGCTGGCCAGCGAAAACAGCGCGGGTGAAGTTAAACGTTTCGAGGGCCGCTCGGTGCGGGTCGACAATGCAGAGACGTTCGACTGGTCACAGGCACAGCTGGCCTTTTTCGTGGCGGGTCGTGACGCCTCGGCACGTTTTGCCGACGAAGCGGCCAATGCGGGTTGTCTGGTGATCGACAGCAGTGAGCTGTTTGCGCTGGAACCCGATGTGCCGCTGGTGGTGCCAGATGTCAACCCGCAGGTGCTGGCAGATTATCGCAATCGCAACATCATCAGCGTGGCGGACAACCTGGTGAGCCAGCTGCTGACGGCGATTAAACCGCTGGTAGATGCGGCCGGGCTGAGCCGTTTACAGGTGACCAATCTGATCTCGGTTTCCAGCTACGGCAAAGTGGCAGTCGATGCGCTGGCGGGTGAAAGTGCCCGCCTGCTGAATGGTATCCCAGCTGATGAACATCACTTTGGTCGTCAGCTGGCGTTTAACCTGATGCCACAACAGGCCGACGCAGAAGGCAGCGTGGAGAGTGAACGTCGCCTGATTGATCAGGTGCGCAAAGTCCTGCAGGACGAAGGCTTGCCCATTGCGGTCAGCAGCGTACAGGCTCCGGTGTTCTACGGTAACGCGCAGATTGTGCATATCGAAAACCTGCGCCCGCTCTCTGCGGAAGAAGCGCGTGCCGAGCTGGCGATGGCGTCAGATATTCGTCTGAGCGAAGAAGATGATGTGCCAACGCCAGTGACGGATGCTTCTGGCAACGGCGAACTGAGCATCGGTGCTGTGCGCAACGACTATGGTATTCCGGAGTTGCTGCAGTTCTGGTCAGTGGCGGACAACATTCGTTTTGGCGGCGCGCTGATGGCGGTGAAAACCGCTGAGAAACTGGTTCAGGAGTATCTGTAAGCATGTCCGATGGTCAGACGCAAAAACTGGCGCTCGGTATCGAGTATGACGGCAGCCGTTACTACGGCTGGCAGCGCCAGAATGAAGTCCGCAGCGTGCAGGAGAAGGTAGAGCGCGCGCTGTCGAAAGTCGCCGATCATCCGGTCAGCATTTTTTGTGCTGGCCGCACCGATGCGGGCGTGCACGGCACAGGGCAGGTGGTCCATTTCGAAACCACGTCGCAGCGGCCTGATGGTGCCTGGACGCTGGGCGTCAACGCCAATCTGCCGGCAGATATTGCGGTGCGTTGGGTGAAAGCGGTGCCGGATGAATTTCATGCCCGCTTCAGCGCCACGGCCCGACGCTATCGCTACCTGATCTACAATCAGCGCCTGCGTCCGGCGGTGCTGGCGCAGGGCGTGACGCACTTTTACCATCCACTGGATGCGGAGAAGATGCAGCGAGCCGGGCAATGTTTGTTAGGCGAGAATGATTTCACCTCATTCCGCGCGGTGCAGTGCCAGTCACGTACCCCCTGGCGCAACGTGATTCACCTCAACGTGACGCGTCAGGGGCCCTACGTGATTGTGGATATTAAAGCCAACGCGTTTGTGCATCACATGGTGCGCAATATCGTGGGCAGCCTGATGGAGATAGGCTGCGGCAATAAGCCGGAGTCATGGATGGCAACGCTGCTGGCGGCGAAGGATCGGACATTAGCCGCAGCCACAGCCCGGGCAGAAGGGTTGTATCTGGTGGCGGTGGATTACCCATCCCACTTTGCGTTACCACAGCCGTCGATGGGACCGTTGTTCCTCGCGGATTAATTCACTTTCAGGACTTAAAAGGGTGCGCTATGGAGTTTCTCCATTTTCTGGTCGATTTTATTCTGCACATCGATGTGCATCTGGCCGAGCTGGTTGCACAGTACGGTATCTGGATTTACGCTATTTTGTTCCTGATTCTGTTCTGCGAAACCGGGCTGGTTGTGACGCCTTTCCTGCCAGGCGATTCGCTGCTGTTTGTGGCGGGTGCACTGGCTGCACTGCCGGGTAACGATCTCAATGTGCATGTGATGGTGGCGTTGTTAGTGGTGGCCGCGGTGCTGGGCGATGCGGTGAACTACACCATTGGCCGCCTGTTTGGCGAGCGGCTGTTCAGTAACCCGAACTCGAAGATTTTCCGTCGCAGCCATCTGGATAAAACCCACGCGTTTTATGCCCGTCACGGCGGAAAAACCATTATCCTGGCGCGCTTTGTGCCGATTGTCCGCACGTTTGCGCCGTTTGTTGCCGGTATGGGCCATATGTCCTATCGCCACTTTGCGCTGTTCAACGTAACGGGTGCGCTGTTATGGGTGCTGCTGTTCTCCTATGCCGGCTACCTGTTTGGCGATCTGCCCGTGGTGCAGGAAAACCTGAAGCTGCTGATTGTGGGCATTATCCTGGTCTCGATTCTGCCGGGTGTGATTGAAGTCTGGCGTCATCGCCGTCAGGCGAAGCAGCAGAAGCTGCCGTAAGACTTCGCTCAGGGGTAAGACCAGATTTTTATCCACAGTCTGAACAGGTTGTGGTTTAATGAGCGACATTTACCGTCTGCTGAAGCGGTTTTCAGCAGTATCAAGACGACTGGACCAGGTCAGTTTTAAACAGAAAGGTCATCAATGAGCTGGATTGAACGCATTCTTAATAAAAGCACCACGACGCCAACGCGCAAAGCCAGCATCCCGGAAGGGGTGTGGACCAAGTGCGACAGCTGTGGCCAGGTTCTCTACCGCGCCGAGCTGGAGCGTAATCTTGAGGTTTGCCCGAAGTGCGACCACCACATGCGTATGCACGCGCGTGAGCGCCTCGGCAGTTTCCTCGATCAGGGCACGATGGTTGAGCTTGGCAGTGAGCTTGAACCCAAAGATCTGCTGAAGTTTCGCGATTCCAAGAAGTACAAAGATCGTCTGGTAGCAGCACAGAAAGATACCGGCGAGAAAGATGCGCTGATCGTAATGAAAGGTCAGTTGCACAGTATGCCCGTTGTTGCGGCAGCGTTTGAATTTGCCTTTATGGGCGGTTCGATGGGCTCTGTAGTCGGTGCACGCTTTGTACGGGCAGTTGAGCAGGCGCTGGAAGATAACTGTCCGCTGATCTGCTTCTCCGCCAGTGGCGGTGCCCGTATGCAGGAAGCGCTGCAGTCGCTGATGCAGATGGCGAAAACCAGTGCGGCACTGGCAAAAATGCAGGAGCGTGGTCTTCCGTATATTTCTGTGCTGACTGACCCGACTATGGGTGGTGTTTCTGCCAGTTTCGCCATGCTGGGTGACCTCAACGTTGCGGAGCCTAAAGCGCTGATTGGCTTTGCCGGCCCACGCGTCATCGAGCAGACCGTGCGTGAAAAACTGCCGCCGGGCTTCCAGCGCAGTGAGTTTCTGATTGAGAAGGGCGCGATTGATATGATCATCCGCCGCCCGGAAATGCGCTACAAACTGGCAAGCCTGCTGGCCAAAATGATGAACCTGCCGGCACCGCTGCATGACGGTGAACCGTCCGCTCCCGCGACGACTGAATCGGAAAGCAACGAGGCCTGACAGGAGATAGAGAGGCGCGCCTTTCGCGCCTCTTACCAATGCACCGTATACCGCAGCACCAGTCTGCCAGGTATAAATTAGCAAAACGGGACATATGGACAATCTTCACCTTCCTCAAGCCACGTCGCCTTTGGCCACGTGGCTTTATTATCTTGAGCATCTGCATACGCAGGCCATTGAACTGGGCCTGGACCGTATTCGTCAGGTAGCACTTCGTCTCGACCTGCTGAAACCCGCTCCGTTTGTCTTTACCGTAGCCGGTACCAATGGTAAAGGCACCACCTGCCGCACCCTGGAAACGCTGCTGATCGCTGCGGGCTATCGCGTAGGCGTCTACAGCTCGCCGCATCTGGTGCGCTATACCGAACGCGTCCGGATTCAGGGCGAGGAGCTTGGTGAAGCGCAGCACTGTGCCAGCTTTGCGGAGATTGAAGCCGGACGGGCTGATATTTCGCTGACCTACTTCGAATTTGGTACGCTCTCCGCGCTGAATCTATTCCGCCAGGCGCAACTGGATGTCGTGATCCTCGAGGTCGGCCTCGGCGGACGACTGGATGCCACCAACATCGTGGATGCCGATGTCGCCGTAGTCACCAGCATCGCGCTGGATCACACCGACTGGCTGGGACCGGATCGCGAAAGCATCGGACGTGAGAAAGCGGGCGTCTTTCGCGCGGGGAAACCGGCGGTAGTCGGTGAACCCGATATGCCACACAGCATCGCTGTGGTCGCGCAGGAAAAAGGCGCTCAACTGTTACAGCGCAACCGCGACTGGTCCTGGCATGCGCAGGCCGAAAGCTGGTCGCTGCGTGATGCGCAGGGCGAGCTGAACGATCTGCCGCTGCCTCAGGTGCCGCTGCCTAACGCGGCGACTGCACTGATAGCGCTGCGGGTCTCAGGGCTTGCGGTCAGTGAGACGCAGATTCGCGCCAGCCTGCCGCTGGCGATGCTGCCAGGGCGGTTTCAGACAATAAGTGAATCACCGCGCGTGATTCTGGATGTCGCTCATAATCCGCACGCGGCAGGCTATCTGGCGTCGCGGCTGTCGGCGCTGCCGAAACGCGGCAAAGTGCATGCCGTCGTGGGCATGCTGCATGATAAAGATATCGCCGGAACGCTCGCGGCATTGGCTCCAATGGTTGATGCCTGGTACTGTGCACCGCTTGACGGTCCGCGCGGTGCCAGTGCAGAGCAGCTGCTGGACGCGCTGCCGCAGGGCGAGGCCTTTGGTTCGGTTGAACTCGCCTGGCAGCAGGCGCGCGAGCGGGCTGCGCCGCAGGACACTGTGCTGGTGTGTGGTTCCTTCCATACTGTGGCACAGGTCATGGAATCGATTGAAACGGAGAAAGGACGTGGCAAGTAAGTTTCAGAACCGTTTAGTCGGCACCGTTATTCTGGTTGCCGTTGGCGTGATTGTGCTGCCAGGGCTGCTGGATGGTCAGAAAAAGCATTACAAAGAGGAGTTCGCCGCCATCCCGCTGGTGCCGAAACCTGACGATCAGCAGGACAGCGAAATGGTGCCGCCGGTAACTCAGTCGCTGCCTGCTCAGCCGCCGGAAGGCGCAGGCAGTGCCGTCAACAGCAGCAGTGGCAATGGTAAAACCAACGCCACGGCGGAGCAGGGACGGACGCAGCCGGATGAGGAGAGCGATCCTGTTGTTGTCTCGCAGCCGCCGGTTCATCAGTCTGTGCCTGCACAGACGGTGACGAAGCCGAAAGCCGAAGAGCCGCGTAAACCTAAAGTCATCGAGCAGCCAAAGCAGAAGCTGGTTGAACAGCAGAAGCCAAAAGCCGTGGAGCAGCCTAAACCAAAGCTGGTTGAGCAACCCAAAGCGGTTGAGCAGCCGAAGCAGGAAGCGCCAAAAGCGGCAGAGACCACGGCTCCGGCGGGACAGGCTTATGTGGTGCAGTTAGGTGCGCTGAAGAACGCCAGCAAAGTGAATGAGATTGTCGCGCAGTTGCGGCTGTCGGGCTATCGCGCCTTTACCGTGCCGTCAACGCCGGTTCAGGGTCAGATTACCCGTATCTACGTTGGCCCTGATGCCTCGAAAACTAAAATGCAAGGCGCAGTTGGTGAACTGAAAAACATCTCAGGACTGGGCGGTGTTGTAAAACCGTACAGCGCCCGTTAAACCGGCGATTGGCGCTGCCGATAGCAGTAACAGGCTGCGTCTTTTACCGGGCAGGCAGCGCGCTTAACGCGCGCTGCCACGAAGAATAGTGACGATTTTCAACGGCCTGTCTGGTTGATAATCACCCTGGCGATTGCGTTTTTTTTCATCGCCGCATTTATGGATGCAGAAAAAGAAAACCGCTACGCAAACGTTTTCTTTTTCTGTTAGAATGCGCCCCGAACTGGATGCAGGGGTGCAATTGCACTGGCGCTGGAAGAGTTCATGATCTGGATTGATTACGTCATTATTGCGGTAGTTGGTTTTTCGGCTCTGGTCAGCCTGGTTCGTGGGTTTGTCCGGGAAGCCTTATCTCTTGTTACCTGGGGATGCGCGTTTTTTGTCGCCAGTCATTACTACGCCTACCTTGCAGTCTGGTTTACAGGTTTTGACGACGAACTGGTTCGTAACGGTATTGCCATCGGTGTGCTGTTTGTGGCGACGCTGATTGTGGGTGCCATTGTGAACTACGTTATCGGCACGCTGGTGGAAAAAACCGGCCTGTCGGGAACCGACCGGGTATTGGGCGTCTGTTTCGGGGCGTTGCGTGGTGTGCTGATCGTAGCCGCTTTGCTGTTCTTCCTTGATACATTCACTGGCTTTTCCAAAAGTCCGGACTGGCAACAGTCTCAACTCATTCCCGAGTTCAGTTATATCATCAGGTGGTTCTTTGATTACCTGAAAAGCACGTCGAGTTTTTTACCCCGGTGATGTGACCGGGTGTGCGGCTAAATGAGGAAATGACAACATGTGCGGTATTGTCGGTATCACCGGTTTCATGCCGGTCAACCAGTCGATCTATGACGCGTTAACGGTGCTCCAGCACCGCGGGCAGGATGCCGCAGGCATTTGTACTATCGATGCGCTGAAATGTTTTCGCCTGCGAAAGGCAAACGGCCTGGTCAGCGACGTTTTCGAAGCACGCCACATGCAGCGACTGCAGGGCAATATGGGAATCGGTCACGCGCGTTACCCGACCGCGGGCAGCTCCAGTGCCTCTGAAGCGCAGCCATTCTATGTAAACTCCCCGTATGGCATCACCCTGGCGCACAACGGTAACCTGACCAACGCCCATGTGCTGCGTAAGCACCTGTTCGAAAAGGGTCGCCGTCACGTTAACACCACGTCAGATTCTGAAATCCTGCTGAACATCTTTGCGCAGGAACTGGATCGCTTCCAGAACGATCCGCTGGAAGCCGACAACATTTTTTCTGCGGTTGCAGCCCTGCATCAGCAGGTGCGCGGCGCTTACGCCGTCGTGGCGATGATTATCGGACACGGCATGGTCGCCTTCCGCGATCCTAACGGTATTCGTCCGCTGGTCCTCGGCAAGCGCGTTATCGCTGACGGCCGTACCGAATATATGGTTGCCTCAGAGAGCGTGGCGCTTGATACGCTGGGCTTTGAGTTCATCCGTGACGTGGCGCCGGGTGAAGCGGTTTATGTCACTGAAGAGGGCCAGCTGTCGACCCGTCAGTGTGCTGAAAACCCGAAAAGCAATCCGTGCCTGTTCGAGTATGTCTATTTTGCACGTCCTGACTCGTTCCTCGACAAGATTTCGGTTTACAGCGCCCGTGTCCGCATGGGCACCAAGCTGGGCGAGAAAATTGCCCGCGAGTGGGAAGATCTCGATATCGATGTCGTGATTCCAATCCCGGAAACCTCAACCGATATCGCGCTGGAGATTGCGCGTATTCTCGATAAACCCTATCGCCAGGGCTTCGTGAAGAACCGCTACGTCGGCCGCACCTTTATCATGCCGGGCCAGCAGTTACGTCGCAGCGCAGTACGCCGCAAGCTCAACGCGAACCGCGCGGAATTCCGTGATAAAAACGTGCTGCTGGTGGATGACTCCATCGTGCGTGGCACCACTTCCGAGCAGATCATTGAGATGGCGCGTGAAGCGGGCGCGAAACGGGTTTACCTGGCGTCAGCGGCCCCGGAAATTCGTTTCCCGAACGTCTACGGCATCGATATGCCGAGCGCCACGGAACTCATTGCGCACGGTCGTGAAGTTGAAGAGATTCGCCAGCTGATTAAAGCCGATGCACTGATTTTCCAGGATCTCGACGATCTGATCGAAGCGGTGCGTGAAGAGAATCCGGACATTGCTCAATTTGAGTGCTCGGTGTTCAACGGCGTTTACGTGACGAAAGATGTCGACCAGCAGTATCTGGAGTATCTGGAGTCGTTGCGTAATGATGATGCCAAAGCGCTTCAGCGCCAGAACGAAGTTGAAAACCTTGAGCTGCACAACGAAGGCTGACATCCATCTATAGTCGGGCAGCATAAAACAGGGCGGGAGCAATCCCGCCCTGTTTGTTTTCAGAAACCCGCTGGCCGCGTATGATGGCGCATTAGCTGACATAAGGTTGGAATATGAAACGACTCATCATTGGCATCTCCGGCGCAAGCGGGGTGATCTATGGCGTGCGCATGCTGCAGGTATTGCAGCAGGTGGAAGAGGTAGAAACGCATCTGGTCATGAGTCAGGCGGCACGTCAGACGCTGGGGCTGGAGAGCGACTATTCGCTGCGTGACGTGCAGGCGCTGGCCGATGTGGTGCATGACGTGCGCGATATTGCAGCAAATATCTCGTCGGGCTCGTTTAAAACGTTGGGCATGGCGATTCTGCCGTGCTCGATGAAAACGCTTTCAGGCATCGTGCACAGCTACAGTGATTCGTTGCTGACCCGTGCGGCTGATGTGGTGTTAAAAGAGCAGCGTAAGCTGGTGTTGTGCGTACGCGAAACCCCGCTGCATGTCGGCCACCTGCGGATGATGACTACCGCGGCTGAACTGGGTGCCATTATCATGCCGCCCGTGCCAGCGTTTTATCATCGGCCTGAAACCATCGATCAGCTCATCGACCAGACTGTTAACCGGGTAATCGATCAGTTTGATATCGAGTTACCGGAAGATCTCTTTATGCGCTGGCAGGGTGCATAAAGTTCCGCAGGCGCACTTATTTAGTGCATAAGCGCGCCTCGGATCACTCTTCGTGCATTTGACGCACCAAAAGTTAACAACGTCGCTTTTTCTCTTTTACTTCACTGCTATATTCCCCTCACAAACACAGCGTTTTCGCCTGTCTGTCATCACGTTAACGGCGTGGATAACTTGCAGAACTGGCATGAAACATGCAAATTACTTTGCGCAAACATATCACGAACCACATAACAAAAAGCACTTCACTTGAGGGTAATCTATGAAAAAGCGTGTTCTGGCTCTTTCCCTGATGCTGGGCTTAACCAGTGCTGCCAGCGTCTTCGCGGCGGTTCCGGGTTCAATCCGTATCGGCACAGATCCAACTTACCCACCGTTTGAGTCGAAAGACGCGCAAGGCAAGTTAGTGGGCTTCGATATCGACCTCGCTAACGAAATCTGTAAACGTATTCATACCCAATGTACCTATGTTGAAAGCGACTTTGATGCGCTGATCCCCTCGCTGAAAGCGAAGAAAATTGATGCCATCATCTCCTCACTTTCCATTACAGCAAAACGTCAGGAAGAGATCGCCTTCTCGGAAAAACTCTATGCGGCGAACGCGCGCTTAGTGGCACCGAAGGGATCCAAAATTGAGCCGACCATTGAGTCGCTGAAAGGCAAAAACATCGGTCTGTTGCAGGGCACCACCCAGGAAACCTACGCCAATCAGAACTGGCGGCCAAAAGGGGTGAATGTTACGCCTTATGCTAACCAGGATCTCGTCTATCAGGATCTGAACGCCGGTCGTATTGATGCGGCCTTCCAGGATGAAGTGCAGGCAAGCGAAGGTTTTCTGAAGCAGCCGGTGGGTAAAAACTACGCCTTCGCCGGTCCGGCCGTGAAAGATGACAAGATCTTTGGCGTCGGAACCGGGATGGGACTGCGTAAAGATGACAGCGAACTGAAAGCCGCCATCGACAAAGCCTTTGCTGATATGCGCAAAGATGGCACCTACGACAAGATTGCGAAGAAATACTTCGATTTCAATGTGTACGGCGACTAACCATCCTGTCGCTTTATCCTCTGTATGCTGAAGCCCGCCGGAACGGACGGCTTAATACCGCTGCGCCCTGGCGGGCGGATGGCAGAGACGCCAGAGTGATAAAGCTAAACTGCCCGTCGATATCTGGCGGGCAGCGTTTTGTTTTCACCCCACGACAGGACCCTCTCGATGCTGTATGGCTATTCTGATGTAATTCTTCGGGGCACGCTGGTGACGCTTGAGCTGGCGCTCACCTCCGTCGTGCTGGCAGTGCTGCTGGGCCTGATTGGCGCAGGCGCGAAACTGTCTCGCAGCCGGCCACTGGCATTGATTTTTGAAGGCTACACCACGCTGATCCGTGGCGTGCCCGACCTTGTACTCATGCTGCTGATTTTCTACGGTCTGCAGATTGTCCTCAACCAGGTCACCGACGCACTGGGCATGGCGCAGTTTGATATCGACCCGATGGTTGCTGGTATCATCACGCTCGGCTTTATTTATGGTGCCTATTTCACCGAAACGTTCCGGGGTGCCTTTATGGCGGTGCCAAAAGGGCAGATTGAAGCGGCTACTGCGTTTGGCTTTACCGGTGCGCAGGTATTCCGCCGCATTCTGTTTCCGGCCATGATGCGCTACGCGCTGCCGGGCATCGGCAATAACTGGCAGGTGATCCTGAAAGCTACCGCGCTGGTCTCGCTGCTGGGACTGGAAGATGTGGTGAAGGCGACGCAGCTGGCCGGAAAAAGTACCTGGCAGCCGTTCTACTTCGCCATTGTCGCGGGTACGATCTATCTGGTGTTCACCACGTTGTCGAATGGCGTGCTGTGGTGGCTGAACCGCCGCTATACGGTCGGTGTGAAGAGGGCGAGTTATGATTGAGATTATTCAGGAATACTGGAAATCGCTGCTCTGGACAGACGGTTATCGTTTTACCGGTGTTGCTATCACCCTGTGGCTGTTGATTCTCTCAGTCACCATTGGCGGTTGTCTGGCCATTCTGCTGGCGATAGCCCGCGTTTCGCCAAACCGGTTTATCAGCTTTCCGGTCTGGCTCTTTACCTACGTATTTCGCGGCACGCCGCTCTATGTACAGTTGCTGGTCTTCTACTCCGGCATGTACACGCTGGAAATTGTTAAAGGCACAGAACTGCTGAACGCCTTTTTCCGCAGCGGCCTGAACTGTACGTTGCTCGCGTTTACCCTGAATACCTGCGCTTACACTACGGAGATCTTTGCCGGGGCTATTCGCTCAGTACCACACGGTGAGATTGAGGCTGCGCGGGCTTACGGTTTCTCCACCTTTAAACTCTATCGCTGCATCATTCTGCCGTCGGCGCTGCGTACGGCGCTGCCAGCCTACAGCAACGAAGTGATTCTGATGTTGCACTCCACGGCGCTGGCCTTCACCGCGACGGTGCCGGATCTGCTGAAAATCGCGCGGGATATTAACTCCGCGACCTATCAGCCGTTCACCGCCTTCGGCCTGGCGGCGGTGTTATACCTGATTATCTCTTACGTGTTGATCAGCCTGTTCCGCCTGGCGGAGCGCCGCTGGCTGGCCCACGTGAAACCCTCTTCATCGCATTGAGTAGAACTATGGCTGACAATAAATTAAGCGTCACCGAATTGCATAAACGTTACGGTGAACATGAAGTGCTGAAAGGGGTCTCGTTAACTGCTAAAGCGGGCGATGTGATCAGTATTATTGGATCGTCCGGTTCAGGGAAAAGTACCTTTTTACGCTGCATTAACTTCCTCGAAAAACCGAGTGAAGGCACTATCGTAGTCAATAATCAACACATTACGCTGGTCCGTGACAAAGATGGTCAGTTGAAAGTCGCTGACAAAGAGCAGTTGCGCGCGTTGCGCACCAGTCTGACCATGGTGTTCCAGCACTTCAATCTCTGGAGCCACATGACGGTGCTGGAAAACGTGATGGAAGCGCCGATTCAGGTGCTGGGACTGAGCAAGACGGAAGCGCGTGAACGGGCGATCCGCTATCTCGATAAAGTGGGTATTGACGCACGGGCACAGGCGAAGTATCCGGTTCATCTCTCGGGTGGTCAGCAGCAGCGTGTGTCGATTGCGCGTGCGCTGGCCATGGAGCCGGAAGTGTTACTGTTTGATGAGCCGACCTCAGCGCTCGATCCGGAGCTGGTCGGTGAAGTGCTGCGCATCATGCAAAAGCTGGCGGAAGAAGGCAAAACTATGGTTGTAGTGACCCATGAGATGGAGTTCGCCCGTCACGTCTCAAATCACGTCATTTTCCTGCATCAGGGCAAAATCGAAGAGCAGGGACCGCCTGCGGAGCTGTTCGGCAGCCCGAAAAGCCCGCGTTTACAGCAGTTCCTCAAGGGATCGCTGAAGTAACGGATAGCGGGGCGGACAGGTGCCGGAAGCAGGGCACCGGCGTTACGTGCCCTGCGCCGGTACGCTGCCTGCCCGCTGCGTCACGTCTGCAGTAACTTCAGCGCCGTGTCCTCATCGGTCACCAGACCCGATACCCAGCCGCCCTGTAAGGCGGCCCGGATCGCCGAATACTTGCGTTCGCTACCGGCAAAGCCAATGATTTTGCGCTGTGTCTGACTTTCCAGATGCACGCTGGTCAGGAGTTCATCCGTTTCCCCCCACACACGTTCACCCTGCTGATTGAAAAAGTGACCGAGCATCTCACCTGCGACGCCACGCGCGTTCAGCGCCTCAACCTGCGCATCGGTAATAAATCCCTCAGCGTTCAGCGGACAGCCTGGCATCACTTCGCCAATCCCGACAAAGGCTACGTCTGCCCGTAAGGCGCGTTCGGTGACGCGCTGGTAGACCTTATGCTGCACCCACATCGCTTTATCCTCAGGCGTGTCGGCGTAGAGAGGGGCCGGGATAAAGAAATACTTGCCCTGCATCTTTTCGGCCATCTTCAGCGGGACATCATAGCGTGTCCCGGAATCATCCCGCGCGATGGCACCAATCATCGAAACGCAATGATGCTGCGGGCGATCCACCCAGGGTAACGCGTCGATAATAGAGCGTAAGGTTTTACCGGAACCAATACCAAAGACCTGTGGCGCTTCCTCACTGATGAACTGTGCCATCACCGCCGCCCCTTCGACGGCCAGCATTTGCTGAATGGCATCCTCGTTCAGACTGGCCGAGGGCACGACGCGACAGAGTTCCAGACCAAACTTCTCCTGGACCTCACGCGCCAGCTGCAGACAGTGCGTGACGGGATGATCGATTTTTACGTTCACCATGCCCATTTCACGAGCACTGGATACCAGACGCTGCGCCACCTGGCGCGACAATCCCAGTGCCTGCGCAATCTCCTGCTGTGTCACGCCCGCAACGTAATACATCCATGCGGCACGCGCGGCCAGCTCCTGCTTTTTCTCTTCTCTGCTCATCACGCTGTTCCGTCGAATTCAGAGAGACATCTTAACGCGAGCCGGGCAAAAAGCGCTAACCGGGCAAAAGCCCAATAAAAGAGCAAAAATATTATTTGTGACAGAGCTCGCAGAAGGATCCGCGTAATGAACACTATGCTAACGGCTATCGGGCAAATGCCCATCACTGTGGCAAATGTTTAATTGAGGCGATTATGACCAATCAATCCGTGTGGATGCATATCGGCGCAGGATCTTTTCATCGGGCACATCAGGCGTGGTATCTGCATCAGCTGCGTAAGCAGGGCGACGAAAGCTGGGGCATCGCGCTGGGCAATATCCGTCAGGACGCCGCGCCGCTGCTTGATCAGCTCGCGCGGCAGCAGGGCGAATATGTGCTGGAAACCGTGACGCCCGAAGGTGAGCGCGACTATGAGACCATCACGTCGCTGCGCAAAATTTTGCCCTGGGATAGCGACATCAGCGCGCTGATTGAGCAGGGCGCGCGTGCGGAAACGCGTGTGATTAGCTTCACCGTGACTGAAGCAGGCTACTACCTGACGCCCGCGTTTACGCTGGATCTCACTCAGGCGGACGTGAAGGCCGATCTGGGTGGCGATATCCGCACCCTCTACGGCGCACTCAGCCGCATTCTGACACAGCGAGTTGCCGAGGGCGGGGCACCGGTCACGCTGCTGAACTGCGACAATCTGCGTCACAATGGCGAGCGTTTTCGTGACGCCTTCCTGGCGTTTCTGACGGCCAAAGGCGATACCGCGCTGGCCGACTGGGTGCGTGCACAGACCCGCTCACCGAATACCATGGTTGATCGCATAACACCGCGACCCACCCCGCAGGTGGCCGAACGCGTGCAGGCGGCGACCGGCAGAGAGGATGGTGCGGCAGTGATGGCCGAATCTTTTATTCAGTGGGTCATTGAGGATGATTTCATTGCCGGACGCCCGGCACTGGAAAAGGTGGGCGTCGAGCTGGTGGAATCGGTGCTGCCGTGGGAAGAGGCGAAAATTCGCATCCTCAATGCGACCCATGCTGCGATTGCCTGGGCGGGCACGCTGATTGGGCTGAACTATATCGATGAGAGCACCCGTCATCCGGCCATTTATCAACTGGCGCACGACTACGTGACCCAGGATGTCATTCCCTCACTTTCACCCAGCCCGCTCGATCTGGCGGATTATCGCGATGTGGTGCTGGCCCGCTTCAGTAATCCCTATATTCAGGACACCAATCAGCGCGTCGGTGCCGATGGCTTGTCCAAAATTCCCGGCATGGTGACGCCAACCCTGCAGGCATGTTATCAGCGCGGCGTGCAGCCGGCCGCAACGGCGGTGATCCCGGCACTCTTCTTCCTGTTTATGCAGCGCTGGGCCAGTGACGACTTACCCTATCCCTATCAGGATGGTGCGCTCCAGGCCGAAACGCTGCGTAAACAGTTTGCCAGCGCCGATCCGCTCCGTGCGTTCCTGAGCGATCGTGCGCTGTTTGCGGAACTGGCGTCCGATAAGGCGTTTCATGAACTGGTGACGCGCCAGGTGGCGAGTCTGCAGCAGTGGCTGAAGCAGCCTGAACTGGCGGCGGTGTAATCATGTATCTCGGTATTGATATCGGTACTTCAGAGCTTAAAGCGCTGATCGTGAACACGCAGGGTGAGATTGTGGCGTCTCAGCACGCCACGCTCAGCGTGCAGCGTCCGCATCCTCACTGGGCAGAACAGGAGCCTGAACGCTGGTGGCAAGCCTGCTGTGAGGTTCTGGCGGAATTGCGTCATCAGTTTCCTCAGGCCTGGGCTGAGATTCGCGCGATAGGATTGTCCGGTCAGATGCACGGGGCCGTGCTGCTGGATGCCGGGGGCAGGGTGCTGCGTCCATGTATCCTGTGGAACGACACGCGCAGCGCACCACAGTGTGAAAGGCTGGCGAAGCAGCATCCCCGGATGATAGCGATCAGCGGCAATATGATTATGCCTGGCTTCACTGCGCCGAAGCTCTGCTGGGTCGCGGAACATGAGCCAGAGATCTTCAGCCGTATCGATAAGGTGTTGCTGCCGAAAGATTACCTGCGCTGGCGTCTGACCGGGCGCTTTGTCACTGAGCCTTCGGATGCTGCCGGAACGCTGTGGCTCGACGTCTCCCGGCGTGACTGGTCGGACGAACTGCTGACCATCACGGGACTGACGCGTGCCGCCATGCCTGAGCTGGTGGAAGGCAGTGCTGTAAGTGGACATCTGCAGCCGACACTGGCGAGCGAGTGGGGCTTATCCACCTCAGTCACGGTTGCAGGCGGCGGCGGGGACAATGCCGCGTCGGCCGTCGGGGTAGGCGCGGTGAACGCCGGAGATGCTTTTATCTCACTGGGGACGTCCGGTGTGATTTTTGTCGTCAATGACCGCTTGCAGGCGGACCCGCAATCCGGGGTGCACGCCTTTTGCCATGCGCTACCGGGCCGCTGGCATCAGATGAGTGTGATGCTCAGCGCCGCCAGTTGTCTGCGCTGGCTGTGCAATCTGCTGTCGGTGAGTGAAAGCCAGCTGATGGAGGAGATGGCTCAGCTCAGTGATGAACAGCTGCGCAGCGCCCCGATTTTTCTGCCCTATCTCTCCGGGGAGCGCACCCCTCACAACGATCCTGACGCCTCTGGCGCTTTCTTCAATCTGCGCCATGAAACGCCGCGCGCCCTGCTGGGCTATGCGGTGATTGAAGGCGTGGCATTCGGACTGGCTGATGGGGCAGAGGCGCCTGGCGAGGCCCGGCACCCCATTCAGCAATACAGCCTCACTGGTGGGGGAGCACGCAGCACGCTGTGGGCGCAATTGATTGCCGATGTGCTGCAACTGCCGGTTGTTACCCACCCGGCCAGCGCCTCTGGCGCGCTGGGGGCGGCACGTCTGGCGTGGCTGGCTGATGGCGGTGCTGAGCATGAGGTATGTCTGAAGCCGCCAGTCCAGGCGCGCTATCAACCGGACGACGCTCGCGGAGCCGTGCTGCAACAGCGGCTGCGTCTGTTCCGGGAACTCTACATCCAGCAGCAACAGGTGCGTAACCTGCTGCCTGCCTGACGACTAACCAAACAGAAGGTGATTGTGATGCAATCGAACGAATACTGGTTTGGCTTACCGAAAAAGATGTTCTGGGGCTTCCTCGCTATCGCCATCTTTATGGCGGGTGATGGCTTTGAAATGGCGTTTCTGTCGCGCCATATCACTGACATGGGCTTTTCGCCCGCGCAGTCTGCCGTCGTGTTCACCTTCTATGGTCTGGCAGCCGCGCTGGCAGCCTGGGCATCGGGCGTGGTCGCCGAGCTGATCACGCCGCAGCGCGCGATGATGATTGGCTTTGTGCTGTGGATCGTCATGCATGCCCTGTTTATGTCACTTGGGCTTGGACTGCGTAACTATCCCCTCATGGTGCTGTTTTACGGCATTCGCGGGCTGGCTTATCCGCTGTTTATCTACTCTTTCATGATGATGCTGGTGCAGGTCTTACCGCGCGAGAAACTGGCGGCGGCGACCGGCTGGTTCTGGGCGATGTATTCAATCGGCATTGGCGTGGTGGGCAGCTATCTGCCCAGTCTGACCATTCCGATGCTGGGGGAGACCGGAACGCTGTGGCTGGCCATCATCTGGGTAGCCTGTGGTGGGATTCTTGCCTGGTTCAGCCTGCGCAACGTGCCGGTAGATCGTTCCCGCGTGAATCTGCCGATGCGTGACAAGATGACAGAGATGTCGCGTGCCGTGACCATCCTGTTCACCAATCAGCATGTCTTTTATGCCTGCCTGATTCGCATCATCAACACGCTGTCCCTGTTTGGTTTCGCCATTATCATGCCACTGCTGTTTGTCGACCGTCTCGGCTTTACCCTCTCTGAGTGGCTACAGATCTGGGCGGTGTTCTTCTTTGTTACCATCTTTACGAATATCTTCTGGGGCCTCACCGGTGAGAAGCTGGGCTGGATCCGTCAGGTACGCTGGTTTGGTTGCCTGGGAATGGCTATCTCCAGCCTGACCTTCTATTACCTGCCGCTGTATGCGGGGCATAATTTCTGGGTGGCATTAATTCCTGCGGTCATGCTGGGGATCTTTGTCGCCGCGTTTGTGCCGATGACCGCCGTCTTTCCGACGCTGGAGCCGCATCACAAAGGGGCAGCGGTCTCGATTTACAATCTCTCCGCGGGACTCAGTAACTTTGTGGCACCGGCTATCGCCTCCGTCATGCTGCCATTCTTCGACATCGTCGGAGTGGTATGGGCCTATACCGCGCTGTATGTGTTCGCTGGCGTGCTGACCTTCATTATCCGCGTGCCACAACCGGGGCACACGCGGGAAGAGAAGGCGATGCAGTCGCGGGTCGCCGGACAGCGTAGCTAATTACCCCTGCGGCGGCCCCGGGCCGCTGCAGGGTTATCCTGCGACATCCTGCAAGGCTTCCTGCAAATCGTACCAGCGGAAGCCGAAACCAGAGGCTTCCAGCCGCTTTGGCAGCACATGCTGTCCTCCCAGCACCAGTACCGACGACTCCCCCATCATCAGCTTAATGGCGCTGGCGGGCGTACGCATAAAGGCCGGGCGATGCATCACCCGCCCCAGCGTGGCGGCAAACTGCTCATTGCGCACCGCGTAAGGGGCCACCATGTTGAACGGGCCGTGCAGATCCTCATGATCCAGCAGCCAGAGAATCGCGTTGACCATGTCATCAATATGGATCCATGGCATATACTGTTTGCCACTGCCGATCGGCCCGCCCGCGCCAAACTTAAACGGCAGTTTCATTTTACTGAGTGCGCCGCCTTCACGAGCCAGCACCACGCCGGTGCGTATCAGGCAGACGCGGGTACGTTCACTCGCGGCGCTGAGCGCCAGCTGCTCCCAGCGGGCGCAGAGCTGATGGGTAAACTCATCATGGCCCTCATCCTCTTCAGTCAGCACCAGATCGCCGGTATTGCCATAGAAGCCGGTTGCCGAACCAGAAATCAGGACGGCGGGTGGCGTTGCACTGGCATTAATCAGTGAGGCAATCTGCTCGGTGATCTGCCAGCGGCTTTCGCATAGCTGCTGTTTATGCGGCTCCGTCCAGCGCTTGTCGGCGATGGGTTCGCCCGCCAGATTAATCACCGCATCGATGTTATTCAGGTTTGTCTGTTGCGCCAGACCTGACCAGAGTGCGACGTTCTCGCCCAGTTTTTCACGCGCGCTGACCACGTCACGGGTCACCACGCTTATCTGATGCCCCAGCTGTTGCAGGCGCGGGATCAGGTGACGACCAATCAGTCCCGTGCCACCGGTAATAAGAATGTGCATGTTGCGGCTCCCTTTGTGTTTTTGTTATGTGCTCCTTTCAGCATAGAAGAGCGGAGCCACTCTGAAGTGCGTCGCGTCGCGCTTTGTTATTCCGGCGTGAGAGATCGGAGCAGCTCAGCGTTGCCTTCGCAAAAAAAAATCGGTAAACATGATGCAACCCTGACAGCCAATTGAGGTAACCGATGAAGTATCCGTCCATCACCCTGTGGTCAGATTCATCATTTTTCAGTCCTTACGCTATGTCTGCCTATGTTGCTCTTACCGAAAAAGGGATCCCATTCCAGCTGAAACGTGTCGATCTGTCGCAGAATCAGCAACACGCCGCAGCATACCGCGAGCTGTCGCTGACCTGCCGCGTGCCGACTCTGCAGATTGATGACTTCCTGTTAAGCGAATCCTCGGCGATTACGGAATATCTCGAAGAGCGTTTTCCGGCACCCGAATTTGAACGCCTCTATCCACGTGACCGTGAGAAGCGCGCCCGTGCCAGAGAGATTCAGGCCTGGCTGCGCAGCGACTTCCTGTGGATCCGTCAGGAGCGTCCGACAGAAGTGCTGTTTGCCGGTGAACGTTTTGCGCCACTGACTGCGTCAGCGCAGCAGGCGGTGGATAAACTGGTTACCGCTGTCGATCGTCTGCTGCCTGAGGGGCAACAGAACCTGTTTGGTGAGTGGTCCATCGCGGATACCGATCTGGCAGTCATGCTTAACCGGCTGGTATTACATGGCGATCCTTTGCCCACCCGTCTGCGGCATTATGCTGAGTTTCAGTGGCAGCGAGCCTCGGTACAACTGTGGTTAGCAGAAAGTGGTAAAAATCGGTAACAGCCAGAGCTTGCTCAGGCTGTCGGAAGTGATTACCTTACGCCACATAAAAATAACGACGTGGCAAACTGCGTACTTAACTGTACGCCAAACAGGAAAGGGTTACTGATGGTGGATCAAACTGCGGGTGACGGCATCGAGTGGGTCGATATCGTAAACGAAGAGAATGAAGTCGTTGCTCAGGCGACACGTGCGCAGATGCGTGCTCAGTGCCTGCGTCACCGCGCCACCTATATTGTGGTTCATGACGGTATGGGCAAGATTCTGGTACAGCGTCGCACCGAGATAAAAGATTTTATGCCGGGCAAACTGGACGCAACCGCGGGCGGCGTGGTGCAGAGCGGTGAAGATATGCTGGAATCTGCGCGACGTGAAGCAGAAGAGGAGTTAGGGATCGCCGCGGTGCCGTTTGCTGAACATGGCAAATTCTACTTCGAAGATCAGCACTGTCGTGTCTGGGGCGGACTGTTCAGTTGTGTATCACACGGGCCATTCGCCATGCAGGAATCGGAAGTCGATGAGATTATCTGGATGACGCCCGATGAGATCACTGCACGTTGTGATGAGTTCACCGACGATTCGCTGAAAGCGCTCTCCCTGTGGATGAGCCGCAACGGCGATAACCGGGCCTGAAAACAGGCGCTTTAATTCAGGTTATTCATCCGCATCAGACCGGGCCGCTTTGTTACCGGCGAAAAAAAGGCATGCTCCGGGGCATGCCTTTTTCGTTATGACCAGCCGTTTAGCCTTCAGCCTGCTGGGACTGAATCGCCGTCAGGGCGATGGTATAGACGATGTCATCCACCAGCGCACCGCGAGACAGGTCATTGACCGGCTTACGCATCCCCTGCAGCATCGGTCCGATGGAAATCAGATCGGCTGAACGCTGTACTGCTTTGTAGGTGGTGTTACCGGTATTGAGATCCGGGAAGATAAACACAGTAGCGCGCCCGGCAACCTGAGAATTCGGCGCTTTGGATTTCGCCACATCTTCCATGATCGCCGCGTCATACTGTAACGGACCATCGATCACCAGATCAGGCCGTTTCTCCTGCGCAATACGCGTGGCTTCACGCACTTTTTCCACGTCGCTGCCCGCACCTGATGTACCGGTAGAGTAGGAGATCATCGCCACACGCGGATCGATACCAAAGGCTTTGGCTGAATCGGCGGACTGAATCGCGATTTCGGCCAGCTGCTCAGCGGTAGGGTCCGGGTTAATCGCACAGTCGCCGTAAACCAGCACCTGCTCCGGCAGCAGCATAAAGAACACCGAGGAAACCAGTGAGCTGTTAGGCGCGGTTTTGATCAACTGTAGCGGCGGACGAATGGTGTTGGCGGTGGTATGAACCGCACCTGACACCAGGCCATCCACTTCGCCGCTCTCCAGCATCATGGTGCCGAGTACCACGTTATCTTCCAGCTGCTCCTGCGCGACCACTTCGGTCATGCCTTTGCTCTTACGCAACTCAACCAGACGCGGCACGTAGTTTTCACGAACCTGTTCCGGGTCAACAATCTCAACGCCTTTGCCCAGTTCAACACCCTGAGCCGCAGCGACACGCTGAATCTCATCCGGGTTGCCTAACAGTACGCAGGTGGCGATGCCGCGTTCAGCACAGATAGCGGCCGCTTTAACCGTACGCGGCTCATCGCCCTCTGGCAGCACCACGCGTTTGCCCGCTTTACGCGCCAGCTCGGTAAGCTGATAGCGGAAGGCAGGTGGTGACAGTCGACGGCTGCGCTCAGATGTGGCGGTCAGTGACTCAATCCAGTCAGCGTTGATGTAGCTGGCGACATATTCCTGCACTTTCTCGATGCGCTGCGTGTCATCAGCAGGCACTTCAAGATTAAAGCTCTGCAGGCTCAGGGAGGTCTGCCAGGTATTGGTTTTCACCATAAATACCGGCAGGCCGGTCTGGAAGGCACGGTCGCAGAGACGGGCAATGCGGTCGTCAATCTCGTAGTTACCGGTCAGCAGAATAGCGCCAATCTCAATGCCGTTCATCGCGGCCAGACAGGCGGCGACCAGCACATCCGGGCGGTCTGCGGAGGTGACCAGCAGAGAGCCAGGACGGAAATGTTCCAGCATGTGCGGGATACTGCGGGCGCAGAAGGTTACAGATTTCACCCGGCGGGTCTGAATCTCACCTTCGTTGATGATGCGCGCATCCAGGTGGCGGCACATATCAATGGCGCGGGTCGCAATCAGATCAAAGCTCCACGGCACGCAGCCCAGCACCGGCAACGGACTGTCTGAGAAAAGCTGCTTAGGATCGATATTGGCAATACTGGCTTTTGAGGAGTCATCAAAGATTTCTGACAGGTCAGGGCGGGTACGTCCCTGATCGTCAACCGGCGCGTTGAGTTTGTTGATGATCACGCCCGTAATGTTTTTATTCTTCTGACCGCCGAAGCTGCTCTGGGTCAGCTCAATACGCTCTTTCAACTGGGCCGGTGAGTCGTTACCCAGCGCCATCACAAAGACGATCTCGGCATTCAGCGTTTTGGCGATTTCATAGTTCAGTGCGTTGGCGAACTGATGCTTACGGGTTGGAACCAGACCTTCAACCAACACCACTTCCGCATCCTGGGTGTTGGCATGGTAACGGGAGATGATCTCTTCCATCAGCACATCCTGCTGGTTGGAGCCCAGCAGTGACTCAACACGCGACATCTGCAGCGGCTCTGCGGCAGGAATCGAGGAGTTCTTACGGATGATGGTGGTGGTTTGATCCGGAGTGTCGCCGCCAGCACGTGGCTGAGCAATCGGCTTAAAGACGCTAAGGCGAACACCTTTGCGCTCCATGGCGCGGATAACGCCCAGGCTGACGCTGGTCAGGCCGACGCTGGTGCCGGTCGGAATGAGCATAATTGTACGTGACACGTTTGAACCTCTCAGTAGTGGCAGGGTGTCAAAAACAACTCCGTCAGCCTGAGCTGACGGAGAAAACGATTTTACGCAGTCAGACGCGCGGCGTCCTGGGCGATGACCAGCTCTTCGTTGGTCGGAATCACCAGCGCCGGGCGGGTGCCTTCTTTATTGATGTAGCCTGACTTGCCGAAGCGGGCCGCCAGGTTGCGCTCGTGGTCGACGTCAAAGCCCAGCAGTGCCAGTTTTTTCAGTGAAAGTTCACGAACCATCGCGGCATTTTCACCGATGCCGCCAGTGAACACGACGGCGTCAAGACGACCTTCCATCAGCGCGCTGTAGCTGCCGATATATTTCGCCAGGCGATGACAGAAGACATCCATTGCGCGCTTCGCATCTTCTTTGGTGGTGTAGTTATCTTCTACGTAGCGACAGTCGCTGGTGACTTCGGTCAGACCTAACAGGCCAGACTCTTTGGTCAGCAGTTTATTGATGGCATCAACGCTCATACCCAGCGTATCGTGCAGGAAGAAGATGATCGCCGGATCGATGTCGCCACTGCGGGTTCCCATCACCAGACCTTCCAGCGGAGTCAGACCCATTGAGGTGTCTACGCACTCGCCATTACGAATGGCAGAAACTGAACCACCATTACCGAGGTGACAGGTGATAATGTTCAGTGACTCAAGCGGCTTATTAAGCATTTTGGCGGCTTCGTGAGTCACATAGAAATGGCTGGTGCCATGCGCGCCATAGCGACGAACGCCATGCTCTTTATATAATTTATACGGCAGCGCATAGAGATAAGACTCTTCCGGCATTGTCTGATGGAAAGCCGTGTCGAATACCGCGACATTCTTGTCTGACAGGTGGGGGAAGTTTTTCATCGCTTCATCAATACCGATCAGATGAGCCGGGTTGTGCAGCGGTGCAAAAGAAGAGGCGTCTTTGATGCCCTGTATCACGTCTTCAGTAATGATGACTGACTGAGTCAGCTTCTCGCCCCCATGAACGATACGATGGCCGATTGCAGCAATTTGTGCCGAAAGCTCAGGTTTTTGTGCCAGAATGGTTTTAACAATAAAGTTCAGCGCTTCGCTATGCGCTGCGCCAGCACCCAAAGGCGCTTCCTGTTTTTCGCCTTCCAGCTTCCATTTGATGCGGGCCTCAGGAAGGTGGAAACATTCCGCCAGGCCTGACAGGAACTCTTCACCGCTGGCAGGGTTGAGAATGGCAAACTTCAGGGAAGAGCTGCCACAGTTCAGAACCAGAACTAACTTACTCGACATGGAAGTACCTATTTTTTGAGAGTGGCTAAATAAAACGCAATCAGACTAACAGCGTAGCCCATGAAAGCTGGTAGATTAATGACAAACATCATGCGGTAGACAGAAAACTGTATTTCCGCAAAAAATTTCAGCAATCTTACGCGAAAATTTGAAGATTGCCTTGTCGAAACTTGGCTCAGGCCTCTTCCCAACGGCGCATCCCGCTTGCGGAAAGGTGTTAAAACGGCGTCAGAATAGCTGGAGTCATCTTTAAAGACAAAAATAATTGAAGGATGTTACGTAAAGTTGTGTGGTTATAACTATTTTTTAATCTTTGCAGTATTAGTTGAGGTGAGCCATGGCGAATGAATCCGGCAGTACCAATTGGTTTCGGCTATTTCAGCGCGGCCAGCACTATATGAAGACCTGGCCCGCTGATAAGCGCCTGGCCCCGGTTTTCCCGGAAAACCGCGTTTCATCGGCAACGCGTTTCGCCATTCGCTTTATGCCACCTCTGGCGATTTTTACGCTGACATGGCAGATCGCGATGGGCGGTCAGTTAGGTCCGGCCGTAGCAACGGCACTGTTTGCCTGTAGCTTGCCGATGCAGGGACTATGGTGGCTGGGTAAGCGTTCAGTGACGCCGTTGCCGCCGACGCTGCTTAATTGGTTTCATGAAGTGCGTGCCCGGCTGGAAGAAGCGGGGCAGGCGATAGCACCGGTAGAAGGCAAGCCGACCTATCAGGCGCTGGCCGACCTGCTTAAGCGGGCGTTTAAACAACTCGACCGCACCTTCCTCGACGATCTCTGACCGATACCCGGGCTGGCGGTAAAATAGTTACCGCTAACCTGCGGCTAAATCAAAGAAAGGCGATACGGCGATTTCCGTGTCGCTAACGCTGTGCAATCATTTCTCCATTGTCGATTAACTGAGCGGTTTCTGACCGGGAGTGAATGATGGAAATGACCCATGCGCAGCGTCTGATTCTTACTAACCAGTACAAAATCATGGCCATGCTTGAGCCGGAAAATGCTGAACGTTTTCGCCGTTACCAGACCATTATCGAACGCGGTTATGCGCTGCAGATGCGCGAGCTGGATAAAGAGTTTGGCGAACTCAGCGAAGCGATCTGCCGGACGGTGATCGATATTATGGAGATGCATCATGCGCTCCACGTTTCCTGGTCAAACCTGAAAGATAAAGGTCAGCTGGAAGAGCGCCGTCTCGCCTTTCTGGGCTTTGATGCGGCAACGGAAGCACGCCTGCTGGGCTACGTCCGTTTTATGGTCAATACCGAAGGGCGTTATACCCACTTCGATTCCGGCACCCATGGTTTTAACGCACAGACTCCAATGTGGGAAAAGTATCAACGCATGTTAGCTTTGTGGCAGACTTGTCCGCGCCAGTACCATTTAAGTGCAAACGAAATTGCGCAAGTGATTAATGCCTGATGAGGAGGAGTGCGTGACCTACAGAGGTTTTCTATTTGATTTAGACGGCACGCTGGTCGATTCACTGCCAGCGGTTGAACGAGCCTGGAGCCAGTGGGGAGCCCGTCATGGTATCGCCGCTGACGAGATCCTGGATTTCATCCATGGCAAACAGGCGATTACCTCTCTGCGTCATTTCATGGCAGGCCAGTCGGAAGAGGCTATTCAGGCTGAGTTTGTCGCGCTTGAGCAGGCTGAAGCGGCATACACCGACGGTGTGCAGGCGCTGCCAGGCGCCAGAGCGCTGCTGAACCGGCTGAACGCGCTGCAGATCCCCTGGGCCATTGTCACCTCCGGTTCGGTGCCGGTTGCGCATGCCCGACATAAAGCTGCAGGCTTGCCGAAACCTGCGGTGTTTATTACTGCCGAGCAGGTTGCTAAAGGCAAACCTGAGCCCGATCCTTATCTGCTGGGGGCGGAGAAGCTGGGGTTAGCGGCGACGTCATGTGTGGTGGCAGAAGATGCACCCGCGGGTATTTTGTCTGGCCTGAACGCGGGCTGTACGGTAATTGCTATCAATCCTCCGGCGGAGACGCCGCGACTGGATGACGTGGCGCTTCGGCTCGAATCACTGGCGTCGCTGGTGGTCACTCGTGAGTCTGATGGCAGCTTTACCTTCAGTCAGCAGGCTTAAAGATTAGCCCGGCGGCCAGACCGTCGGGCTTACAGTGGCGTATCCTGCGAGATTTCATCCAGCGACAGGCTGAAGCTCGGAATGAACACCTCAACGAAGTAATCCATCTCTGGTGAGCGCCGCTGCGCTAAGGTCTTTTCCAGCCGCGCTTTGGCCAGCAGGAATTCGTTGTTGCCGGCAGACAGCTCCTCAAGACATTTTACATAGGCACAGAGCGCATCCGCCTGTTTCACCACGGCCTGCTCCTCTTCGCTATGCAGATGCTCGTCGATCAGCGGGCGATAGATCGCCTGAAACTCTTCCGGCAACATCTCAATCAGCTTCTGCTGCGCAATTTTCTCGATTTTTTTATATTCATGCGCGATCTGCGCGTTGTAATACTTGACCGGCGTTGGCAGGTCGCCGGTCAGCACTTCGCTGGCGTCATGATAAAGCGCCAGCATGGCGATGCGGTCGGCGTTAAGCGAGCCGCTGAATTTGAGATTTTTGATGACGGCCAGCGCGTGCGCCACCATGGCGACCTGCAGACTGTGTTCAGACACGTTTTCGGTGCGCACGTTGCGCATCAGCGGCCAGCGGTTGATCAGCTTAAGACGGGAGAGGTGAGCAAAGAAGTGGCTTTGAGTCATGCGCGTTCCTGTTAGCAGGCAGGGGAGAGACAGGCTCTCCCCAAATAGCGTCAGTATACGCGGGCGTGACTACTGACGATAGCCTTGCAGAAAGCGTCCAAATTTATTAATCGCCATCTCCAGATCATCCACACGAGGCAGCGTAACAATGCGCAGGTGATCGGGCCACGGCCAGTTGAAAGCGCTGCCTTGTACCAGCAGTACCTTCTCCTGAAGCAGAAAATCCAGCACCATTTTTTGATCGTCAAAAATATTGAATTTTTTGGCGTCAATTTTCGGAAACATGTAGAGCGCGCCCTGCGGCTTTACACAGCTGACACCGGGAATATCGTTGATCAATTCCCAGGCACGCTGGCGCTGCTCATAAAGACGACCGCCAGGCATGATAAATTCGCTGATGCTCTGGTAGCCGCCCAGCGCCGTCTGAATAGCATGCTGGGCCGGTACGTTGGCACACAGGCGCATCGACGCCAGCATCTCCAGCCCTTCAATGTAGCCTTTCGCATGTTTCTTCGGGCCGTTCAGTACCATCCAGCCCTGACGGAAACCGGCTACACGATAGGTTTTGGAAAGGCCATTGAAAGTCACGGTCAGCAGATCGGGGGCCAGGGCAGCGATACAATGATGCTGCGCCTCGTCATAAAGGATCTTGTCGTAGATCTCATCAGCAAAAATGATCAGGTTGTGCTGACGCGCAATTTCAACCACCTCTAACAGCAGTTCTTTGCTGTAGACCGCGCCGGTCGGGTTATTTGGATTGATAATCACGATACCGCGGGTACGCGGTGTTATCTTGCTGCGGATATCATCCAGGTCAGGGAACCAGCCTGCTGACTCATCACAAAGATAGTGCACCGCTTTTCCGCTGGAGAGGGAAACCGCAGCCGTCCACAATGGATAGTCAGGTGCTGGCACCAGCATTTCGTCGCCGCTGTTCAGTAACGCCTGCATCGCCTGCACGATGAGTTCTGAAACGCCGTTGCCAATGTAGATATCTTCTACCGTGACATCACGCATATCGCGCGCCTGATAGTGCTGCATGATCGCTTTACGGGCGGAATAGAGACCCTTGGAGTCGCAATAGCCCTGAGCACTGGGAAGATTACGAATAACATCGACCAGAATTTCGTCTGGTGCTTCGAAACCGAACGGCGCCGGATTGCCGATGTTGAGCTTAAGAACTTTATTGCCTTCTTCTTCGAGGCGTTTCGCCTCTTTCAGTACCGGGCCACGGATGTCATAGCAGACGTTATCGAGTTTTCCGGATTTATCTATTTGAAAAGTCATTGTTACCGCCTTAACGGGCAGAATCCTTTTTGGCTGCCACTGAAATCGAACCAGCACAATGTACTCTCCTGCCGGTCACAAATGAAGGGTGACACCCCGTTTTGGCGGGTTCGACAACTTTTCAGACGGTGAGTAGCGTAAAAAATATTTACCGAGGCTTGAGGTGGTTGATAAAACCAAAAACAATGCATATGGAAATATTTTAATCTACCCAAAGGGGGTGCTGAGACAACATATGGCTCTGGTATTGTGAAATGCTATATGAACGTTATGGAAAGAGCGCTTTTCTTTGCCCCTGAAATATACACTTAGGTAAATAGTTAAATGATATTTTATAAATGTTCACTTTATGGACAATTTTGTAATTCGTGCAACGTCTACGCCTTAACGCTGCTTAAGAGTGGCCTGTTTAAGGTCTTGTGATCGCCGGAAAAGTACCAAATGAAGAGGTATTTCTGGTGCGCTTTTATCAGCATTGTGAGCAGTACTTAACACTTCTTCACTAAATTTCGGAAAGCTGAAGGCTTAAAAAGTGATCAATAATATGGCATAAGGGTCCGGAAATGCCTTTAGCACAAAATTTACAGCGCTTTTCACAAAATCATTTCCATTTTGAAGTCAAAAATGATTAAGTATAATTTATTATTTAATGCACATAGCCGCTTCGTCTTGCTGGCCTGTAAAGTGCGATTTTTATCCCGCCCCAATGTTTCTGGTGGGAATAAGACAACTACGCAGCTTCCTGCATTTGCGCATCCCAGCGCCATCGGTTCAGAAGTTGTATCTGTCTTTGCAGCACCGTGACCCGTTTAGTTGAGTCAGCAGTGCCGGTTCCAGATGAAATTTTTTTATGTCAGTCTTCACACAGGGCTGTCATTAAGCACCATTACCGCTTATCACTTTGATAAGCTTGTAATAACACCAGGGTAGTAGTTCGTAAAAATCTTATAAGTGAAGAAAAAACATGACTAATGCAAATCGTCCGATACTCAATCTCGACCTCGATCTGCTGAGAACTTTCGTTGCCGTTGCGGATTTGAATACCTTTGCAGCGGCCGCTGCAGCGGTCTGCAGAACCCAGTCAGCAGTCAGTCAGCAGATGCAGCGTCTGGAACAATTGGTAGGTAAAGAGCTGTTTGCCAGACATGGACGTAATAAGCTGTTAACAGAGCACGGGATCCAGCTTTTAGGCTATGCCAGAAAAATCCTTCGTTTCAATGACGAAGCCTGCACCTCACTGATGTACAGTAATATTCAGGGTGTGCTGACCATTGGTGCCTCTGATGACACCTCTGACACTATTCTGCCTTTCCTGTTAAACCGGGTAACCTCGGTTTATCCGAAACTGGCAATCGATGTTCGGGTTAAACGTAATCCATTTATGATGGAAATGCTCAATCAGGGTGAAGTGGACCTGGTTGTGACGACCTCTAGCCCGGGTAACTTTACCTATCAGGTCCTGCGTACTTCACCTACCTTATGGTACTGCGCAGCGGATTATATCTTCCAGCGCGGCGAAGCCATTCCATTGGTGCTGCTGGATGAGCCAAGTCCTTACCGCGATATGGCCATTGATCATCTTAATGAAGCGGGCATCCCGTGGCGCATCTCCTACGTCGCTTCCACACTGGCTGCAGTGCGAGCCGCAGTGAAAGCGGGACTGGGCGTAACTGCGCGTCCGGTAGAGATGATGAGTCCGGAACTGCGCGTGATGGGAGCGGCGGAAGGCCTGCCGGTTCTGCCAGATACGCAATATCTGCTGTGCCGCAATCCTGACAGCGATAATGAGCTGGCACTGGCTATCTTCAACGCCATGCAGTCCACCAATGATCCGTATAATCTGAGCAACAATCCAGAGGGTACATTGCTGTTGGATGACGAAGAGTAATTTCGCTAACGTGTTGTACTCAACACCGGCGTGATTGCCTTAACAAACGCTTATAAATAGGCCTCTCATTCCCTGAACAGAACGAGAGGCTTTTTTATATCTGACCCTCTTCATACTTTTTCCTCTGCCACTCTTCCTGATGTAAAACCCTCACTGTATTTCACTTGCCAGGAAACTGAAATTTGCTAACCGATTTAATGAACCATCTGTTCCGGATTACAGTTTGAGGTGAAGAAATTTAACGCAAAAAGGATAAAACTGTGTTCTGGATCAAGAAAATACCCCTGATAAGGGGAAGGAAAACAGAGTCATACCTGTCAAAATATGTTTGTTAAATGCACGATCCATGCATGTGAATACCCGCTACACTAAAATTAACCCTACAGACTGAAGCGATTTAGCTGGAAAGCGGGGCATCATTTGTTAATAATATGATGCAGCTGTGAAATAATGTTTGGATACTTTTGTCAAAGTTGACAAAAGGTTATAGAAAGGAGTAAAAAACCCCATAAAATGGCTGCTTATTACCTGATAACAGCAACATTTGAAAGGTTTTTACCCTTCCCTTGAATCGATGTGGTCAGTTTGCTGCGGGAAACGCGTGCAGGATGCCAGCGCCACTTTTGATGAGTAAGCAATGAGTATGTCAACTACCACCGAAATCATCGCTCAGCACTGGGCGTTTATCGTATTTATCGTTATTGCCTTTGGCCTGTGTGCTTTCATGCTGACCGGAGGATGGCTGCTTGGCGGCAGAGCGCGCGCCCGCTATAAAGACACGCCATTCGAATCGGGCATCGAATCCGTTGGTGATACCCATATCCGCCTGTCGGCGAAATTTTATCTGGTTGCGATGTTTTTCGTCATTTTCGACGTCGAAGCCCTCTTTTTATACGCATGGGCGACTTCAATCCGAGAAAGCGGTTGGATCGGCTTTGTGGAAGCCGCAATTTTCATTTTGGTGCTCCTGGCGGGTTTGGTCTATCTGGTACGCATTGGCGCACTGGACTGGGCGCCAGCTCGCCGTCGCGTGGTGGTGAAAACCACTACGGTCAGCCACACCAATCCTCATAAGCAGTAAAAGAGAGGCAATAAGATGGACTATACGCTCACCCGCATAGACCCGAACGGTGGTGAGAACGACCGTTATCCTCTGCAAAAGCAGGAAATCGTCAGCGATCCGCTGGAGCAGCACGTTCATCGCAGCGTTTATATGGGCAAACTCGAAAATGCCCTGCATGACATGGTGAACTGGGGACGTAAAAACTCACTCTGGCCGTACAACTTCGGCCTGTCCTGTTGTTACGTAGAGATGACCACGTCGTTTACCGCAGTCCACGACGTGGCGCGTTTTGGTGCTGAAGTTATGCGTGCCTCGCCACGTCAGGCGGATTTCATGGTTATTGCCGGTACGCCCTTTACTAAAATGGCCCCGGTAATTCAGCGTTTATACGATCAGATGCTGGAACCAAAATGGGTCATCTCCATGGGGGCCTGCGCCAACTCGGGCGGCATGTATGACATTTATTCGGTGGTGCAGGGCGTCGATAAATTCCTGCCGGTCGATGTTTACATTCCTGGCTGCCCGCCACGTCCTGAAGCCTACATGCAGGCACTGCTGCTGTTGCAGGAGTCGATCGGCAAAGAGCGCCGTCCGCTTTCGTGGGTTGTCGGTGACCAGGGCGTTTACCGCGCCAATATGCCTTCAGAGCGTGAAAGAAAACGCGGCGAGCGCATCGCAGTCACAAATCTGCGCAGCCCGGACGAAGTTTAAAACCGTATGGATGGAAAACCGCGCCTGCAGCAGAACATCACAATTTAATGCATGGCCCCATCCTGACGCCTTCATTTGAGTGCCTGAGACCAGGCCGGAATGGTGAGTAACGTATGACAGATTTGACCACGCAAGATCTCGCTCAGCCTCTATGGCAAACCCGTGATCACCTTGATGACCCGGTGATTGGCGAGTTGCGTAACCGTTTTGGGCCGGATGCCTTCACTGTTCAGCCAACCCGTACCGGGATTCCGGTGGTCTGGGTTAAGCGTGAACAGATACTGGAAATCACCGAGTTTCTGCGTAAATTACCCAAGCCTTACGTCATGCTGTATGACCTGCATGGCGTGGATGAGCGTTTGCGTACCCACCGTGCAGGCCTGCCTGCGGCGGATTTTTCCGTTTTCTACCACCTGCTGTCGATTGAGCGCAACCGCGACATCATGCTCAAGGTGGCACTCTCTGAAAACGATATGCATCTGCCGACCATCACCCGTCTTTTCCCGAATGCCAACTGGTATGAGCGTGAAACCTGGGAGATGTTTGGTATTACCTTTGATGGCCACCCGCACCTGACCCGCATCATGATGCCACCAACGTGGGAAGGCCATCCGCTGCGCAAAGATTACCCGGCGCGCGCCACGGAGTTCGATCCTTTCACGCTGACGAAGCAGAAAGAAGATTTAGAGATGGAGGCGCTGACCTTTAAGCCTGAAGACTGGGGCATGAAGCGCAGCACCACCAACGAAGATTTTATGTTCCTCAACCTTGGGCCTAACCACCCGTCGGCGCACGGTGCATTCCGCATCATTCTGCAGCTGGATGGTGAAGAGATAGTCGACTGCGTGCCTGACATCGGTTATCACCATCGTGGTGCCGAAAAGATGGGCGAGCGTCAGTCGTGGCACAGCTACATTCCTTACACTGACCGTATCGAATACCTCGGCGGCTGCGTAAACGAAATGCCGTACGTGCTGGCAGTGGAAAAACTGGCCGGTATCGTGGTGCCCGATCGCGTTAACGTGATCCGCGTGATGCTCTCTGAGCTATTCCGCATCAACAGCCATCTGCTCTATATCTCGACCTTTATTCAGGACGTCGGTGCCATGACACCGGTGTTCTTTGCCTTTACCGATCGCCAGAAGATCTATGACGTGGTTGAAGCCATTACCGGTTTCCGTATGCATCCGGCCTGGTTCCGCATCGGCGGTGTAGCGCATGATCTGCCGCGTGGCTGGGAACGTCTGCTGCGTGACTTCCTGGACTGGATGCCGAAGCGTCTGAAGGAGTATGACAAAGCCGCACTGCGCAACACCGTACTCGTTGGCCGTTCTAAAGGCGTGGCTGCGTACAACATGGAAGAAGCGCTGGCGTGGGGCACCACCGGTGCCGGTCTGCGTGCGACAGGTCTCGACTTTGACGTGCGTAAATGGCGTCCATATTCAGGCTATGAAAACTTCGATTTCGAAATCCCGGTCGGCGACGGCGTCAGCGACGCTTACAGCCGCGTTCAGCTGAAGATGGAAGAGATGTGGCAGTCGCTGCGCATTCTTGAGCAGTGTCTCAACAATATGCCAGAGGGGCCGTTTAAAGCGGATCACCCGCTGACCACGCCGCCACCAAAAGAGCGCACGCTGCAGCACATTGAAACGCTGATCACCCACTTCCTCCAGGTTTCATGGGGACCGGTGATGCCAGCCAATGAATCGTTCCAGATGATTGAAGCGACGAAAGGGATCAACAGCTACTACCTGACCAGCGATGGCAGCACCATGAGCTACCGCACCCGCGTGCGTACGCCGAGCTTCCCGCATCTGCAGCAGATTCCTTCCGTAATCCGTGGCAGCCTGGTATCCGACCTGATCGTATATCTGGGTAGTATCGATTTTGTTATGTCAGACGTGGACCGCTAATTATGCACGATCAACACATTGCCATTAAAACGATCGACCCTAACGAGGTCTTCGTGCTGAGCGCGGAAGAGCATCACGCTATTGAGCACGAAAAACACCATTACGAAGACGCGCGTGCAGCCTCGATTGAAGCGCTGAAGATCGTGCAGAAACAGCGCGGCTGGGTGCCGGATGGTGCCATCAACGCGATCGCCGACGTCCTCGGGATTCCGGCGAGTGATGTTGAGGGTGTGGCGACATTCTATAGCCAGATCTTCCGTCAGCCGGTAGGACGTCATGTGATCCGCTACTGTGACAGCGTGGTCTGTCATATCACCGGTTATCAGGGCATCCAGTCTGCACTGGAGCAGCAGCTGAAAATCAAACCGGGTCAGACCACGGCTGATGGCCGCTTCACGCTGCTGCCAACCTGCTGTCTGGGCAACTGCGACAAGGGTCCGACGATGATGGTGGATGAAGACACGCATGTGCATCTGACGCCGGAAGGCATCCCTGGTTTACTGGAGCAGTATCAATGACAATTAAACAGATCATTCGTACTGCTGAAACTCATCCGCTGACCTGGCGGATGCGTGACGACAAGCAACCTGTGTGGCTTGATGAATACCGCAGCAAAAACGGCTATGCCGGTGCGGAAAAAGCGCTGAAAAGCATGTCGCAGGATGAAATCGTCGCAGCAGTGAAAGATTCCGGCCTGAAAGGGCGCGGCGGTGCAGGCTTCTCTACGGGGCTGAAGTGGAGCCTGATGCCGAAAGATGAGTCGATGAACATCCGTTACCTGCTGTGTAACGCCGATGAGATGGAGCCAGGCACCTATAAAGACCGCCTGCTGATGGAGCAGATGCCTCACCAGCTGGTGGAAGGGATGCTGATCAGCGCCTTTGCGCTGAAGGCTTACCGTGGCTATATCTTCTTACGTGGCGAATATATTGAAGCCGCGGTGCATCTGCGCCGTGCGATTGCTGAAGCGACGGAAGCGGGTTATCTCGGTAAAAACATTCTGGGCACCGGCTTCGACTTTGAGCTGATCGTCCACACCGGCGCAGGGCGTTATATCTGCGGTGAAGAGACAGCACTGATTAACTCACTGGAAGGCCGTCGTGCTAACCCGCGTTCCAAGCCGCCATTCCCGGCGAGTGCGGGCGCGTGGGGCAAACCGACCTGCGTCAACAACGTTGAAACCCTCTCTAACGTCCCGGCGATTCTGGCCAACGGCGTAGAGTGGTACAAAAACATCTCTAAAAGCGAAGATGCCGGAACCAAAATGATGGGCTTCTCCGGACGGGTGAAAAATCCCGGCGTCTGGGAGTTGCCTTTCGGTATCACCGCACGTGAAATCCTTGAAGATTATGCGGGCGGCATGCGTGACGGACTGAAGTTCAAAGCATGGCAGCCGGGCGGCGCAGGAACCGACTTCCTGACCGACCAGCACCTGGATCTGCCGATGGAGTTTGCCAGCATCGGTAAAGCGGGCAGCCGTCTGGGCACCGCGCTGGCGATGGCGGTCGATCACGAAATTAATATGGTCTCGCTGGTGCGCAACCTGGAAGAGTTCTTTGCCCGTGAATCGTGTGGCTGGTGTACACCGTGTCGCGACGGTCTGCCGTGGAGCGTGAAAATTCTGCGTGCGCTCGAACAGAAGCAAGGTCAGCCAGGGGATATCGAAACCTTACTGCAACTCTGCCGTCAGCTTGGCCCGGGTAAAACCTTCTGCGCGCATGCGCCGGGTGCGGTTGAGCCGCTGCAGAGTGCGATTAAATATTTCCGTGAAGAGTTTGAAGCTGGCATGGCACCGCAGGTGTTTGGCAATACCCGCGCTATTGGCGGGATCCAGCCTAACCTGCTGAAAGCGCGCTGGTAATTCACCGCAGCACACGGAACAGGCCTGGTGCCGCCGCCCCGACAATGTCGTGCGTCGGGGCAAGAATATGATTAACGCTCGTCTCTGACGAGCCTTACGGAAGCATGTCACTATGGCTACAATTCATGTAGACGGTAAAGAGTATGATGTGAACGGAGCGGACAACCTGCTACAGGCATGTCTCTCTCTGGGCCTTGATATTCCTTACTTTTGCTGGCATCCGGCGCTGGGAAGCGTTGGGGCCTGCCGCCAGTGTGCGGTAAAGCAATTCCAGAATGCCGAAGATACCCGCGGTCGTCTTGTCATGTCCTGCATGACGCCGGCTTCTGACGGCACATTCATCTCCATCGATGATGGCGAAGCGAAAGAGTTCCGCGAAAGCGTGGTGGAGTGGCTGATGACCAACCACCCGCACGACTGCCCGGTGTGTGAAGAGGGCGGTAACTGTCACCTGCAGGATATGACAGTCATGACCGGCCACAGTTTCCGCCGCTATCGCTTCACTAAGCGTACCCACCGTAATCAGGATCTCGGCCCGTTCATCTCCCATGAAATGAACCGCTGTATCGCCTGTTACCGCTGCGTGCGCTACTACAAAGACTATGCCGATGGCAAAGATCTGGGTGTCTACGGCGCGCACGACAACGTCTACTTCGGTCGCCCGGAAGATGGTACGCTGGAAAGCGAATTCTCCGGCAACCTGGTCGAAATCTGTCCGACCGGCGTCTTCACCGACAAAACTCACTCCGAACGCTATAACCGTAAATGGGATATGCAGTTTGCGCCGAGCATCTGTCAGCAGTGCAGTGTCGGCTGTAACACCAGCCCGGGTGAGCGTTATGGTGAGTTACGCCGTATCGAAAACCGTTATAACGGCACCATAAACCACTACTTCCTGTGTGACCGTGGCCGCTTTGGCTATGGCTACGTGAACCGTAAAGATCGCCCACGTCAGCCGATGCTGCTGCGCGGCAACGACTGGGTCACGCTGAACGCAGAGCAGGCGGTCAATGCCGGTGCAGATTTGCTGCGTCAGGCGAAGAAAGTGATCGGTATCGGCTCGCCGCGCGCCAGCATTGAAAGTAACTTTGCCCTTCGTGAACTGGTGGGTGCAGAGAACTTCTCAACCGGGATGCCAGCGGATGAGCAGGCCCGTCTTGAACTGATGCTGAAGGTCCTGCGTGAGGGCGGGATCTATACGCCATCGCTGCGTGAAATTGAAAGCTACGATGCGGTACTGGTGTTGGGTGAAGATCTGACACAGGTTGGCGCTCGTGTGGCGCTCTCTGTTCGCCAGGCAGTGAAAGGCAAAGCGCGTGATATGGCCGCTGCGCAGAAAGTCGCAGACTGGCAGATTGCCGCCATCATGAACATCGGTCAGAACGCGAAACATCCGCTGTTTGTTACCCACGTTGATGAAACCCGTCTGGATGATATCGCGGCATGGAGCTATCGTGCGCCGGTTGAAGATCAGGCGCGCCTCGGCTTCGCTATCGCCAGTGCGCTGGATGAATCTGCGCCTGCTGTCACCGATTTCGACAGCAAACTCAGCGGGAAAATGGATGTTGTCGTTCAGGCGCTGGCCGGTGCGAAAAAGCCATTAATTATCTCCGGTACGCACTCAGGCAGCAGCGCAGTCATTGAAGCCGCAGCTAACGTGGCGAAAGCCCTGAAGGCACGGGGTGCAGATGTCGGCATTACCCTGCTGGCGGGTCACGCGAACAGCATCGGTCTGGGCATGATTGGCGGCAATCCGCTGGAGCAGGCGCTGGAGCAGCTGAGCAACGGTGAAGCTGATGCGCTGGTGGTGCTGGAAAATGACCTCTATCGCCATGCGCCGAAAGCGCTGGTGGATGCGGCACTGGCTCAGACCACGAACGTGATTGTGGTGGATCATCAGCGTACCGCAACGCTTGAGAAAGCGGGCCTGGTGCTTTCAACCGCCAGCTTCGCCGAAAGCGACGGCACCTCCATTAACCATGAAGGCCGCGCTCAGCGCTTCTTCCAGGTTTATGATCCTGCTTACTACGACAACAACATTGTGATGCTGGAGAGCTGGCGCTGGTTGCACTCACTGCACAGCACGCTGGAAAGCCGTCACGTGGACTGGACGCAGCTTGATCATGTGATCGATGCGGTAGTCACCCGTCTGCCACAGCTCGCGGGTATTAAAGAAGCGGCACCTGACGCCAGCTTCCGCATTCGTGGTCAGAAGCTGTCACGTTCTCCAATCCGTGCCAGTGGACGAACTGCAGCGCGCGCGAATATCAGCGTTCATGAACCGCGTCAGCCGCAGGACCAGGACACGATGTTCGCCTTCTCAATGGAAGGTAACAACCAGCCATCTGCGCCGCGTTCACAGATTCCGTTTGCCTGGGCACCAGGCTGGAACTCACCACAGGCGTGGAACAAATTCCAGGCGGAAGTAGGCGGCAAACTGCGTCATGGCGATCCGGGCGTGCGTCTGATTGAAGCCAGCGCGGGTGAAATACCGTGGTTCACTACCGTACCAAAAGCCTTTGTCAGTGATGGGCAGTGGCGCGTGGCACCTCTCCACCGGCTATTCGGCAGCGAAGAGATGTCACAGCGTTCACCGGTCTTCCAGCAGCGTATGGCTGAGCCTGCCCTGGTGATTAACCCGGACGATGCGGCGAAGCTGGGCGTCAACGATGGCGCAGCCGTCGAGTTCAGCTGTGCCGGTGAGACCGTGCGTCTGCCGGTGCGTTTCTCGGCGTCACTGCAGGCGGGACAGATTGGTCTGCCGCTGGGCATGCCAGGCGTTCCGCCATTCCTGGCGAATGGTAAAATCGACACTCTGCAGGAGGCGGCGCAATGAGCTGGTTAACACCGGACGTTATCGACATTCTGCTGGCCATTGTTAAAGCCATCGTAATTCTGCTGGTGGTGGTGGCCTGCGGCGCGTTCATGAGCTTTGCCGAGCGTCGTCTGCTCGGCCTGTTCCAGAACCGTTATGGGCCAAACCGCGTAGGCTGGGGCGGCTCGCTCCAGCTGGTGGCGGACATGATCAAAATGTTCTTCAAAGAGGACTGGGTTCCGCCGTTCACCGACCGCTTTATCTTTACCCTTGCGCCGGTTATCGCCTTTGTTTCCCTGCTGCTGGCCTTTGCTATCGTGCCGGTTTCGCCAACCTGGATGGTAACAGACCTGAATATCGGTCTGCTGTTCTTCCTGATGATGGCGGGCCTTGCGGTCTACGCAGTGCTGTTTGCCGGCTGGTCGAGTAACAACAAATACTCGCTGCTGGGTGCGATGCGCGCCTCGGCACAGACCCTGAGCTATGAAGTGTTTCTGGGCCTGTCGCTGATGGGTGTGGTCGCGCAGGCGGGCTCGTTCAATATGAACGATATCGTCAACAGCCAGACGCATCTGTGGAACATCATTCCGCAGTTCTTCGGCTTCGTGACCTTCTGTATTGCGGGCGTGGCGGTATGTCACCGCCATCCGTTTGACCAGCCAGAAGCGGAGCAGGAACTGGCGGACGGCTACCACATTGAATATGCCGGTATGAAGTTCGGGCTGTTCTTTGTCGGCGAATATGTGGCGATTACCACCGTTTCAGCGCTGATCGTAACGCTGTTCTTTGGTGGCTGGCATGGACCTTTCCTGCCGCCGTTCATCTGGTTCGCCCTGAAAACGGCGTTCTTTATGATGATGTTCATCCTGATCCGTGCTGCGCTTCCGCGTCCACGCTACGACCAGGTGCTGTCATTCGGCTGGAAAGTGTGTCTGCCGTTGACGCTGTTGAACCTGCTGGCGACTGCCGCAGTGATTCTCTACACAGCGCCGTAAGGGGTTAACAAATGACTTTGAAAGATATTGTCGTAGGTTTCGGCACGACAGTTCGCAGTATCTGGCTGATCGGGCTGCACGCCTTCGCCAAACGTGAAACACAGATGTACCCGGAAGAGCCGGTTTATCTGCCACCCCGCTATCGTGGCCGTATCGTGTTAACCCGCGATCCGGACGGTCAGGAGCGTTGCGTTGCCTGTAACCTGTGTGCGGTTGCCTGCCCCGTTGGCTGTATTTCACTGCAGAAAGCCGAAACCAAAGATGGCCGCTGGTATCCGGAGTTCTTCCGCATCAACTTCTCACGCTGCATCTTCTGCGGCATGTGTGAGGAAGCCTGTCCGACCACGGCGATTCAGCTGACCCCGGATTTTGAACTGGGTGAGTTTAAGCGTCAGGACCTGGTGTATGAAAAGGACGATCTGCTGATTTCGGGACCGGGTAAATATCCGGAGTACAACTTCTACCGTATGGCAGGTATGGCGATTGACGGTAAAGATAAGGGCGAAGCGGAAAACGAAGCGAAGCCAATCGACGTCAAAGGCTTATTACCTTAAGGAGCAAGGCATGGAATTTGCGTTTTATCTTTGCGGACTGGTGGCGGTGCTGACGACGTTGCGCGTCATTACCCACACTAATCCGGTACATGCGTTGCTGTACCTGATCGTTTCGCTGTTATCGATCGCCGGCGTCTTCTTCTCGATGGGGGCCTATTTTGCGGGTGCGCTGGAGATCATCGTTTACGCCGGAGCCATCATGGTGCTGTTCGTCTTCGTGGTCATGATGCTGAACCTGGGCAAACAGACTGAAAAGCAGGAGCGTGAGTGGCTCAGTCCGTCGCTGTGGATTGGTCCGGGCATCGTTTCGTTACTACTGCTGGTGGTAATGATCTACGCCATTCTGACGGCGAATGACCAGGGCATTGATGGCACCATCATCGACGCCAAAGCGGTCGGCATCAGCCTGTTTGGTCCTTACGTACTGGCGGTCGAACTGGCCTCTATGCTGCTGCTGGCGGGTCTGGTCGTGGCGTTCCATATCGGTCGTGAAGAGCGTCAGGGCGAAGTCCTGAGTAACCGTAATGCTGACGCCGCTCAGGTGAAAAAGGAGAACGCATGATCCCGTTACAACATGGATTGATTCTTGCTGCCGTGCTGTTTGTCCTTGGACTGACGTCGCTGGTGATACGCCGCAATCTGCTGTTTATGCTGATCGGCCTTGAAATCATGATCAACGCCGCCGCTTTAGCTCTGGTGGTTGCAGGAAGCTACTGGGGTCAGGCCGATGGACAGGTGATGTATATTCTGGCGATCAGCCTGGCGGCAGCGGAAGCCAGTATTGGTCTGGCCCTGCTGCTTCAGCTCTATCGTCGTCGTCAGACGCTGAACATTGATACTGTGAGCGAGATGCGCGGATGAATCTTCTCTATTTAACTGTCTTGTTTCCGCTAATCGGCTTTCTGCTGTTGGCGTTTTCCCGCGGTCGCTGGTCTGAGAACCTGTCGGCCACGGTGGGTATGGGTTCGGTGGGTCTGGCAGCACTGACTACGGCCATGATCGGTTTCGACTTCTTCGCCAATGGTCAGCAGGCTTACACTCAGACACTCTGGACGTGGATGCATGTCGGCAACTTCGACATGAAGGTGAATCTGACGCTGGATGGCCTGTCGCTGACCATGCTGTCGGTAGTAACCGGCGTCGGTTTCTTCATTCATATGTTCGCCTCCTGGTACATGCGTGGAGAAGAGGGCTACTCCCGCTTCTTCGCCTACACCAACCTGTTTATCGCCAGTATGGTGGTTCTGGTGCTGGCCGATAACCTGATGCTGATGTATCTGGGCTGGGAAGGGGTAGGGCTCTGTTCTTATCTGCTGATCGGTTTCTACTACAGCAATCCGGAAAACGGCAAAGCGGCGATGAAAGCCTTCATCATCACCCGCGTCGGCGACGTCTTCCTGGCATTCGGTCTGTTCATCCTCTACAACGAACTGGGCACGCTGAACTTCCGCGAGATGATGGAACTGGCACCGGCGCACTTCGCCGCAGACAACCATATGCTGCAGTGGGCTACGCTGATGCTGCTGGGTGGCGCGGTCGGTAAATCGGCGCAGTTACCGTTGCAGACCTGGCTGGCCGATGCGATGGCGGGTCCGACACCGGTTTCGGCTCTGATCCACGCCGCGACCATGGTGACGGCGGGTGTTTACCTGATTGCCCGCAGCCACGGTCTCTTCCTGCTGACGCCGGAAGTGCTGCATCTGGTCGGCATCATCGGGGCAATTACCCTGGTGCTGGCAGGCTTTGCCGCGCTGGTGCAGACCGACATCAAACGTGTTCTCGCTTACTCCACCATGAGCCAGATTGGCTATATGTTTCTGGCGCTGGGTGTTCAGGCGTGGGATGCGGCGATTTTCCATCTGATGACGCACGCCTTCTTTAAAGCGTTACTGTTCCTCTCTTCGGGTTCGGTCATTCTGGCCTGCCATCACGAACAGAACATCTTCAAAATGGGTGGTCTGCGTAAAAGCATTCCGCTGGTCTACACCTGCTTCCTGGTAGGCGGCGCGGCGCTGGCGGCACTGCCGCTGATTACGGCGGGCTTCTACAGTAAAGATCAGATTCTGTTTGGTGCACTGGCTAATGGTCACATCAATCTGATGGTCGCGGGTCTGGTGGGAGCGTTCCTGACCTCTATCTATACCTTCCGCATGATCTTTATTGTGTTCCACGGCGAAGAAAAAATTCATGCACACGCCGGTAAAGGCATTACCCATCATCTGCCGCTGATTGTGCTGCTGCTGCTCTCCACCTTTATTGGTGCGCTGATCACGCCCCCGCTGGCGGGTGTCCTGCCAGCCAATGAGTTCGGTGAAGCGGGCAAAGTGGGACTGGAGATCACCTCGGGCGTGGTCGCGATTGTCGGCATTCTGATCGCTGCCGCGCTGTGGCTGGGCAAACGTGAGCTGGTTACCCGTATTGCAAACAGTGCTCCAGGCCGTTTCTTCGGCACCTGGTGGTTTGCGGCCTGGGGCTTCGACTGGCTCTACGATAAAGTGTTCGTCAAACCTTATCTGGGTATTGCGTGGCTCCTGAAGCGCGATCCACTGAATGGCCTGATGAACCTGCCTGCACTGCTGTCACGTATTGCCAACAAAGGCCTTGTGGTTAGTGAGAATGGCTACCTGCGCTGGTACGTTGCGTCAATGAGCGTGGGTGCCGTGCTGGTGCTGGCTCTGCTGCTGGTGATGTAAAGATTGATGAGCGGGGGTGAGTTACCTCACCCCAATTAAGAATGTCAAAAATTACCTGAGTAATGAGCGTTATCGTCGCAGCCAGTTTCATTACCGCCAGCGCACAGCAACGGAGCATACTGAAGTATGTGAGGATTGCGAGCACTGCCGGGAATGAAAATGGCAAGTAAGATAGCTCAGAAAAGGTCATAAAAGGGAAGTGTGCCGTGTTATTACCTTGGCTAATTATCATACCCTTCGTCGGCGGTCTGATCTGCTGGCTGACCGAGCGCCTTGGCGCGAAGGTGCCACGCTGGATCGCGCTGATCACTATGGGGCTGACGTTGGCGCTTTCACTGCAACTCTGGTTGCAGGGAGGCTATTCACTGACGCAGGCAGCGGGCATTCCGCAGTGGCAGTCAAGTTTCTCCGTTCCGTGGATCCCGCGCTTCGGCATCAGCTTCCATTTAGCCATTGATGGGCTGTCGCTGCTGATGGTGGTGCTGACCGGCCTGCTCGGTCTGATGGCGGTGCTCTGTTCCTGGAATGAGATCTCAAAGTATCAGGGCTTCTTCCATCTGAACCTGATGTGGATCCTGGGCGGCGTAATCGGTGTGTTCCTCTCCATCGACCTGTTCCTGTTCTTCTTCTTCTGGGAAATGATGCTGGTGCCGATGTACTTCCTCATCGCGCTCTGGGGTCATAAAGCATCGGACGGCAAAACCCGTATCTCTGCCGCGACCAAATTCTTCATCTATACCCAGGCTTCAGGTCTGGTGATGCTGATTGCGATTCTTGGTCTGGTATTTGTTCACTATAACGCGACCGGCGTCTGGACATTTAACTACGAACAACTGCTGCAGACGCCAATGTCGAGCGGTGTTGAATATCTGCTGATGCTGGGCTTCTTCATCGCTTTCGCGGTCAAGATGCCCGTGGTGCCCTTGCACGGCTGGCTGCCGGATGCACACAGTCAGGCACCAACAGCCGGTTCTGTCGACCTGGCGGGTATCCTGCTGAAAACTGCGGCTTACGGCTTACTGCGTTTCAGTCTGCCGCTGTTCCCGAACGCGTCAGCCGAGTTTGCGCCCATCGCCATGTGGTTAGGCATCATCGGTATCTTCTACGGTGCCTGGATGGCCTTCTCGCAGACCGATATCAAACGTCTGATTGCGTACACCTCGATTTCGCACATGGGCTTTGTGCTGATTGCCATCTACACCGGCAGCCAGCTGGCGCTGCAGGGTGCGGTGATTCAGATGATTGCGCACGGTCTGTCCGCTGCGGCACTCTTCATTCTGTGTGGTCAGTTGTATGAGCGTCTGCATACCCGTGATATGCGTCAGATGGGTGGCCTGTGGTCGCGCATCAAATGGATTCCGGGTCTGTCGCTGTTCTTTGCGGTTGCCAACCTCGGTATGCCGGGCACCGGTAACTTCGTCGGCGAATTTATGATTCTGACCGGCAGCTTCCAGGTGGTGCCGATGATTATTGTCATCGCGACCTTTGGTCTGGTGTTCGCCTCCGTCTACTCGCTGGTGATGATGCAGCGCGCTTACTATGGCGAAGCGAAATCGAAAGATCCGCTGCCAGGCATGTCACCGCGTGAGTTTATGACCATCGGTGTTCTGGTGGTGCTGCTGGTGCTGCTGGGCGTCTATCCACAGCCGATTCTGGATACTTCGCACGCTGCCATGAGCAATATTCAGCAGTGGTTTACCGCTTCAATTTCAACTACAAGGCCGTAATTCGCCATGACAATAACTCCTCACCAATTGATTGCGTTGCTACCGCTGTTAATCGTCGGATTGACGGTGGTGGTTGTGATGCTGTCCATTGCCTGGCGACGCAACCACTTCGTTAACGCCACGCTAACGGTAGTTGGCCTGAACCTGGCGCTGCTCTCGCTCTACTTTGTCGGCCAGGTCGGGGCGATGGATGTCACGCCGCTGCTGCGCGTCGATGGCTATTCGATGTTCTATACCGCGCTGGTGATGCTGGCGAGTCTGGCAACCTGCACCTTCGCCTATCCGTGGCTGGCAGGCTACCCGGACAACAAAGATGAGTTCTATCTGCTGGTGCTGATTGCGGCGCTCGGTGGCATCGTGCTGGCCAGTGCTAACCATCTGGCCTCGCTGTTCATCGGCATTGAGCTGCTGTCGCTGCCGTTATTTGGTCTGATTGGCTACGCTTTCCGCCAGAAACGTTCGCTGGAAGCGGCGCTGAAATACACCATTCTTTCCGCAGCGGCCTCATCATTCCTGCTGTTTGGTATCGCGCTGATCTATGCCGACTCCGGTAACCTGAGCTTTGTGGCGCTGGGTCAGAGCCTGACTGACAGCATGATCCACGAGCCTCTGTTGCTGGTGGGGCTGGGTATGCTGATTATCGGTCTGGGCTTCAAGCTCTCACTGGTTCCGTTCCACCTCTGGACGCCCGATGTTTATCAGGGTGCGCCTGCGCCAGTTTCAACCTTCCTGGCGACCGCCAGCAAGATTGCGATCTTCGGTGTCATCATGCGTCTGTTTATGTACGCGCCAGTGACCGACAGCGAAGCGGTGCGCACGGTGCTGGCCATGATCGCCTTCGTGTCGATTCTGTTCGGTAACCTGATGGCGATTTCGCAGAGCAACATTAAGCGTCTGCTGGGTTACTCCTCTATCGCCCATCTCGGTTATCTGCTGGTCGCGCTGATTGCGGTGAAAGATCATCAGCTGTCGCTGGAAACCTCGGGTGTTTACCTGGCGGGTTATCTGTTCAGCAGCCTGGGTGCCTTTGGTGTGGTGAGCCTGATGTCCAGCCCGTATCGTGGCCCGGATGCCGACTCGCTCTACTCCTATCGTGGTCTGTTCTGGCATCGTCCTATCCTGTCAGCGGTCATGACGGTGATGATGCTGTCGCTGGCGGGTATCCCAATGACGCTGGGCTTCATCGGTAAATTCTACGTTATCGCGTCGGGTGTGAGTGCTCACCTGTGGTGGCTGACTGGAGCCGTGGTCGCAGGCAGTGCGATTGGTCTCTACTACTATCTGCGCGTGACCGTAAGTCTCTACCTCAGCCCGCCGGAACTGCACACCCGTGACACCCCGGCAAACTGGGCGTTTACGGCCGGTGGTGTGGTCGTGCTGATCTCCGCCATCCTGGTGCTGCTGTTAGGGGTCTACCCGCAGCCGCTGATCAGACTGGTGCAGATGGCACAGCCGCTGATGTAAGCAGGTATCTGCAACTGATTAATCAGGCCTCCGGGCCTGATTTTTTTTGCCCTGAAGACGAGGTGACCCGCAGATGCTGGATGGCGACACCGCTCTGATGTAGCGTGTTTTAATTAGTAAGGAGAGACCATGAACATTGACTGGCAGGATAAACATCATAGCGAACTCACCGCCCGGGAACTTTACGACTTACTGGCATTGCGCAATGCCGTGTTCGTCGTGGAACAGCAGTGTGTATATCAGGATGTGGATGGCAAAGATTTGCAGGCGGGAAACCGGCATCTGCTGGGCATAGCGGATGGTCAGTTAGTGGCCTATGCGCGACTTCTCTCGCCGGAGGATAAGACCAGCCCGGTAAAAATCGGACGGGTGATTGTGTCCGATCGGGTGCGTGGTGCGCGGCTGGGCAGCCGTCTGATGGAGAAGGCGATCAGCCGTTGTCAGTTGCACTGGCCGGGTCACGATCTGTTTCTCTCCGCTCAGGCACACCTGGAAAATTTTTACGGGCAGCATGGGTTTGTGGCGGTGGGAGAGAGCTACCTGGAAGATGGCATTCCGCACGTCGATATGCTGAAGAACGCGCCATAAAAAAGGCGAGGCCTGAGCCTCGCCATTTTCCATCAACCCACCGTCATCTGACGGTCATCGACATATTTGCGCTGATCCGGCGCAGGCGGGAAATACTGATAGAGCCAGGTTTCGCTCAGTGTCTCCTCTTTAGTACGCAGGAACAGACGCATCTCCACCGGCTGGGTGGAATCACTGTTCGGATACCAGTCAAACAGGATGCGGTAACCCTTCAGCGGATCGACATACAGAATCTCAACCTGCTTCACGCTGCCGGATGAGACAGTAATAACCGGCTCAATGCCTTTCGGCGCGGCAGCCTGCAGATCACCACCAATAAAATCGATGGCGAAGCGACGGCACCAGGTTTCAGGGAAGTGTTCGCCAGGCGCCCAGCCTTCGGGGAAGCCACCGATACCGGTACGGGTGGCATCCACGCGTGCCAGACCGCTTCGCACCGGCGGCAGACCACTCCAGTAGAGTTTGTAGGAGAAGTTCAGCTCGCTGCCCGCTTTGACCGGTTCCGCCGGTTGCCAGAAGCAGACGATGTTATCCAGCGTTTCACCCGTGGTTGGGATCTCCATCAGGTTGATTGCGCCTTTGCCCCACTTGCCGACCGGCTCAACCCACAGGCTCGGACGTTTGTCATACCAGCCAATCACATCCTGATAATCTTTGAAGTCGTGATTCAGCTGCAGCAGGCCAAAGCCACGCGGATTCTCATCTTCATAGGCGTTGAACTGCAGACGCTGCGGATTATTCAGCGGGCGCGCAATCCATTCGCCTTTGCCGGTCCACATCGCCAGACGATCGGAGTCGTGGATCTGCGGATGGTAGGTATTGCACATGCGACGTTCGTTGGTACCGCAGCTGAACATGCTGGTCATCGGTGAGATGCCGATCTGACGGATCTCTTTACGGGCAAACAGGTGATTTTCTACTTCCATCACCACGCGTTTCTCTTCGCAATGAATGATGAACTTGTAGGCACCGGTCAGGCTGGCACCATCCAGCAGGGCGTAACAGGTAAAGGTAGTCTCTTCCGCTTTTGGCGTTTCAAACCAGAAGGCGGTGAAGTCCGGGAACTCTTCCTGACCGTTGCTGAAGGTGTTTATCGCCACGCCACGTGCCGAGAGACCGTACTGGTAGGTATCGTCAACTGCACGGAAGTAGCTTGCGCCGAGAAAAGAGACGATGTCGCGGCGGGCCAGCTCCGGCTTTTTAAAGGCGCGAAAACCGGCGAAGCCGAGGTCAGTTTTGCCCTCCAGCTGCTTTGTATCCACGTGGGCGTTGTTGTAGTTGAACAGCTCGGGGCGGAAATGAATTTCGCGCGCCTCGCGGCTTGCGCCGTCAACAGAGAACATACGGATGCGACGCTTAAAGCCCATACCGACATGGAAGAACTGCACATCCAGCTGACGGTCGGGCAGGTTATTCCACAGTGAGTGGTTAGCGTCATACTGAATTTCGTTGTACGCCTGTGGGGTCAGTGTAGCCAGCGTCTCCGGCAGCGCGCCTGGCGCACCGCCCCAGGGTTTTTTCGCCAGCGCAGCCGCGTTTTTCTTCAGTACGTCAAAATCGAAGCGTACGGCGGTTCCGTCAGCAATGCCATCTTCTGCCCATGCGGATTGCGCAAACAGCGTTGACAGGCCGGTCATGCCGCTGACGGCGGAGAAGGCCATTGACGCTTTCATAAACATTCTTCGATTCATGCCAGAGATCATTCCTTAGCTGTTCGAGTGTGTCGTGACTGTCGTGCAAAATGCACTTTTATGGCCCGATAATCACAGGCAACAGAGGGGTACGACAGTAGGGTTACTGGAAAATTCAGTCCCGACAAAATTTATCAGATTAATCAAAGAAGCGAAGCGAAATTCGGCGGTTGCCGTGGTGTCTTACACTTCTTTGCGCAGCGAAACGGCGCACCGCCTGAGCTGAGCAACTTTAGCAGATGAAAAATCAGGTGATTCCTGGAGCAGGAAAACAGCAGAGCGCCAGATTATGACTATAGTTAATGAACTGCTTTGCAATTCACACGGAGGAAACGATGGTAAATCAGACAAATCAATTCGAAACGGGCCTCGATGACGATATTGCGTTACTGACCGAAACGCTGGAAGAAGTACTTAAGGCATCAGGCGATCCGGCCGATCAAAAGTACATTGAGCTTAAAAGCAAAGCCGAACAGGCGCTGAACGATGTGAAATCCCGTGTCAGCCAGGCGTCAGATAGTTACTACTATCGCGCTAAACAGGCGGCTTACCGCGCTGACGACTACGTGCATGAAAAACCGTGGCAGGGCGTGGGTATTGGCGCAACTGCTGGTCTGGTACTCGGTCTGCTGCTGGCGCGTCGTTAATCGCGACTCGCTGTTTGAGTTTAGCTGATAACAGCAGTAAAAAAGCGGCGGGGAAAATCCCGCCGTTTTTATTGGTTTTAACGTCTTTAACGCACCCACCTCACCTGAATCCTGCTTTGCCCTCACTATCTTTATGTGCAATATGCTGCCTCTGTTGCAATGGTCATAATCACTGGTGATGCCGATTGTGTTTCGCGAGCGGACTTCCTACAGTTAAGCAAACGTGAAAAGGAGAACCCGACGTGATTAGAGTAGAGATGCTATCGACCGGGGATGAGGTGCTGCATGGCCAAATCGTCGACACCAACGCAGCCTGGCTGGCAGATACGTTGTTCCAGCAGGGTTTACCGATGACCAGCCGTACCACGGTAGGGGATTCACTGGCGTCGCTAATCGCCACACTGCAGGCGCGCAGTCATGAGGCCGATGTGCTGATTGTCAATGGCGGCCTGGGGCCAACCAGTGACGATCTCAGTGCGCTGGCTGCGGCCCGTGCCTGTGGGGTTGAACTGGCGATGCAGCAGGAGTGGCTGGAACAGATGGAAGCCTGGTTCGCCAGTCGCGGGCGTATAATGGCGGCCAGCAATCGCAAACAGGCTGAAATTCCGGCGAATGCGGAGCTGATTGATAACCCGGTCGGAACCGCCTGTGGTTTTGCCCTGCAACTTAATCGCTGCTGGATGTTTTTCACGCCTGGCGTGCCGTCCGAATTTAAAGTGATGGTGGAGCAGCAGATCATTCCCCGCCTGAAAGCAAAATTCTCGCCCCCCGAGCCGCCGGTTTGCCTGCGGCTGACGACCTTTGGTCGCGGTGAAAGTGATATTGCCGCTGAACTGGAGCCGCTGGCGTTGCCTGAAGGCGTGGTGATGGGGTATCGCTCATCGATGCCGATTATTGAGATCAAACTCACCGGCCCGACCAGTCAGCGGGTGGCGATGGAGCAGGTGTGGCAGCAGGTGCGTCTGCTGCTGGCAGAGTGCACTATTTTTGAAGGCACCGAAGGTCTGCCGGCCCTGCTGGCCCGCGAGCTGGAGCAGCGCGGTGAACAACTGGCGGTCAGCGAGCAATACACCGCCGGTCTGCTTTACTGGCAACTGGCCACCGCCAGCGTGCCGTTGCGGGGTGCTGATATTCTGCCACCGCAGCAGGAGACGCTGGAGCAGCAGGTGACGCGCACCCGCGATTTTGCCGCGCAGCAGCAGGCGAATCTTGCGCTCTCTGTTGGCAGTCTGGAGCAGGAAGAGATTTCGATAGCGCTGCATACGCCGGAGGGCAGTTTTGGTCAGCGCGTGAAGTTCAGCACCGGCCGCCATAACCTTGAAACGCGGCAGAAGGTGGTGGCGATGATGGGGATGAACATGCTGCGCCGCTGGTTGCACGGCAGCGAAGTCAGCACCGGTCACGGCTGGATTGATGTGGTTGAAACTGTCAGACAGTGAGAACAGGGAAAATAAAACGGGCACCTGAGGTGCCCGTTTTATTCTGACTGCTGGCCAGATTAGCCCTGATGGCTGACAGATCGAGCCTGCGCAGGGAACCCTGTCAGATCGGAAAGACGCAAACAGCGTCATCCCTGACAGCTCGGCCCGCGCCGTCCATGGCGCGGGACGCTTTCCTTTATTGACCGGGTTCCCTGCGCTTTTGCTTAGCCATTGCGGTGAGTTTCACCCGCATTCAGGCAGCGTCGCAGTCAGAGAGATAGCTACCTCAGTTACAACTCAAGCTCAATCTCGCCTTTGGCCTTGCAGCAGCAGGGCAGGATCTCATCCTGCTGCACAAAGGCCAGCGGCTGCTGTGGGTAATGTACTTCGCCTTTCAGCAGTCGCATCCGGCAGGAGCCGCAATAGCCTTCACGGCACTGAAACTCCACGCAGAGATTATTGGCTTCCAGCAGCGTCAGCAGACTGGTGTGCTCGTCTGTGCATTCCAGCCGGGTGCCGGAACTGCGCAGAATAACAACATCACGGCTCATGATTAAAGCTGGAAGTCGTCGAAGTCGTTAGCGCCCACTTCAGAGTCAATCTGACCCACCAGATAAGAGCTCACTTCCACTTCCTGCGGCGCGACCTGAACGTTGTCAGACACCAGCCATGAGTTGATCCATGGAATCGGGTTAGAGCGCGTCTGGAAGGGCAGGTCAAGACCCACCGCCTGCATACGGATATTGGTGATGTACTCAATGTACTGGCAGAGAATGTCTTTGTTCAGGCCAATCATTGAGCCGCCGCTGAACAGATAGTCTGCCCACTCTTTCTCCTGCTCGGCAGCTTTCTTAAACAGCTCGAAGCACTCTTCACGGCACTCTGCTGCAATCTCTTTCATTTCTGGATCGTCTTCACCGCTACGCAGCAGGTTCAGCGTATGCTGGGTGCCGGTCAGATGCAGCGCTTCATCGCGGGCGATCAGCTTGATGATTTTGGCGTTACCTTCCATCAGCTCTCGCTCGGCAAAAGCGAAGGAACAGGCGAAGCTGACATAGAAACGGATTGCTTCCAGCGCATTGACGCTCATCAGACAGATGTAGAGCTGCTTCTTCAGCGCACGCAGGCTGACCACAACCTGCTTACCGTTGACCTGATGCGTGCCTTCGCCCAGCAGATGCCAGTAGTTAGTCATCTCGATCAGGTCATCGTAATAGCGTGAGATATCCTGGGCACGCGCCAGAATTTGCTCGTTGGTAACGATATCGTCAAACACTACCGCCGGATCGTTAACGATGTTACGGATGATATGGGTGTATGAACGGGAGTGAATCGTCTCAGAGAACGCCCAGGTTTCAATCCAGGTTTCCAGCTCAGGAATTGAAATCAGCGGCAGCAGGGCAACGTTCGGGCTGCGACCCTGAATCGAATCCAGCAGCGTCTGGTATTTCAGGTTACTGATGAAGATATGCTTTTCGTGATCCGGCAGCGCCTGGTAGTCGATACGGTCGCGTGAGACATCCACCTCTTCCGGACGCCAGAAGAAGGAGAGCTGCTTTTCGATCAGCTTTTCAAAGATGTCATATTTCTGCTGGTCAAAGCGTGCCACGTTGACGGACTGACCGAAAAACATCGGCTCTTTCAGCTGATCATTTTTGTTCTGTGAGAAAGTAGAGTAAGCCATAAAAGTTGTCCAAAAGTAGACGAAGCCAGGCCTCGTGAAATGAATGAGGCGGGAGAGTCTCCCGCCTGACCATTAGATCTTACAGGCGCCGCTCTCGCAGCCATCATCCTGGATAGAAGGTGCCAGATCATCCTGCGCATCTTCCGCACCGTCACGGGTGTTCTGATAGTAGAGCGTCTTCACGCCGAACTTGTACGCCGTCAGCAGATCTTTCAGCAGCTGTTTCATCGGCACTTTGCCGTTGGCAAAGCGTGATGGATCGTAGTTGGTGTTGGACGAAATCGCCTGGTCGATGAATTTCTGCATCAGACCCACCAGTTGCAGATAGCCATCGTTGTTCGGCATTTCCCACAGCAGCTCGTACTGATCTTTCAGACGCTCATACTCCGGCACCACCTGACGCAGGATGCCATCTTTTGATGCTTTAATACTGATGTGGCCACGTGGTGGCTCAATGCCATTGGTGGCATTGGAGATCTGTGACGAGGTTTCAGACGGCATCAGCGCGGACAGGGTCGAGTTGCGCAGGCCATGCGTCTTGATCTCTTCACGCAGGCTCTCCCAGTCGAGATGCAGCGGTTCGTTGCTGATCGCGTCCAGGTCTTTCTTGTAGGTATCGATCGGCAGAATGCCCTGCGCATAGGTGGTTTCATTGAACCACGGGCAGGCACCTTGCTCTTTCGCCAGCTCGTTTGACGCTTTCAGCAGGTAGTACTGAATGGCTTCAAAGGTTTTGTGGGTCAGGCCATTAGCGCTGCCATCGGAGTAGCGCACACCGTGCTTCGCCAGATAGTAAGCGTAGTTGATGACGCCAATGCCCAGGGTACGACGACCCATGGCACCACGCTGTGCAGCCGGAATCGGGTAGTCCTGATAGTCGAGCAGGGCATCCAGCGCACGCACCGCCAGAGTAGCCAGCTCTTCCAGATCGTCGAGGCTTTCGATGGCACCAAGGTTGAACGCAGAGAGCGTACAGAGAGCGATCTCACCGTTTTCGTCGTTAACATCTTCCAGCGGTTTGGTCGGCAGGGCAATTTCCAGGCAGAGGTTAGACTGGCGAACCGGCGCGATGCGCGGATCAAACGGGCTGTGGGTGTTGCAGTGATCGACGTTCTGGATGTAGATACGGCCAGTTGAAGCACGTTCCTGCATCATCAATGAGAAGAGATCGACCGCTTTAACACGCTGCTGGCGGATGCTCTTATCCTGCTCATATTTGGTGTAAAGGCGCTCAAACTCATCCTGATCGGCGAAGAACGCGTCATACAGGCCTGGCACGTCAGACGGGCTGAACAGGGTGATCTCTTCGCCTTTCAGCAGGCGCTGGTACATCAGCTTGTTAAGCTGAACGCCATAGTCCATGTGACGCACGCGGTTGCCTTCAACACCACGGTTGTTTTTCAGCACCAGCAGGCTTTCGATTTCCAGATGCCACATCGGGTAGAACAGCGTCGCCGCGCCGCCACGTACGCCACCCTGAGAACAGGACTTCACTGCGGTCTGGAAATGCTTATAGAACGGGATACAGCCGGTGTGGAACGCTTCACCGCCGCGGATCGGGCTGCCCAGTGCACGGATGCGACCGGCGTTGATGCCGATACCGGCACGCTGAGAGACATATTTCACAATCGCACTGGAGGTGGCGTTGATGGAGTCCAGGCTGTCGCCGCACTCGATCAGTACACAGGAGCTGAACTGACGCGTCGGGGTACGTACGCCCGACATGATTGGCGTCGGCAGCGAGATTTTAAAAGTAGAGATCGCATCATAGAAACGCTTGATGTAATCCATACGCGTGTCGCGCGGGTAGCCAGAGAAGAGGCAGGCAGCGACCAGAATGTAGAGGAACTGCGCGCTCTCATAGATTTCACCTGAGACGCGGTTCTGGACCAGATATTTTCCCTCCAGCTGCTTCACTGCGGCATAGGAGAAGTTCATGTCACGCCAGTGGTCGAGAAACTCGTCCATCTGAGCAAACTCTTCCTGGCTGTAATCTTCAAGCAGGTGGCGATCATATTTGCCCAGGTCGACCATCTTAACGACCTGGTCATAAAGCTTCGGCGGCTCAAACTGACCATACGCTTTTTTACGCAGGTGGAAGATCGCCAGGCGGGCAGCCAGGTACTGATAGTCAGGGGCATCGCGAGAGATGAGGTCTGCTGCGGCCTTGATGATGGTCTCATGAATGTCAGAGGTTCTGATGCCATCATAGAACTGAATGTGGGAACGCAGCTCCACCTGTGAAACTGAGACGTTGTTCAGCCCTTCAGCTGCCCAGTCCAGCACACGGTGAATTTTGTCGAGATCAATGCGCTCCTGGCGGCCATCGCGTTTAGTAACGAGCAGACTCTGGTTCATGTCGCGTTTTTACCTTTGCGTGAGTATCCAAAAATTAAAAGAAATCCCGATTTATGCACAGCATATTCATTGTGAATAATGTGTGGATAAACACTACATCTTGGGGGTGATGGGAAGTACCATAACTACATGGGGGCTTATTTTAGTATTTTACGGCCGCTTAACAAGAGCAAAAAATGATGGATAGAGGGGTTGTATTTTTGGCGAAAATTCTTAGGCCATGCCTTGTAAGGCCTGGCAACATGTCAACCAGATCACACTTTTTTTTCTAACTTTGATCGGACGCGTATTTCTTATTCAATCCTCTCTTTTCGGCCCTCTAGGGGAGGAAAAATAGCGAAAAGAGACTACCTCCCCGGCGCATTGCCAGATGGCGGGGGCTGAAAACGAAAGCAGAAGTGAGTGGGTGTGACGTAACCCACTGGCAGATAACACTATGCCTCTGTTGCGGTCGATTTCGGGGGGAGCAGGCGATGAAAAGTGGAAAGGTAAGAACAAGCCCGCCCTGATTCAGGCGGGCCGATTACTTATACGGTGCGGTGGGTGTGCACCATATAATTGACATCAGTACCCGGGGCCAGTTTGAAGCGGTTGGTCACCGGATTGTAGTGCAGTCCAATGATGTGACGTTCACGTAGCGTCGTTTCATCGACCCAGCCCAGCAATTCGGAAGGGCGGATGAATTTCTTCACGTCATGGGTGCCGCGCGGAACCATGCGCAGTACATATTCCGCGCCGAATACTGCCAGCAGCCAGGCTTTAGGATTGCGGTTCAGCGTCGAGAAAAAGACTTCGCCGCCGGGTTTGACCAGCTTCGCACAGGCGTGAACCACCGAGCGCGGATCCGGCACATGCTCCAGCATCTCCATGCAGGTCACCACATCATATTTTCCGGCGTGCTGCTCCGCATGCTCTTCTACGGTCTGCTGCACGTAGTCCAGCGTCACGCCGCTCTCCAGAGCATGCAGTCGCGCCACGGCCAGCGGTTCAGCGCCCATATCCAGGCCCGTCACCACTGCGCCTTCACGCGCCATACTTTCAGCTAAAATGCCGCCGCCGCATCCCACGTCGAGCACGGTTTTACCAAACAAACCGTTGCTGTGCTGCGCGATGTAGCCCAGGCGCAGCGGGTTGATGCGGTGCAGGGGTTTAAACTCACCCTCCAGATCCCACCAGCGCGAGGCAACCGCCTCAAACTTGGCAATTTCCTGCGCATCGACGTTCTGCTGATGATTCTGCGGTTGTGCATTCATTGAATCGTAACTCCTGACAAAATGTGCCCACAGTATAAACGCTTAACCGCAGTTGGCACACCTTTCAGGGGCAATGAAAAGCGGGGGAAATCGGTGGTTAACGTTCACCAGAGCATTGCAGTGTGATATACTTTCGCACCTTTAAAATCCGGGATTAAGTAGAGGGATAGCGGCTCCATGAGCGACCTTGCGAGAGAAATTACACCGGTCAATATCGAAGAAGAATTAAAGAATTCTTACCTCGGTTACGCCATGTCGGTCATCGTTGGCCGAGCTTTACCCGATGTGCGTGATGGCCTGAAGCCGGTTCACCGTCGCGTACTTTATGCGATGAGCGTACTGGGTAACGACTGGAACAAACCCTATAAAAAATCTGCCCGCGTCGTCGGTGACGTTATCGGTAAATATCACCCGCATGGTGATTCCGCCGTTTACGACACCATTGTACGTATGGCCCAGCCTTTCTCCCTGCGTTACATGCTGGTGGACGGACAAGGCAACTTCGGTTCCATCGATGGCGACTCCGCTGCAGCGATGCGTTATACCGAAATTCGCATGTCGAAAATCGCCCACGACCTGTTAGCTGACCTGGAAAAAGAGACCGTCGATTTCGTACCGAACTATGACGGCACTGAGCAGATCCCTGAAGTTCTGCCGACTAAAATCCCTAACCTGCTGGTGAACGGTTCATCCGGTATCGCCGTGGGTATGGCAACCAATATTCCGCCACATAACCTGCGTGAAGTGATTAACGGCTGCCTGGCGTACATTGAAGATGAGAACATCAGCATTGAAGCGCTGATGGAGCACATTCCGGGGCCTGATTTCCCGACCGCCGCCATTATCAATGGTCGCCGTGGCATCGAAGAAGCGTACCGCACCGGACGCGGCAAGATTTACATTCGCGCACGTGGCGAAGTGGAAGCCGATGCGAAAACAGGCCGCGAGACCATCATCATTCATGAGCTGCCGTATCAGGTGAACAAAGCACGCCTGATTGAGAAGATTGCGGAGCTGGTGAAAGAGAAGCGTGTTGAAGGCATCAGCGCACTGCGCGATGAGTCTGATAAAGACGGCATGCGCATCGTGATTGAGATCAAGCGTGATGCCGTCGGCGAAGTGGTCCTGAATAATCTCTATTCACTGACCCAGCTGCAGACCTCGTTTGGCATCAATATGGTGGCGCTGCATCAGGGCCAGCCGAAGATTATGGCGCTGAAGGAAATTCTGGATGCCTTCGTTCGCCATCGTCGTGAAGTCGTCACGCGTCGTACCATCTTTGAACTGCGTAAGGCCCGTGACCGCGCGCATATCCTGGAAGGTCTGGCGATTGCGCTGGCGAATATCGATCCGATTATTGAGCTGATTCGTCGTGCGCCAAATCCGGCAGAAGCGAAAGCGGGTCTGATTGCACAGGCGTGGGATCTGGGTAACGTGTCAGCGATGCTGGAGCGTGCAGGTGATGACGCCGCGCGCCCTGAGTGGCTGGATCCGCAGTACGGCATCCGTGATGGTCAGTACTATCTGACCGAGCAGCAAGCTCAGGCGATTCTGGATCTGCGTCTGCAGAAACTGACTGGCCTCGAGCACGAGAAGCTGCTGGATGAGTATAAGGCACTGCTGGAGCAGATCGCTGAGTTGCTGCACATTCTGTCGAGCGCCGAGCGTCTGATGGAAGTGATTCGCGAAGAGCTGGAGCTGATGCGCGATCAGTTTGGCGACGATCGTCGTACAGAGATCACCGCCAACACCGCCGATATCAATATCGAAGACCTGATCAATCAGGAAGATGTTGTGGTGACATTGTCGCATCAGGGCTATGTGAAGTATCAGCCGCTGACCGACTATGAAGCGCAGCGTCGTGGTGGTAAAGGCAAGTCAGCCGCACGTATCAAAGAAGAGGACTTCATTGATCGTCTGCTGGTAGCGAATACCCATGACACGATTCTTTGCTTCTCAAGCCGTGGTCGTCTCTACTGGATGAAGGTTTATCAACTGCCGGAAGCAAGTCGTGGCGCGCGTGGACGTCCAATCGTCAACCTGCTGCCGCTGGAAGCCAACGAGCGTATTACGGCGATTCTGCCGGTACGTGAGTATACCGAAGGCTTCAATATCTTTATGGCGACCGCGCTGGGTACTGTGAAGAAGACGGCGCTGAAAGAGTTCAGCCGTCCGCGTAGCGCCGGCATTATTGCCGTGAATCTGCGTGATGACGATGAGCTGATCGGTGTGGCGCTGACCAACGGTAATGACGAAGCGATGCTGTTCTCCGCTGCCGGTAAAGTGGTGCGCTTCGCAGAAACCGCCGTTCGTGCCATGGGTCGTACCGCTTCCGGCGTGCGCGGCATCAGGCTTGCTGAAGGCGATCGTGTGGTGTCGTTGATTGTGCCGCGTGAAGAGGGTGCCATTATGACCGTGACGCAGAATGGTTACGGTAAGCGGACTGCCAACAGCGAATACCCGACCAAGTCGCGTGCGACGCAGGGTGTTATTTCAATCAAAGTGACTGAACGTAATGGTCCGGTGATTGGCGCGGTTCAGGTTGTCGATGGCGACCAGATTATGATGATCACCGATGCCGGTACGCTGGTGCGTACTCGCGTTTCAGAAGTGAGCGTCGTGGGTCGTAATACCCAGGGTGTGATCCTGATTCGTACCGCAGAGGATGAGAACGTAGTCGCTCTGCAACGTGTTGCCGAGCCGGTTGAAGAAGAAGAGCTGGATTCAATCGACGGCAGCGTGGCGGAAGGCGAAGATGATATTGCGCCGGAAGCTGAGATTGACGATGAAGAGGTTGCACCGGAAGCGGATCTGGAAGACGAAGACGACGCGGCTGAAGACGAAGAGTAATTTGTCTGAGGTAAGCTGAGGTTCGTTGCAGAAACGGCAGGTCAGGGGAAACCCGGCCTGCCGTTTTTTTTGGGGCGCATCGGCGCTGGATTGCAGTGGCTGTGAGTTGGGGGCCGGGAGCCGGTTGCTGTGAGCCGGGAGCCGCCGAAAGACCCGCTATGCCCGACCGCAAAGGATTCCCGCATCCCTGCGGATCGGCCACGCCATCCGTGGCGTGGACGCTTTGCTCTCCGGGCTTAGCGGATCTTTCTTTTTGGGATTACTGCGTCGCTTAAAGTGGGGGCAGGGTTGGGGAGGCTGTGAGTCAGAAGCCGCCGAAAGACCTGCTATGCCCGATCGCAAAGGATTCCCGCCTCCCTGCGGATCGACCACGCCATCCCTGGCGTGGACGCTTTGCTCTTCGGGCATAGCAGGTCTTTCTTGTTTAAACAGCATTGTCGCTTTTAGTTCTTACGGGCAGGCCTTTACGCAAGCCTTCTTGTTCACTGATACTAGCTGCTTTCGCTATCCTGAAAGTTTCCCAAACTTTCCGCTAAGCCTGCGGCTGGCTGGCTTTTTTCGCCTGATAAAGCTAGTGTATGGGCATTAAAAATCGATGATGCGACTAACCTTGCCAACTGCGAGTTACCTTTGAAATATCCTGTCTCTTTCCGCACTACGCTTCGCATCTCGCGCTATCTTTTTCGCGCGCTGGCGCTGCTAATCTGGACGCTGGGTGCCGTTCTGACGGCGTTTTACATCATCAGCGTGCTGCACAATAAAGAGACGCAGGTCCGGCAGGAGTTCGCCAGCAACTACGGCACGATACAGTGGTATGTGCGCCATTCGGCGGACATGATGCGTGAGCTGAAATATATCACCGAAAACCGCTTATCCAACGCCAGCAGTGGTCTGGATGTGCTGACCGGCATGATGCCGGGCAAAACTACCCAACCGCAGTTTACGCCGCTGTTCTCGGATGGCGACTGCACCTCAATGAGCAATACCTGGCGCAATTCGCTCGATTCACTCAGCTACTACATCAATTACTGGAAAAGTAACTTCGCCTCATCGTATGAATTAAATCGGGTGTTCTTTATCGGTGGTGAGAGCCAGTGTCTGGCCGACTTTACCATTGGCAGCAGTAATGCCGATCGGGAACGCAGCCTGAAATCACTGCGTGAGAATGTGCTGCGCTATCGCAACAGCAGTGAGGAAGATCGCCGCAATCCGATGTACTGGATCAACAGCAGTGCTCAGCCTGGTGTCGGCACCTTCTATATGGTGGTGCCGGTTTACGTCGCTAACAAACTACAGGCGCTGCTGGGTGTTGAGCAGAATATCCGGCTGGATGAGTTTATTCAGCCGGGTAGCCTGCCGATTATTGCGTCCATTACCGACGAAAATTATCGTCCACTGCTTAACTCGCGGCGCGGCGGGCTGGGATTCTCGCTCGATAATCTGCCGGATGATAAAACCTGGTTTGGTTATCTGAATGGGTATCGTCAGCTGGTGCTCAAGAAACCGCTGCCGCCATCCGATCTCAACGTGGTGTGGTCGATACCCACCGACGTGATGGTGGATCAGCTCAAGCTGATGATTATTAATGCGCTGCTGCTCAATATTTTCAGCGCCGTGATCCTGTTTACCCTTGCATGGGTGTTTGAGCGACGGATGTTCCTGCCGGCGGAGGAGAATGCCCACCGGCTGGAAGAGCATGAGCAGTTCAACCGTAAGATTGTTGCTTCTGCGCCGGTCGGGATCTGTATTTTACGCACCAGCGACGGCACCAATATTCTGAGTAACGAACTGGCGCATAACTATCTGACATTGCTGACGCAGGAAGATCGTCTGAAGCTGAATGAGATAATTGGCGGGCAGCAGGTCAATTTTGTCGATGTGCTGACCGGCAGTAATACCAACCTGCAGATCAGCTTTGTGCATTCGCGCTATCGTAATGAGAACGTGGCGATTTGCGTACTGGTCGATGTTTCGGCGCGCGTACGAATGGAGCAGTCTCTGCAGGAGATGGCCCACGCGGCAGAGCAGGCCAGTCAGTCTAAATCGATGTTCCTGGCTACCGTCAGTCACGAACTGCGCACGCCGCTATATGGCATTATCGGTAATCTTGATCTGTTACAGACCAAAGAGCTGCCCAGCGGCATCGACTCGCTGGTGACGGCGATGAACAACTCCTCCAGCCTGCTGCTGAAGATAATCAGCGATATTCTCGACTTCTCGAAAATTGAGTCTGAGCAGCTGAAAATCGAACCGCGTCCGTTTGCCCCGCGCGAAATCGTGACCCACATCGTCGGCAACTATCTGTCGCTGGTGGTGAAGAAGCGGCTGACGCTCTACTGCTTCATCGAACATGACGTGCCGCAGGTGCTGGACGGCGATCCGCTTCGTCTGCAGCAGGTGATCTCGAACCTGCTGAATAACGCGATTAAGTTTACGCACACCGGCTGTATTATCCTGCATGCCTGGGTTGCTGAGGGCTATCTGGCCTTCCGCGTCCGCGATACCGGTGTCGGCATCCCTGCGAAAGAGCTGCCGCGCCTGTTTGATCCCTTCTTCCAGGTGGGAAATGGCGTGCAGCGTAATTTCCAGGGCACCGGGCTGGGACTGGCCATCTGTGAAAAGCTGATCAACATGATGGATGGTGACATTGAGGTCGACTCAGAGCCAGGCATGGGCAGCCAGTTCATTGTGCGTATTCCGATCTACAAAGGGCAGAAGCCGTTGCTGATGCTGCTTGAGGATTTACAGGATAAGAAAATCTGGCTGGCGATGCGCAACGACTATCTGGCGCAATTTATCACCCGTCAGATTCAGCAGCAGGGCATTGAGGTTGCGGAATATAACGGTAAGCCGGGTTACGACGATGTGGTGATGACCGATTACGAACTGGAAATTGACTTACCGCTGCGGGCGCTGATCACCTTTGACGGCTCGCATGTGGATATGCCGCGTGAACGTCAGCCGGGACGCTGGATCCACTCGACAGCCACGCTGCACGAGGTGCCGGCTCTGCTGGCGCGCATCTATCGTATTTCGCTGGGCCACGATGCGGCGGATGCATTGCTGCTGACTGCACCGGTCGAAGAGAAAGTGCATAACGATGACATCATGGTGCTGATTGTCGATGACCATCCCATTAACCGCATGCTGCTGTCGGAACAGCTTGGCACGCTGGGCTATCAGGTCAAAACCGCGCAGGATGGCGTGGATGCGCTTAACGTACTGAGTCGTCATGAAATCGACATCGTGCTGACTGACGTGAACATGCCAAACATGGATGGTTATCGCCTGACGCAGCGTTTACGTCAGCTGGGCCATCTCTTCCCGGTCGTCGGCGTGACGGCGAATGCGCTGGCGGAAGAGAAGCAGCGTTGTATGGATGCGGGTATGGATAACTGTCTGTCGAAACCGGTGACGCTGGATGTGCTGAAAGTGACGCTGGCAATCTATGCTGATCGGGTGCGTAAAACGCGGCCGGGATAAAGCAGGATAGGGCAGAGAAGAGGCGGTGCAGGCTGCACCGCCTCAGACGTAACTTAGTCTCTTTCGACCTGACTCTGGCTGACAGACGACAGGTAGTTCAGCAGCGCGATATCGTTATCCACGCCCAGTTTCATCATTGCTGATTTCTTCTGGCTACTGATGGTTTTGATACTGCGGTTCAGTTTCTTGGCGATTTCGGTCACCAGGAAACCTTCTGCGAACAGACGCAGTACTTCGCTCTCTTTCGGTGACAGGCGTTTGTCGCCATAGCCACCTGCGCTGATCTTCTCCAGCAGTTTCGCAACGCTTTCCGGCGTATATTTCTTGCCTTTCTGCAGTGCAGCCAGTGCTTTTGGTAAATCGGTAGGCGCGCCCTGTTTCAGGACAATCCCTTCGATATCAAGATCCAGCACAGAACTCAGAATCGCCGGGTTATTGTTCATGGTCAGAACAATAATTGAGAGATCCGGATAGTGGCGTTTAATATATTTAATCAGCGTAATGCCATCGCCATACTTCTCACCTGGCATAGAGAGATCGGTGATCAGGACGTTAGCGTCTAGCTTGGACAGATTATTGATCAGTGCTGTTGAGTCTTCGAACTCACCTACAACGTTGACCCATTCAATTTGTTCCAGAGACTTTCGGATACCGAAAAGGACAATTGGATGGTCATCGGCAATAATTACGTTTAAGTTATTCATCTTATTGGTTACCTTGCTGCAGCAGTTGATTGACGTAAGCGTCAATATCACTGGTGGTATTTGTAATGTTTGAATCGTCACACGCTTTAATGTGGTGTTCTAACTCTTCACAAAGCTGTTTGCCGGGAGTCAGATTGAGCATGGCAAACACGCCCTTTAGGCGATGCGCTGTCTGAGCAAGCGAGGCGTAGTCCTTTTCCGCCGACTCAGTATACAGTCTCTTCACATCAACCGGTACTGTCTCCGTAAACAGCTGGAAATAGCCGCCGCTCATCAATGGCGTGGCCGCGTCGTCTTCCATGTCGTTATCCATCACATCATGCGACAGTTGTTTCTCAATCAGGGCCAGTAAGGCATCGAGCATCGCATTACTGAGATTGAAATTGACCCGATACTGCTGGTCGTTCAGTGCATGATGACCCAGTTCATCTTCCGCCAGCAGCAGTGCCCAGCCGCTAAGCTTTGTGGGGTCGTCGGTCACCAGCACATCGTGATCCTGACCGGAAATGCGCTCATCGGGAGTCAGACACCGCGCGCCCCAGTTTTCCAGATGGCGGCAGACGATTTTATGCACGTCCTCCACGGTGATCTCCACCAGCGCGGTCACACCATCCAGAATTTTTTCCTCTTCTTCTTCGTGCTTCTGCTCCAGCACCAGCGGCAGCTGCATGTTATAGCGCGTGCCGATATCCGCTTTTGCCACGATATCGAGACTGCCACCCATCTGCTTGCAGAGCTGCTTACACAGGAAGAACGCCATGCCGGAAGCCTGTCCGTAGCGATCCTGACTGGTATCGCCCAGGAACGGGAAGTCGACATTCGCCATCTCATCCACCGTCAGGCCCGCTCCGGTGTCCACCAGTTCGATGATTACTCTATCGGCCTGTTTGTCCGCAGCCTTAACTTCCAGGGTGATTTTTCCCCAGCGGGTAGTGGTCAGAGCATAGTGCATCAGCGTGGTCAGCACTTTGCGCAGTGCGCGACGGTCGCCAAATCGCGTCTCGTCATTCGCCAGATGGTTATTCACCACCAGCGACAGCCCTTTGCGACGCATCAGCGGCAGGCTTTCCAGTGCAATTTCGTCCAGCAGCTCCTGCAGGTTAAAGACGGTCGCATCCGGTGACCAGTCATGTGCCTCAAGCCGGTTGAGCAGCACGATATCATCCACCAGTCGCGCCAGACCCTGGCTCTCATCGAGCAGGTCCAGCACGGTCTCATCGGCATCACGCTGGCTGAGTTGCACCAGTTGCGTCACCATCTTCTCCAGAGGCTGATTCAGCGCATGGCCCAGATTGTGCAGCAGTTGCTGACGCATCTGATGGTTGCGATCCAGCACCTGCTGCGCTTTCTGCAGTTTCTTGTTCACCAGCAGCTCACGATCCTGATCACGCATCATAAACAGCTGAGTATGTGGCGACAGCACGCTACGGGCGTGGCGGATTTCATACACTTCGTTATTGATAGTGGCCTGCAGCACGCCCTGATGCTGGTCGGACATATTAATAATCTTCTGCAGATTGAGATGAGGCAAAAGATGTTCAGCAATCTTATTGCTCAGCAGGGTGCGGTTGCTGGCAAAGTCATACACCAGCAGACCCACTGGCAGACTGGCCACAATCTCTTCATTCAGTACCCGTAGCGAATCGAGTTCAGCGCTCTGATTCTCGCTGGGACGCAGCGACTGCTGGCGCAGCAGCACGATACCCGCCAGCGACAGCAGGAACAGCAGCAGGTTGATTAGCAGCGGCCAAAGCAGGTTGTGCAGGCTGTCGATAATCAGGCGGGTAATGGGCACCTGATAGACCAGTTGCAGCGACGTACTGGGCAGGGTGGCCGTAATCTCAATATTGGGATTAACCAGTGTGATGCGGGTGTTTTCCACCTCCTGCTGATCGGCTGTCGTGGCAGGCATAGAGCTGTCCTGACGCAGCTGGAAGTTTTCCAGCGGCATGTTCTGCGGAACAATATCGTTAACCGGCAGATCAAAGGCGACCACCGTGGCCAGATGGCCCGGCTGATTAAAGGTGGTGCGCAGCGTGAAATAGTGGTCGTTCTGGAAGGCGAGGTGGCGCAGCGGCGAGAAGCTCTCGCGTTCATCCAGCGCATTAGCCTGTTGCAGCATCTCCGCGCGGCGGCTATCGACCATTGAGCTGATAGCGCTCTCTTTATAGCGCGTCGCCATATCTTTCAGCGGCAGGGTCGAGATCATAATCAGGCTGTTGTCCTGACCATTTAAAAAGTACATCGACCAGGTGGGGTTTTCTGCGCCCCACAGCGTGTCGAGATAGTTCGACATCCGCATGGTCATATCCAGCGTGCTGCTGTCGTGTGAGCCGAAAATCAGCGCCTCGGTTTTACGCCGGGTTTTTTCCAGGTAATAGACATCAGGACGCAGCCGCGTCTCCTGCAGATTGCTGCCGGGCGTTGCGCCTGCCGCACTGGTGGAAAGATTTTCATAGATCTGCCAGGTGGCAAAGCGGTAGGCGTCGATGCGCTTCTGCACGTCACGCGCCAGATCGTCCATCGCATAGCGTTTGCTGGTCAGCCAGGCATTGACCGAGTTGTGCACCATAAAGCCCAGCGCCAGCAGCAGCACCAGATTGAAAACCACAAAAAAGCGGGTGACATTGCCGGAGGTCAGTGGAAACTTATACAACATAGCGTGTCAGGTACCTGAATTATCGCGCAACTTTTCGCGCACTGGCGGCTACCGCTAACAGCAACAGCGCGATCATTAAAAATGCGCCGCTGAGGCTGATCCATTGCGAAATGAATCCGATTAAAGCCGGACCTGAGAGAATACCTGCATATCCCAGCGTTGTCATGGCAGAAATCGCCAGGTTCGCAGGCATATCCTGTTGATTCCCGGCAGCATTGAACAACATCGGCACCGTATTGGATAAACCAAAGCCCACCAGCAGGAATGCCAGCAGGGCGATCTCCGGCCACGGTAACCAGACAGCCAGCGTCATGCCCGCTGCGGCAGTCAGTGCGCCCGTCAGCATCACCGGATAGCGACCAAAACGCTGGATGATCTTATCGCCGCTAAAACGGCCCAGCGTCATCGCCACCGAAAAGACCGCATAGCCCAGACCGGCGTAAGCGGGTGACATCGCCGGATTCTGTAGCAACAGCAGCGCCCCCCAGTCCAGCACTGCCCCTTCCGCCAGGAACAGGATAAAGCAGAGCAGGCCAAGAAATGCGACCCAGCCGCGTGGGATCACCAGCCAGGGCTGATCGGGCTGATGCAGGCGCTGGCTCATTAACACCGGCAGTCGCCACAACAGCAGTAACAGCATCACGGCCATCACCACCAGGGTCGCGTGCAGCGGCGTAAATGAGCGACTCAGCAACAGGCTCACTGTACCCGCACCGAGAATCCCGCCCAGACTGAAGAAGCCATGAAAGCCGGACATCATCGGCTTATCAGCAGCCTGCTCAACCTGTACGGCCTGATAATTCATCGCGACATCCAGCATGCCCAGACCAGCACCAAACAGCATCAGCGCTGCTGCCATCACCAGATGAGAGTCAGCCGTGGCCAGCAGCGGCATCATAAGCAGTACTAACAGCGTGGAGAAGCCCATGACCCGACGGCAGCCAAAACGTGCCACCAGCGTGCCGGTCACCGGCATCGCGGCCAGCGAACCAATTCCCAGGCAAAGCAGTAACGCGCCTAAGGAGGCACCGCTGAGCTGCAGACGATCGCGGGCAAACGGCACCAGCGGTGCCCAGGCTGACATCCCTAAGCCATTAATCAGAAAGATAGTGCGCGTGCCCCAGTTCAGGCGGCTCTGATGCTTATGTTGTTGTGCAGCGTCCAGTGCAGTCATAGGTCAGATTCATCAAAGATAAAGCGGAAAAGTGTAGCACTGGCCGCGAGTTCAGTGGCCGTTGCGCCTCTTATCAAAGTGGTGCAGTAACATCGTTTAAATGGCAAAACCGGGAGTTTACCGACTTTTGCTGCGCCACGAATTTTTTCCAGAACTTTCCTGGTATGACCACCCCCTTCACGGCGTGACTTAACTCAAATTTCAATACTGTTTTTCAACAACTTGCTGCCCAGCAGGACCAGCCATAAATGATGGCTGAATCGCATAATTAATAAATTTATTTTTCTGGTCTCATGTTTTCTGAAGGGTGGTTTTTTAACCTTTTTGCATCATTTATGGAAACAGTCAGCAATAAATTGACATGAAAAAACAAGGGCAAAGCACATTTTTTGAAAACTGAAATTCAGCCATGGCTAATGTAATTAAGATTAAATCATAATGAAATCTGTACATTGACGTTGATTTTTAGCGCGGTTACGCTAAAAATCATTCTGTCAGAACCGTTACGTTTTGCGTCAGTCTGTACAGCTAAATCTAACAATAATACCGCCACGCTTCGCTTTTTCAGGGGCGTGTGACGCAGTTTTGTTTTGCCGTTTCTATATGCACCGGGTTGAGACGCCTTCTGTTGTTCAGAAGGTGAAACTATGTGTGAAGGCTATAAGCATAAAATAATTTTATGTTTATAGATTCAGTATATTAGCCAATCTGGTGGAATAGAGGTTACGAATGGCAGAGCTCACGCAAGGCCGTGTAGACATTATCTCGCGCGAAAACGGCACACTCCTCTCACAGACCGCTGGCGGTTCGTCACAATCCATTAACCTCACCGAACCCAGCGTTGTGCGCATCAGCGGCACGCGCGACATGGTGACGCAGTTCGAGCGCCAGGGTAACGATCTGGTGCTGAAAATGCGTGACGGCAGCACGGTACGCTATCAGAAATTCTTCCTCGACGACGCCGATGGTCAGCACAGCGAACTGGTGTTCGATGATGGGGTCAATCCACCGGAACATGCGCTCTTCCCGCAGACTGCCGAAGGTGCTGAACTCGCCTCCAGTTCGGTTACGCCCACCTATGAATCACTCGACAGCGCAGAGCCGCTGCTCCTGGCGGATAACACCAACACCTCAATGGGCGTGATTACAGCGGGCGGTCTGGGTGTGCTCGGCTTAGCCGGGCTGGCCGTGGGCATCGGCGGCGGCGGGGGGGGTGGTAACGGCGGCGGCAATGATGGCGGCACCGATCCCGGTACACCGGTTACGCCAGGGACGCCTGCCATCACTCTGAATACATTCGCTGGCGATGATGTACTGGATAACGCAGAAAAAGCCACCGATCAGGTGCTGAGCGGCACCACCAGCAATGTTGAAGCGGGACAGATTGTCACTGTTACGCTGGGCGGCCAGACCTACAACGCCACCGTAGGTGCGGACGGCAGCTGGAGCGTTACGATCCCGGCAGCGGCGCTGGCGGGACTTGCTGCTGGCACCACCACCATCGATGTCAGCGTCACTAACACAGCGGGCACGGCGGCCACCGGCAGCCTGCCGATAACCGTCACCGCCGCCGATCCTGGCACGCCTGCGACGCCAGCTATCAGCCTGAACCCGTTTGCGGGCGACAACCTGCTGGATAACAGCGAAAAAACCACGCCACAAACGGTATCCGGCTCCACCAGCAATGTTGAGGCAGGCCAGATTGTTACCGTCACGCTGGGTGGCCAGACCTACAATGGCACCGTGGGTGCGGATGGCAGCTGGAGCGTTGCGATTCCGGCTGCGGCGCTGGCAGGACTCGCGGCAGGCTCCACCACCATCGGCGTCAGCGTCACTAATGCTGCAGGCACGGCGGCCACCGGCAGCCTGCCGATAACCGTCGCCGCTGCCGATCCCGGCACGCCTGCGACGCCGGTCATCAGCCTGAATCCGTTTGCGGGCGATAACCTGCTGGACAACAGCGAAAAAGCCACACCACAAACGCTGTCCGGCTCCACCGGCAATGTTGAGGCAGGTCAGATTGTTACCGTCACGCTGGGCGGTCAGAGCTACAGCGGCAGCGTAGCAGGCGACGGCAGCTGGAGCATCACCGTGCCTGCCGAGGCACTGAGCGCGCTGGCCTCCGGCACCACCACCGTCACGGCAACGGTCACTAATCAGGCGGGAACGGCCGCCAGCGGCAGCCTGACTCTTACCGTAGAGGCACCGCTGACGCAGCCGGGTACGCCGGTCATCACCATCGACCAGTTTGCCGGGGATGACATCCTCAGCAATGCTGAGAAAAGCGGTGAACAGCTGCTGAGCGGCTCGACCACCAACGTCGAAACCGGGCAGATTGTCACTATCACGCTGGGCGACCAGACCTATAGCGCGCTGGTTGATGCGCAGGGCAACTGGAGCATCACGTTGTTGCCTGCACAGCTGAATGCGCTGGCCGCCGGGACGGTTGCCATTTCGGCGGTCGTCACCAATCAGGCTGGCACTGAGGCCAGCGAAAACCGCGCCATCAGCGTCGATACGCCAGTGGTTACGGGCCCGCCAGCGGTCACAGTGGATGACTTTACCGGTGACAATCAACTGAGTAACGCGGAGAAAGCCGCCGACCAGACGGTGACCGGCAGCACCAGTAACATCGAACCCGGCCAGCTGGTGACGGTGACGCTGGGCGGTCAGACTTACAGCGGCAGCGTGGACGCGCAGGGCAACTGGAGCGTCACATTGCCATCAGCAGCCCTGAGCGCACTGGCGGCAGGTGAAACCACCCTGTCGGTTTCGGTCAGCAATGCTGCCGGCAACACCGTGACCGGCAGCCTGCCGATCAGCGTGGAAGCGCCAGTGACGCAGCCGGGTGAACCGACCGTGACCATCGGTCAGTTTGCCGGAGATGACATTCTCAGCAACGATGAAAAAGGGACGGCCCAGACACTCTCCGGCACGACCACCAATATCGAAGCGGGCCAGACGGTAACCGTCACCCTGGGGGGGCAGACTTACCTGGGCACTGTCGATGGCAGTGGAAACTGGAGTGTGATTATTCCGGCAGCCGCGCTGGGCAATCTGCCCGCTGGCTCGAATGCCATTGGCGTCACCGTCAGTAACGCCGCTGGCGTAACCACCAGCGAAACCCGCGATATTTCGGTGGATGCGCCGACAACAGAGCCAGGCGTACCGGCCCTGACCCTGAATGATTTCGCGGTCGATAACGCTTTGAGCAACGACGAAAAAGCGGTTGATCAGCTGGTCAGCGGCACCACCAGTAATGTTGAAGCCGGACAGCTGGTGACAGTTACCCTGGGCGGCCAGACTTACAGTGCCAGCGTGCAGGGTGATGGCAGCTGGAGCGTCACCGTTCCGTCAGCTGCGCTCAACGCGCTGGCAGCCGGCACGACCACACTCACCGTTTCGGTCAGTAATGCGGCGGGCGATACGGCAACTGCCGCGCAGCCGATCACCGTCGAAGCTCCGGCAACGCAGCCGGGTCAGGCCACTGTGACCATCGACGCCTTTGCCGGGGATGACATCCTCAGCAACAGCGAGAAAGCCAGCGACCAGTTGCTGAGCGGCACCACCACCAATATCGCTGAGGGGCAGCAGGTTACTGTCACGCTGAACGGAGAGACCTTTACCGCCACGGTTGGCGCAGATGGCAGCTGGAGCGTCACGATTCCGGCCAGCTCGCTGGCCGCGCTGACAGCAGGAAGTGCGACCCTGAACGTCACCGTTAACGATCAGATCGGCACGCCAGTCAGCGAAACCCGCGACTTCCTCGTAGAGGCATCGGGCACCGCGCCAGGCACGCCGACATTAACCATCAATGCCTTCGCTGATGACAACGTCCTGAGCAACGATGAGAAGCTGGACGCTCAGGCGGTCTCCGGCAGCACGATCAATGTCGAAGCGGGACAGATTGTCACGGTGACGCTGGGCGGCCAGAACTACAGTGGTACGGTCGGGGCCGATGGCAGCTGGAATATCGCTATCCCTGCCGATGCACTCGGTGCGCTGGCGGCGGGCGCGGCCTCGCTGGTCGTGACGGTCAGCAATGCGGCAGGCACCACCGTCAGCGATACGCTGGGAATTATCGTGGAACCACCGGTTACTGAGCCGGGCCAGCCGGTGATCACGATCGATCAGTTTGCCGGTGATGATGTCCTGAGTAACGATGAGAAAACCAGCGACCAGCTATTGAGCGGTACCACTACCAACGTTGAGGCGGGTCAGACTGTCACGGTCACGCTGGGCGATCAGACCTACAGCGCCACGGTTGGTGCGGATGGCAGCTGGAGCCTGAGCGTCCCTGCCAGCGCGCTGGCGGCCCTGGCGACGGGCAGTGCCACTATCGCGGCCACGGTCACCAGTCAGGCGGGTGTAACGGTAAGTGAAGATCGGGTGATCGCGGTGGAAGCGCCTGCGGAGCCGGGCACGCCGACAGTCACGATCGCCCTGTTTGCCGGTGATGATCTGGTGGATAACAGCGAGAAGGCCGTCGATCAGACGCTGTCCGGCAGCACCAGCAATGTGGAGGCGGGCCAGACGGTCACTATTACCCTGGGCGGTCAGAATTACAGTGCGCTGGTCAACCCGGACGGCAGCTGGAGCGCGCAGATCCCGTCTGCGGCGCTCAGTGCCCTGGCGGCAGGCACCACGGCCATCACGGTCAGCGTCACGTCGGTAGCCGGTGCCTTAGCCACCGATAGCCGTGACATCAACGTCGCGCCGGCAGCCGGTGAACCGGGTGTGATCTCTATCAGCGAGCCTGTCAGCGTTGATGGTTTCCTCAACCTGCAGGAGTTGAGCAGCGATCTGATCATCGGCGGCTCGGCGGTGGGCGTCAATCCGGGCCAGGCGGTGCAGCTTAACTTCAACGGCAACAATTACAGTGCGGTGGTGGGCAGTAACGGCTTCTGGAGCGTCACCGTTCCGACGGGCGATCTCAATGGTATCACCGACGGTGTGAAACTGATCTCCGTCACCGCAACCGACGCCAGTGGTGCGCTGCTGACCGACTCCGCTCAGTTGAATGTGGTCACCACCACACTGCCGCAAATCACGCTGAATGAAAGCGCGCTTACCGATGGCATTCTTAATCAGACCGAAGCGGACAGCGATCTGCTGATCGGTGGCAGCACCGGTAAAGCGGTGGCGGGCCAGTTGGTCGAAGTACAGCTCAACGGCAAAACCTACAGCACTACGGTCAATGACGACGGCAGCTGGAACCTGACGCTGCCTGCCGCGGATCTCGCCTTACTGCCGCAGGGCGCTAACGGCCTGACCATTACTGCGATTGATGAGGCGGGCAACCGCGTGGATGAGACGCTGAACTTCAGCGTCGACACGCTGCCACCGAACCTGATTGTGGCGGAAGTGGCAGGCGGCGATGGCATCCTTAACAGCACGGAAGTGGCGGCAGGCGTGCCGGTCAGCGGTTCAGGTGCGCTGCCGGGCGAACAGGTAACGGTCTCGCTGAACAACGTTATTTACAGCGCAACCGTGGATGAGCAGGGCAACTGGACGGTGGATCTGCCGCCAGCGGCGCTGCAGGCGCTGTCAGATGGCAGCAGCTATACGCTGGTGGTTACCCTGACCGACGCCAGCGGCAACATCGCGACCCAGGCGCAGACGCTGGCCGTCAGCACGCAGCCGCCGGTTGCCACCGTTACCGCACCGGGCGGGGATGGCGTTCTGACCAATAATGAACTCACTGAGCCGCTGCTGATCAGCGGTACCGGCACCGCGGGCGACAGTGTAGCGGTCGGGTTAAACGGTAAAACGTACGCGGCTATCGTGGACGAAAACGGTAACTGGCGTGCATCCGTCCCGGTTGCCGATCTTGCCACGCTGAGCAACCAGACTTATCCGGTCACCGTGACTGTGACCGATCCGGCTGGTAACAGCAGCACGCAGGATACCGATCTGCGGGTTGCTACCGAAGCGCCAGCTCTGACTCTGAACCCTCTGGACGCTGACGGCGTGATCAACATCAGTGACGCGCAGCAGCCGCTGATTGTCAGCGGAACCGGCGACGAAGGTGACATCATTCGCGTCACGCTGAATAACCTGACCTACAGCGCCGTAGTGGCGCAGGGTGGCAACTGGAGTGTAACCGTTCCGGCTGCCGACCTGGCGGGGGTGCCCAATGGTACTCAGGTGGTCTCGGTTGTCGCGACGGACGCGGATGGCAATACCACGCCAGCCAGCAGTTCACTGATTTTCGCGACCACGCCGCCACTGCTGGAGGTCTCGACGCCGGGCAGTGATGGTTATATCAACATCGCTGAACACACGCAGGATCTCACCATCGACGGGCGCGGGGGGACACAGGGCGACACGGTGGCCGTCACTTTCAATGGTGAGACTTACACCGCCACGGTTGACACCAATGGTGCATGGAGCGTGACGGTACCCGCCGCCATCATCAGTCAGCTGGGAGACGCTCTCTACCCGGTTGACGTGGTAATCAGCGACGCTTACGGCAACAGCTCCACCGTCGCCTCCAGTGTCACGGTGCTGGCGGCAACGTCACCGGCGCTGACCATTGATCCTGTGACCGGCGACAATCTGGTCGACAGTGCGGAACAGCTCACTGACATTCTGGTCACCGGTAGCGTCACTGGCGTACCGGCCGGTCAGCCGGTATTACTGACCATTAACGGTCAGTCTTACGACGGTGTAGTGCAGGCAAACGGAAGCTGGAGTGTGACGCTGCCCGCCGGATCGCTGGGTGCCGCAGGCGATAAAACCTTTACCGTGGCGATTACCGACGTGGCCGGAAATCCGGCGCTGCCTGCCGAGGGGCAGTTCACCGTGATCGCGACCAACGTGCCGTCGCTGTCGATTGCCCCGATCAGTGACGACAACGCACTCAACGTGCTGGATGCGCAGAGCGATCTGATCCTTAGCGGCGGTTCTGCAAACCTGCCGGTGAACAGCCCGATCAGCGTGACGCTGGTGCCTGGCGGCACGCTGTACACCACCACAACCGATGAAACCGGTAGCTGGACCCTGACCGTGCCAGCCGCCGACCTGGCGAACCTGGCGCAGGGTAACACTACCGTTACCGTCTCCTCAGGGGATGTACTGACCAGCCAGACGCTGCTGGTGGCAACGACGCCGCTGGCAGAACCCCAAATCAACACGCCTTTCACTGACGGCATTCTTAACACTGAGGAAGCCAGCACAGCGCAGACGCTGACCGGCTCCGTCCAGCCAGGCCAGGCCGTCAGCGTGACCCTGGGCGGCATCAGCTATCCGGCAACGGTAGCGGGAAATGGTGACTGGAGCGTCACGCTGCCGCCAGATGCGCTACAGGCACTGGCGCAGGGCAGCAATCCCGTTACCGTGACGGTGAGCGATGTCGCGGGTAACAGCACCAGCATCAGTGAACCGCTAACGGTGGATACCGGGGTACCGGTGCTGACCGTTAACCCGATTGCCACCGACGGCATTATCAATGCGGCTGAAACAGCGACCGATCTGATCGTCAGCGGCACCGTCGCCCCGGGCAACAGCGTCAGCCTTGTGCTGAATGGTGAGACCTACAGCGCCACGGTTGCCGCGGATGGCAGCTGGACCGCCACCGTGCCCGCTGCCGATCTGCAGCAGCTGACTGATGGCCGTTACGATCTTAACGTGACCGTGACCAGCATCAGTGGCAACGTTGCCACCACGCCATTGCCGGTCACCGTGGATACCACCGCACCCGACTTCAGCATTAATGCGCCCGCTGGCGATGGCGTGCTGAACATCGCTGAGCAGGCTGCTGGTTTCAGCTTCAGCGGCGCAGGCAGTGAAGGCGACCGCGTCAGTGTGACGCTGAATGGCGTCACCTACACCGGCACGGTTGATGCTGACGGAAACTGGGCGCTGGCCGTACCGCCTGCTGCGCTTGCCGGTCTGACCAACGGCAGCAGCTATCCGGTGGTGGTCACCGTCACCGACGCGGCGGGCAACAGCAGCAGCCAGAACAGTGCGCTGACGGTTGCCACCACGTCGCCTCCGCTGGTGGTCGCGCCGGTCAGCGGTGACAACGCGCTGAGCACCGCTGAACTGGCGGAGCCGCTGGTTGTCAGCGGCAGCGGTCAGAACGGCGACATTGTCACGGTCCAGCTTAATGACCAGCTCTACAGCACCACCGTCGGCGTGAATGGGCAGTGGACGCTGCAAATCGATGCTAATGATCTGGCGGCTCTGCCTCCGGGCACGAATCCGCTCACCGTTACTGAAATCAATGCTAACGGCAACCAGAGCAGCCAGGTGGTTGATCTGAATGTGGCAACTTCACCGGACGTGCAGCCTGTGCTGACCGTCGATAGCAGCACCTTTGCCGGTGACGGTATCGTCACGGCCGCCGAACAGTTACAGCCGATTACGGTGCGGGGCAGCAGCAGTAATGTTGAGGCAGGGCAGCAGGTGATCATCTCCCTGAATGGCACCGACTACAGTGGCGTGGTCGGGGCCAGCGGGAACTGGAGCATTACGCTGCCTGCGGGCGCACTGGCGGAACTGGGCGAGGGCAGTCAGACGCTGAACGTCAGCGTGATCAACGCCGTCGGCAACAGTGCCAGCAGTCCGCTTAACTTCAGCGTGGACAACACGCTGCCCTCGATCGCGCTGGCACCGATCAGCGACGACAACTACCTCAATGCCCAGGAGCTGGGCGGTACCGTTGTGGTCAGCGGCAGCACCAACGGCCTGCCTGATGGCAGCATTATTACCGTGCTTGCCAACGGCACCACAGCCAGCACCAGCGTGGCGGCCGATGGAAGCTGGAGCCTGACCTTACCGGCAGGCACCTTTAACGGCGCGTCCGATGGCGCGCAGACGATTACCGCCACAGCCAGCGACGGCAGCGGACAACAGCTTGCCACCAGCGATGCTACCCTGACGGTGGTGGCCAGCACACTGCCGGTGGCCACCCCAGGCGTGGCCTTTAATGACGGCATTCTCAACGGCGAGGAAGCCGTCAGCGGCGGCGTGATCACCGGTAACACCGGCGTGCCCGGTGACGGCCAGACGGTTATCGTCACGCTGGGCGGCACTAACTACAGCGGCACGGTCGACGCAGCGGGTAACTGGCAGGTCGCGGTTCCGCCAGCGGCGCTCTCTGCGCTGCCACAGGGCACCACGCCTTACACCGTAGTGGTCAGTGATGTGGCAGGCAACAGCAGCCAGGCTGACGGCAGCCTGGTGGTGGATACCCTGCCACCGGTACTGAACTTCATCACCCCATCCGATGGCATTATCAACGCCGCTGAGAGTCAGCAGCCGCTGACGCTGACCGGCAGCAGTGAAGCCAATGCACTGATTGTGGCCAGCTTCAACGGCACCAGCCTGAGCACCACAGCAGACGTCAACGGCAACTGGTCGCTGGATCTGCCCGCCACGGTTTATACCGGGCTGGGCAACGGCACCTATCCTCTGACCGTGACCGCCAGCGACGCAGCAGGCAATGCCACCACCACCAGCCGCGATCTGGCGCTGAAAGTAGAGGCGGGCACGCTGCCGACTCTGACGCTGGATGCCTTTGCCGGTAATAATGTGGTTGATGGTGCGGAACGCCTTACCGATCAACGTCTGACTGGCTCCACGTCCAACGTCGAAGCGGGCCAGCTGGTCACCGTGACCATTGATGGCACGGTCTACAGCGCCGCCGTGCAGGCGAGCGGAGCATGGAGCCTGATCGTGCCAGCCGGTGCGCTGGCGGCGATTGCGGATGGCAGCGCCAGTTTCACCGTGGCGGTCAGCGACGTGGCGGGCAACACCACCACCAGTAATCTCACCTTTGACATTAACAGCAATGCGTCTGGCCTGGCGATGGATGCCATCAGTCAGGACAACTATCTGAATGCGCAGGAGCTGGGTCAGCCGCTGATTGTCACAGGCACCTCGGCGAATGTGCCTGAAGGCAGTCTGGTCACGCTGCTGTTTAACAACATCAGCTACACCGCGCAGGTCTCGGCCAGTGGTCGCTGGAGTGTGATTGTTCCGGCTGAGTCACTGACAGCACTCGCCGACGGGGCTTATACCGTCACGGTCACCGCGACAGACAGCGGCGGGGCAACCCTGAGCAGCGAAGCCGCGCTCAGCGTGCTGGCGACACTGCCAGCACCGCAGATCGTCTCTGCTTTTGGCGATGGTCTGCTTAACAGCAGCGACATCACTACGTCACAAACTCTGAGCGGCACCACAGGTGTGACAGGGGACGGCCAGACGGTGAGCGTGGTTCTCAACGGCGTGACCTACAACGGCACCGTCGACAGCAATGGCAACTGGCAGATCAGCGTGCCTGCCTCTGCGCTGGTCGATCTGCCGGAAGAGACGCTTAACTACACCGTTAACGTACAGGATGCGGCGGGTAACTCGGGCAGCAGCCAGGGCAGCGTCACGGTCGATCTGACGCCACCGACCCTGTCGCTTGATCCGGTTGCGGGCGATAACAGCGTCAATATCGCCGAAAGCACCGCGCCGATTGTGCTCAGCGGCAGCAGTAATGCCGAAGCCGGTCAGCAGGTCACTCTTACCCTTAACAACCAGATCTGGACCACCACCGTGACCCAGGATGGCGACTGGAGCCTGACGCTGCCCGCGGGTGCCCTGGCAGGGATCCCGGCCGGTGCGTATACCCTGACCGTGACGGTCAGTGATGCGGCGGGCAATCCGGTTACGGAGACGCGTGAAATCACCGTCGCAACCGGTGCCCTGTCGGTCAGCATTAATACACCCTTTGGCGATGGCTATCTTAACCAGGCTGAAACGACGGTCAGTCAGACGCTGAGCGGCAGCACCGGCGTTGCGGGCGCGGGTCAGACCGTCAGCGTGACGCTGGGCGATAATGACTACCCTGCCGCAGTCGATGCGCAGGGCAACTGGACGCTGACCTTAACGCCAGCGCAGGTGCAGGCACTGGGTGAGGGTGTGACGACCCTGGTGGTCAACGCCAGCGATGCCGCCGGTAACAGCGGTTCGCTGACCAGCGCCGTCACGGTCGATCTCACACCGCCTCCGTTAAGCATTAACCCTATCGGCGGCGACAACATCATCAATTCAGTTGAGGTGCTGGAAGCTGTCGCTATCAGCGGAACAGCCTCTGTCGCGGATGCCGGACAGACGGTCACCGTCAGTTTCCAGAATACCGATTACACCACCCGGGTACTCTCTGATGGCACGTGGCAGGTGACCCTGCCTGCCGGTGTCGTGCAGGGGCTGGCGGATGGCAGCTATCCGGTCGATGTGACGATCAGAGATGCGGCGGGTAACCTGACCACGGCGACCCAGACGCTGACGCGTGATGCGGACAGCCTGAATCTGCCGACCCTGACCATCGGGGCAATCAGTGACGATAACTTCCTTAATCAGGCAGAGTCGTTGCAGGATCTAAGCATCGGCGGCACCAGCACTAATCTGGTGGAAGGCCAGCTGGTAACGGTAACGCTGAACGCCATTCAGTACAGCGGCACGGTGGCGGCGGATGGCAGCTGGACCGTGATCGTTCCGGCCGCCGATCTGGGCAATCTGCCGGATGGCGATCAGCTGCTGGTCGTCGTCTCAGCGGATACGTCTGGCAATCCGGCCAGCGCCAGCGCCAGCCTGGTCGTGCTGGCCAGCCCGCTGGTTCAGCCAACGCTGACGATGAACGTGGTGGCTGGTGATGATGTGATCAATGCCACCGAGGCGACCGCGGATGTGGCGGTCAGCGGCGGCAGCACCCTGCTGGCGGCAGGAACGCCGGTGACCGTATCGTTTAACGGTACTGACTACAGCACCACGATTGACGCTGACGGTAACTGGACGGTGACGGTACCGTCTGCGGCCTTCATCAATGTCGCGCCGGGCAGCACGCAAACCTTTACCGTCACCGCCATTGATGTCGCCGGTAACCCGGCGGTCGCCACGCAGGAGGTCAGTTTCAGCACCACACCGCCTGTGCTGGCGGATATTACGGTCAGCGCGGGTGACACCCTTAACCTGGCGGAGTCGCTGCAGGATCTCACCATCAACGGCACTACCACGGGCGGCCTGCCGGTGACGGTGACGCTGAATAACGTCAGCTACACCACCACGGCGGATGCGGACGGGAACTGGACCCTCACCATTCCCACAGCCGACGTGCAGCAGCTGGCAGACGGCCCTAATGCGATCACTGTTTCGGTCACCGACGCGGCGGGCAATATCACCACGGATACCACTACCTCACTGGATGTCGCGTTTAACACGCTGCCAGCGCTGACCCTGAATACGCCGTTTGGCGATTCGCTGCTCAATCTGGCAGAAACTCAAGGTGCGATAACGCTGAGTGGTGACAGTACCAACCTGCCGGAAGGCAGCGTCGTGAACATCACTGTCGGCGATCTGACTTTCACTACCACCACCGATGCCAGCGGTACCTGGACGCTGAATCTGGCTCCGCTTGCGCTGGATGCCCTCGACAATGGTGTGACGCAGGTCGTCGTCACCGCGGCAGATGCTGCCGGAAATCCGGCGCAGGCCACAGCTGACGTTGAGATACTCCAGACCCCACCAGTTTCCGCAAACTTCGCTGCAACACAGTTCGGCGATAACGTGATTAACATCAGTGAAGCGGGTTCCGTTCAGCTGGTCACGGGCACGTCTAATCCTGTTGCGGGCCAGACCCTCAGCGTCACAGTCGGCGATGACAACATCCCGCTGTCGGTAACGGTCGATGCCAGTGGCAACTGGACGGCCAGCCTGACGCCGGAGGTGATCGCCAGCCTGGGGGCCGGTGAACACACGCTGACCCTCACCACCACGGATCGGGCCGGTAACAGCATCACAGAGACGCAGACGTTTGTCTCAGCGATTACCCCGATTGCCTCGCCAACGCTCGATACGCCATTTACGGATGGCCGTCTTAACGCGGCGGAAGCGGCAACGGACGGGACGCTGACCGGTACGGTCAACAGTGATGATCCGGCTTCGGTGGCGGTGACCATCAATGGCACCGTCTATGCCGCGACGCTCACTGATGGCGGTACAGGCTGGTCACTGACTCTGCCGCCTGCCGTATTGCAGTCACTGCCGGATGGCACCCTGCCGGTGACGGTAACCGTTACCGACGAGAACGGCAACATCGGCTCCACCACCGGCACGCTGCTGGTGGCGGTCAACACGCTGCCGGATGTCACGCTGAATCTGCCGTTTGGTGATGGTGCGCTGAACGCGGCGGAAGCAGGCAGCGAACAGATCCTCAGCGGCACGACCGGCATTACGGGTGCAGGACAGACGGTATCGGTGCTGATCGCTGGCTTTAATGGCGACCAGCCGCTGGCCGCCACGGTGCTGAACGATGGCAGCTGGTCGCTGGCTCTGTCTCCGGCACAGTTAGCCACCTTCACCAGCGGCACGCATACCATTACCGTGACCGCTACCGACATTGCGGGTAACAGTGACGTGACGGCCCTGAGTGTGGTAACCGAAGTGGCTGTGCCTGTGCCAACCTTCAATACTGGCGCGTTTGGCGGCGATAACGTACTGAATATCAGTGAAGCCGCGGCAGGCGTCACCCTGACCGGCAGCACCGGCAGCGTGGGGGATAATCAGGCGGTCAGCATCACTGTTGATCTCAATGGCAGTCTTTATTCCGGCTCGGTGGATGGCAACGGCAACTGGACCGTTGATCTTCCTGGCAACGCGCTGAGTTCTCTGGGTAACGGGACGCAAATCCTGACGGTTAACGTCGTGGATGCGGCGGGTAACAGCGCATCGGCACAGCTGCCGTTCACCACCGATCTCAGCGCGCCGCTGCCTGCGGTTAATCCGGAATTCCTCGGCGGCTATGTGAATAGCGATGATGTTGCTACAGGTATTACGCTCGGCGGCACCACCGGTGAGGCGGGCGCGAATCAGACGGTGCAGTTAACGCTGGGCGGCACGACTTACCCTGCAACAGTGGATGCCAATGGCAACTGGACAGTGCCACTGACACAGGCGCAGCTTTCAGCGCTGCCGGATGCCACCTATCCGGTCACCGTGACGGCAACGGATGCGGCGGGCAACAGCACGACCATTAACAGTTCGCTGGTGCTCGATAAAACCCCGCCGGTGCTTAGCTTCACAGCCTTTACTGGCGATAACGCACTGAACTACGCCGAGAGCATTCAGCCGCAGATCCTCAGCGGCACCGCGACAGGCGCTGAGACCGGTGCCGTTGTCACGGTGTCGCTGAATACCACCACCCTCGGCACAGCAATCGTTGACGGTAACGGCAACTGGAGCGTGACGCTGACGCCAGAGCAGATGGCCACCTTTACGCCATCGACCACCCTCGCGCTGGCAGTGACCGATCTGGCAGGCAATACCGCAACCAGCAGTGTCCCGCTGACGGTGGATCTGACGCCACCGCCAGGTCCGCTGGTCACGCTGGGCACGGTGTCAGGCGACAACATCATCAGCACCCAGGATGTCGCGGGTGGCGTCGTCCTGAGCGGCACCTCGGCTAACCTCGGTGCAGGTGGGGTGGTAACGGTGGTGGTCAACGGTCAGACCTATGCCACTACGCTGGATGCAGCGGGCAACTGGTCAACGGCTGCGTTGCCGGTCACCGCCTTCGGCAATGCGGACGGCAGCGTCGCCATCACGGTAAATGCCACTGATGGCACGACCCCTGTCACCGTCAGCGGTAATGTGCTGGTTGATCTGACGCCACCGGCTCTGACGATTAATGCCTTTGCGGGTGATAATCAGGTCAATGGTAATGAAAGCGCCACCAGCCAGGCAATTAGCGGCACCGCCGATGTCGGTGAAGCAGGCCGTACGGTGGTTGTGACCTTCAACAACCAGACTTACAGCGCCGTAGTGCAAAGTGACGGCACCTGGTCCACCACCGTTCCTGCCAGCGCGATGCAGGCTCTGACCGATGGCAGCACGCCGGTGATCACTGCGCAGTTGGCGGATGTCGCCGGTAACGTGACGACCGTGACACAGCAGGTGACGGTAGATACTGCTGCGCCACTGGTGCAGGTTGACGCGCTGGCGGGTGATAACGTGCTTAACGCCGCTGATCTGGCCGTCAGTCAGGTGCTGACCGGCAGCGCGCAGGGCGCAGAAGGGCAGACCATCGGTCTCTATCTGGGCGATGCCGCGCCGATCGCCACCGCAACGGTGGGTGCCGACGGCCGCTGGAGCATCAATCTTGAACCGAATGTCCTGTCAGGACTCACTGACGGTGCGCTGGTGTTTGGCGTGCGGGTCAATGATTTAGCCGGTAACCAGACTGACGCCACGCTGACAGTCAACAAAGTGGTTAACAGTGCGCTGACGCTGGTGGTTGATTCGGTATTCGGCGACGGCACGCTCAGCGCGCTGGATACCACGGTGGCGCAGACCATCTCGGGAACCGCGACGTCGGCGGGCGTCGGGGCCACGGTATCCGTGGTACTGGGCGGCACCACGCTCTCTGCTTCTGTGGGACAGGATGGTAAATGGGCCATCGTGGTGCCCCCTGCGGTGCTGGATCTGGTCACCGACGGCAATCTTGCGGTTGACGTTACCCTGACGGATGCGGCAGGAAACACCCGCACCGTGGGTGAGACCGTCACGGCGATTGTCGATGCGGTGCCGGTGGTGGGCGCACTCACCGGACTGTTTGGCGGCGATAACCTGCTGAACATTGCGGAAGCGGCAGCCGGGCAGCTGGTAGGTGGCGTGATACAAAATGCGGCGGCAGGTTCACAGGTGACGGTGACCTTTGGCAGCAAGAGTTACAGCACAACGGTGCAGGCAGGCGGAGCGTGGAGTGTTAGCCTGCCGGGCAGCGATCTTACCTCACTGCTGGATGGCAATCTGACGCTGGGCGTCAGCGTCCGGGATGCGGCGGGTAATGTCGCCTCGAATAGTGCGACGATCGGCATCTTTACTCAGACACCATCCATCTCCCTGACCTCTCTGTTTGGCGATGGCGTACTGAATCTGGCTGATATCGCCACGGGCCAGGTCATCAGCGGAGTGGTGAACAACGTTGCGCAGGGCAGTGTGGTGACGCTTTCAGTGGGCAACAGCCAGCTGACCGCGACCGTGGGTGCGGGCGGAGCCTTCAGCGCCACGGTGACGCCGGATATCCTGGGCACCTTGGCGCAGGGCAATCTGACGGTCGGCGCGTCAGTAACGGATGCAGCGGGGAATACCGCCAGCACCAGCGCCGGTATTCGCGTCGATACGCTGCTGCCAACCATCACGGTTAATCCACTGTTTGGTGACGGTCTGCTGAACGTGGCGGATGCGCTGGTAACGCAGGTGATTGGCGGCGTCGTCGGTGGTGCAGAAGCGGGATCGCGGGTTGTCGTATCGGTGGGATCACAGCAGTTTGTGACGGCAACCGATGCCAGCGGCAATTTTAACGTCTCACTGACGCCCGCGCTGTTGCAGGGGATTGCGGATGGCAATCTTACCGTTGGCGTCAGCGTCACCGACAGCGCCGGTAACACCAGCAGCACCACCGCCGGCGCGCTGGTGGGCATTCACAATCTGCCGAAGGTTACGCTCAATCCATTGTTTGGTGACGGCGTGCTGAACCTGGCGGAATCGCTGGTTACCCAGACCATCAGCGGCACGGTCTCCGGCGTGGCAGCGGGCAGCAGCGTCAGGCTGGCCATTGGCAACACAACGGCCACCGCGCTGGTCAACGCCGATGGCACGTTCTCGACTACCGTTTCGCCCGCTGTGCTCTCGACGCTGCTGAACGGTAACTTTACCGTCAGCGCGGCGGTCACCGATCCGGTCGGCAACGTCAGCAGCACCAGCGCAGGCGTATCACTGGGACTGGTGCAGCCAACCCTGACGGTGAATACGGTGTTCGGCGACGGGGTTCTGAGTGCCGCCGATCTGGCCTCGAACCAGACCCTGAGCGGAACCTCCAGCCTGTCGGCCGGTTCCACCGTCAGCGCCACGCTGAACGGCCTGACCTACACCACCAAAGTGGTGAGTGGCGGCAACTGGAGCATCAGCGTTCCGAAAGCGGATCTTGCCGCCATCACTGACGGCAGTAAAACCGTGACGGTGACCGGCACCGATGCCTACGGTAACGTGGCAAACAGCAGTGGAACACTGAGCGTTATCAGTCAGTCAACGCCTGTGGTCGCCATTACCTCACTGTTTGGTGACAATGCGCTGAGTGCAGCCGATGTCAAAACCGCGCAGACTATTTCAGGTACCGCCAGCAACGCCGAAGGATCAGTGATACGCGTTACGCTGGGTGGCCAGACTTACAGCACCACGGTGAGCAGCAACGGCAACTGGAGCCTCTCTGTACCGGCGGCCAATCTCGCTGCGATTGCGGATGGTCTGCAGACCGTGACGGCCAGCGTCATCAACGGCGCGGGCAGCACTGGTTCTACCTCGGCGTCACTGGGTGTTGTGAGTCACACCACGCCGACCGTCAGTGTGAACAGTTTCTTCGGTGGCGATGGTTATCTCAACATCGCGGAAGCCAATACGGCTGAAACCATCAGAGGAACCAGCACCAACGCGGCGGGCGGTACGGTTACGGTTAACGTGGCAGGCAATGTCCTTACCACGACCATCGGCGCGAATGGGGCATGGAGCATCAGCGTGCCGTCAGCGACGCTGAAAGGGATCGCAGATGGCAGTCATCCGCTGACCGTCACGGTGACGGACATTGGGGGCAATACCGCGACCAGCAGCAGCAGCTTTACTGCGCTGTCCCATAATCAGCCGGTGGTCGGGGTTGATCCCGTGCTCAGCATCGTGGGTTCTCTGCTTACCGGCCTGGTCGTGCAGGGGGGATCGCTGAATGCCGCTCAGGGATCGAAAGTCAGCGTGACGCTGCTGCTCTCCAACGGCAGCAACGGACCGACGCTGAACACCACCACCGATGCGCTGGGACGTTACGCGGTTAACTTCTCACCATCACTGCTGTCGGTGGGCGGCCTGCTGTTGTCGCTGAACACGCTGGCAAAAGTCTCCATCACTGACGTGGCCGGTAACAGCTATACCACCACCAATACCCTGTTGCTGGGTTCGCTGCTGCCGGTCACGCTGGCGGCCACCGAATCGGTGGCGCTCTTCTCGGTGGTGGATGACAGCGCTGCCGTCGCCAGTACCAGTGTGGAAACGCAGCATAACAGCAGCACCAGCAGCGACGATAACAGCGCCCATGTAGCCGTGGCCTCGACGCTGATTACCGAAGCGGATGCGGTGACGCCGGTCAGCAGCATTGAAACCGTGGTGGCCAGTGACACTGCTGTAGCGGCGGCACCGGCAGAGGAGGTGGGTTACACCATTGGCGGCGTCGTGATTACGCTGGCCGATGGCAGTACGGCAGAAGGTGCTTCGGTGACCGGCAGCAGCGGTGCGGACACTGTGACGGTCAGCGATCTTAACTTTACCCATATTGATGGCGGCGCAGGCACCGATACTCTGGTGCTGAATGGTGAGTATCTCAATCTGGATCTCACCGCGCTGGGCCTGAAAGTTGAACACGTTGAAGTGCTCGATTTGGGTAAAACCGGCACCAACTCTGTGAAACTCGATCTCAATGAGGCACTCACTATTACGGACAAACAGAGTGATGATTTGCTGATCAAAGGCGCAGATGGCAGTCAGGTCACACTGGCGAACAGCAACGGCGGTATCTGGGAAGTGACCGGCGAGCGCACGGTGGAGGGCAGAGTCTTTGAGATCTACCACAACTCGGCGCTGACCAGTGAAAACACCCTGGGTGATGTGCTGGTGCAGCAAAACCTGCAGGTCCATGTGGTGTAGTGACGACAGTTCTGCCTGGCCAGTCTGAGAAGCGGGTGCGTAAGCACCCGCTTTTTTTGTTTTAGTCACGTAATAATTTCACTTTCCAGATTATCGCCACTATTCATTAGCAGAATGAAAGATTAGGGTAAGCGCAGCAAACGGCGTTACGCCGTAAATCAACATTCTGGCTCCATTTGTCGCTTTTATTAGCGTCCTCTTTCTTTATCCCTGTTACCTGCGGGTAATCAGTTCCGACCAGCGGAAACGGGCAGCGTCAGCTGACCCACTCTCTATCAACAGCCTTAACGTCCGGTTTATCCGGGCCTTTTGGCCTACGTTTCTGTTCTGAACTGAGGTTACCTATGTCAACACGCGATACGCTTCGTTCCGTCCGGTTCGAATCCATTTTTCAGACGGCGGTGAGCGACTTTGCCGTCGCCGACAGCGCGCTGCCCGCCATTGCGCCAGTCTCAACGCAGAGTCTCACTCTTCCCGTTACCCCTTTCTCTGCGGCGTCACCGGATAGCAGCCCGCTCAACTACAGTGCCCTGGCGGTCAGCGCGGTTGAGAGCCCCCCTCCTGCTGCGCTACGCCCCTATGAATCGCTTGCTGGTGATGGCGTCATTGCTGCCTGGGAAGCACAAAAGCCGGTACATCTGCGCGGCCGGGCGGAAGGCGAAGCAGGCTCGACGGTCACACTGACGTTCAACGATCAGAGCTGGCACAGCACGGTGAATAAGTGGGGCTACTGGAACGCTTCGATGCCGGCTGAGGCGCTAAAAGGTGTGCCGGATGGTAATCACACTCTGACGCTGACCATTACCGATAAAGCGGGCCATAGCACCACTACCGACGTCGATTTTGGACTCTATGTTGATCGCACCATCAAACCGACCCTGACAGTGGACACGATCAGTGGCGACAACGCGGTGAATATTGCTGAGAGTATTTACGGCGTTGAAATCAGCGGCAGTGCAACGCATCTGCCTGCAGGGGCGGTGCTGAATTTATCGTTGGGTACGCAAACGACCACCGCCACTATGGGAAGTGATGGTAAGTGGTATGGCACGTTCCAGGAAAGCGATATGCAGGCGCTGCCGGATGGCGTCTACAGCCTCAACGTGACGGCGACCGATCCGAATGGTAAAACCGTAACCGACTATCACGACCTGACGCTGATTACCCACCTGAGCAGCCTGCCAAAAATTACCTTTGATAAGGTTACGTCGGACGACGTCATTAATCTGGCGGAAACTCAGCAGGATCTGTTGTTGAGCGGCACACTCTCTGCCGTGATGCCGGGCCATCGGCTGGTCATCACCGGTGCCAATCAGAAAGATTATGCAGCAACCCTGGACGAAGGCGGGCACTGGCAGGTGGTGATTCCGGCAGCAGAGGTGAACGCGTTTATCAACGTTGGTGAGATCCGCGCCTGGTCGATTGACGGGGCCAATAATTACACCGACGCCACGCATGAGCTGAATATTCACACCGGCTTTATTCCGGTTTACACCGAAATGGATCTGGGCGATGACATGACGCTTAACTATCAGGAGGCGCAGCACGATCTGAGCTTCTACGTTGAGGGGTGTAATTCCCTGGAGATCAACGGCAAAACCTATCAGCCTGATGCTCAGGGCATGGTGACGCTTACCTCCGGCGAGCTGATGGCGCTGCCGGATGGGCCGGTCGCCGCCACCTTCCATCGCTGGGATCAGTATGGCAACAGCGACACGCAGAACTGGGACGCCCTCTTTACCGTGGCCGTGCATCAGCGGCCAACTCTGACGCTGGACACTGCCTTCGATGACAACAAAATTGATGCTGCCGATGTGAACAGCTGGCATCTGATTCAGGGAAGCTCCAGCCATCTGCAACCGGGCAGCCTGGTAGAATTAACGCTGGGCGATCAGCACTACAGCGCCAGCGTAAAGGCAGATGGGGGTTGGGCGCTGACCATTCTGGCCGGACAGCTGGCACCGCTGGATGATGGTGAATACCAGATGACGGTCAGTGGCAAAGACAGTGCCGGGAATCTGGCCACGGCCAGCCAGACGGTGCAGGTGGCATCGCATACCGAAACGGCCAGCCTGATGGCGGACAAGACGGTGGATAATCTGCTCGAAACCGTCACGCTGACCCAGCAGGCGGAGACCGCGCACGTGGCGCACGCCTCCACGGCTTCTGCCGCTCCGCAGGAGAGCCATCTCTTCTCCGATGTTCCTTATACCCTTGCCGATCATCTGCTGCAGCATCCTGCAGCACAGCCGATAGTCTGACGTCGACACATAAGTAAAATCACCGCCTTCCGGACAGGTCTGTTAAGCCTGTCTGGATTGGCAAAGATTTATCTGATGGCTATTTTTCGTCCGTTCAGGAGAAATATTAAAGAATTCATCTGTTTTTAGCAGGAATATGCGCGAGATATGATCTAATAATGTTAAGGGTCGTTTATCGCCCCGCTTGCGAATCATAAATAAAATAACGCAATAATGCTGTCTGGCGCTGATATACACCCCTTTTTGCTCGCTTTGTTCACCAGGAAAAACACCATGATGATAAGAACCCCTGCTGGTATGGATAATGAACAAAGCGCGATTAACTTTTTTGTTGTGCGCCCTGAGTGGCGTGGCAGTGCCCGCGGCCTTTGCCGCACCGTTACCTAAAGCCGAATTTAACTGGCGCGCCGCGCCAACCGAAGAACAGATTGCCAGCTTAACACTGCGCGACGCTATTCTCCGGGCCTTTGCCCGCAATCCGAAAATCTCGGAAGCGGCGGCACAGATCCACGTCGGTGAGGGTGATCTGGATGCCGCCCGCAGCGCCTGGTATCCGCAGATCTCACTGCAGGGTGCCGCGGGACGCTCTCACCAGACCGACTCCGCTGGCAGTCTGAACAATAATGGCTCCGGTGGTATCACGCTCAGTCAGCTCCTTTATGACTTTGGCCGCACCGGCAGCGCCATCGATGAACAGCATGCCCTGTCAGAGGCTTATCGTTTCGGCCTGTTCGATTCGATGACGACCGTGGCGGAAGATACGCTGCAGGCCTACCTCGAAGTTAAACGCTACCAGGCGCTGTCTGAAACGGCGCACACCAATATCGCCTCGCTGCAGCGGGTACGGGATATCGCAAAACTGCGCGCCGATGCCGGGCTCAATTCCCAGTCAGATGTTTTGCAGGCGGAAACCCGCATCGCCGCGATGCAGGCCACGCTGGAGCAATATCGCGCCCAGCTGCGTTCCGCCACCGCGCAGCTGACCGTGCTGACCGGTGTCGTGCCCGCCACGCTGCCCGAACTGCCCCAGGCGCTGCTGAAACAGCAGATCACCCTCGACAAAATTGCCTATGAAAGCAGCGCCGCAGTACGCAGCGCGCAGTCTAAACAGGAGGCCGCCCGTGAGCGTGTGCGCCAGGCGCAGTCCGGCCACTGGCCGACCATCAAAGTGCAGGCAGGCCGGACCCGCTATGAAAACGATCGTTCGTCTTACTGGGATGATGAAGTGCAGCTGCAGGTGGAAGCGCCGCTTTATCAGGGCGGCATGGTGAATGCCAGAACCGAGTCAGCGGAGGGCGATCGTGAAGCAGCACAGGCTGCAGTTCAGCAGGCCAAACTCGCCATCAATCAGAATGCTTCCACCGCTTATGCCGACATGATTGGCGCGCAGCAGCGGCAGGCTGCCGGGGAAGTACAGCTGGCCAGCGCCGACCATACCCGTAATGTCTACGCCGATGAATATCGTCTGAGTAAGCGCAGCCTGAACGATCTGCTGAGCGTGGAACAGGATGTGTTTCAGGCGGACAGCTCACGTATCACCGCGCTTTATGACGGCTGGGATGCCACCGTGCGTTATGCCGCCGCGGTAGACAATCTGCTCGATATCATGGGTATCGATCGCCAGCAAAGCAGCGGCGATCTCCTTCCTTCGCTGCAATAGCGATAAGGCATTAATAATGAGTACATCAACCCTGAACACCGATAACTGGATTGCCGCCATGCTGCGCGTCGCCGCGCGATTCGGTAAACCTGCCGATGGCAAAACCCTGCGTCAGCAGATGCGCTGGTTTGAACATCTGCCGGTGTCGCAGCAACTGGAGCGGCTCTCCGGGCTGCTGGGACTGCATCTGACCATGGTGCCGCAGAATAAACTGCGCTGGCGTCAGGAGATCACCCCGGTAGTGCTGGTGCTGGAAAATGCCAGCGTGGCGGTGCTGGAGAGCATTGATGCCGACGGCAGCGCGCGCTACTGGCTCAGTGAAGGCGGCGATGTGGTGCGTGAAAGCGCCTTATCGGAACTGCTGGCACGTGCTCAGGGCGATGTCGGGGTGATCGGCGTGGCGGCGCGTGGCCGGGATGCGCGTATCGACGAATTCGTTCAGCCCTATGAGCCGCACTGGTTCTGGAAAAACTTTCGTGGCATGGGTCGCCGTATTACCGAGATCTCGCTGGCCTCGGTGATCAGCAATGTGCTGGCGCTGGCCGGTATTCTCTTTTCGATGCAGGTCTACGATCGGGTCATTCCGGCACAGTCGCAGTCCACGCTCTGGGTGCTGTTTGTCGGGGTGCTGATCGCCGCAGCCATTGAGTATCTGATTCGACTGATGCGAACTCAGGTGTCAGACTTAATGGGCAAACGCATCGACCTCAAAGTCTCGGCCATGCTGTTTGCCCGGGCGATGAGCATCCGAAATGAGGCACGGCCAAAATCGACCGGATCCTTTATCTCGCAGCTGCGTGAGATCGACCAGGTGCGCGAGTTGCTGACCTCAACCACGGTAGGTGCAGCAGCCGATCTGCCGTTTGTCATCCTGTTCCTGTTTATCATGTCGTTTGTGGGGGGCTGGCTGGTGTTGATCCCGCTGGCGGCGATCCCGCTGATCGTCATTCCCGGCCTGCTGGTCCAGATTCCGATGGCGAAGCTGGCCAAAGAGGGGCTGCGCGAGGGCGCGCTGCGCAATGCGGTGCTGGTGGAGACGATCGAAGGGATTGAGGATATTAAGGCGCTGCAGGCGGAACCCTATTTTCAGCGTCAGTGGGAACAGACCCACGAAGTCAGCGCTTCAATCAGCAATCAGCAGCGGTTATGGGGCGCGCGTCTTACCGGCTGGGCGTCAACCGTGCAGCAGCTCACCTATGCCGGAATGCTGGTGTTTGGCGTCTATCTGGTGCTTGATTCGCAAATCACCACCGGTACGCTGGTCGCCTGTAGCCTGCTCTCATCCCGTACCATCGCCCCGTTAATGCAGCTGACGATGGTTTTCTCACGCTGGCAGCACGCCAAAATGGCGATGAAAGGGCTGGATGAGTTGCTGAAAAAGCCGCTCGACCAGCCTGAAGCCGCCACGCTGGCGCACTGTCCGACGCTTACCGGCCAGTACGATCTGCGCAATGTCCATTACAGCTATGACGAAGAGAATGAAAAGAATGTGCTCAACGTGCAGCAGTTGCAGATTAAACCCGGCGAGAAGATTGCCATTCTGGGCAAAGTCGGGGCAGGGAAGTCGACGCTGCTGAAGATCCTCGCCGGTCAGGCGCAGGCCACTCAGGGCAAGGTGATTGTCGATGGCGTCGACATTGAGCGTATTGATCCTGTCGATTTACGCCGTCAGCTCGGCTGGCTGTCGCATGACTCCCGTCTCTTCTTTGGCACGTTGCGGCAGAACCTGATGCTGGGTAATCCCCACGCCAGCGAACAGGAGATGCTGCAGGCGCTGCGCATCAGCGGCGCGCTGTCGCTGGTCCAGCAGGATGCCGCCAGTCTGGATCGCATTATCAATGAAGGCGGACGCGGACTGTCAGGCGGGCAGCGTCAGATGGTGATGCTGAGCCGGATGATCCTGCGACAGCCGCAGGTCGTTCTGCTGGATGAACCTACGGCGGCCATGGATGAACAGCTGGAAGAGCATGTGATCCGTCAGCTACAGGGCTGGATCAGTGGCCGGACGCTGGTGCTGGTGACGCACCGTCCGGCGTTGCTGAAAATGGTTGACCGCATTGTGGTGATGGATAACGGCCGGATTGTGGCCGATGGTCCGCGTGACGAGATCCTGCGCCGTGCGACGACGGCAGCGACGCCTGGGAAAGGAGATGCCGCATGAGTCTGGTTATTGTTGATAAAGATCTTGCCCGTCATGAGCGCCGGACATCGGCAATTATCTGGCTCTGCACCGCCGCGCTGGCAATTTTTCTCATCTGGGCGCACTTCGCTATTCTGGATGAGGTGACCGTCGGCACTGGCAAGGTGACACCTTCCAGTCGCGCGCAGGTAATCGACAGCCTGGACGGCGGCATCGTCAAACAGCTGAATGTGCATGAGGGCGATATTGTTGAGAAAGGACAGGTGCTGGCGACGCTTGATCCGACGCGCTTCCAGTCCAACTTCGGCGAAGCGCAGGCCAAAGTGCGCACGCTGCGTGCCTCATCCGAAAGGCTTGAGGCGGAATTGTCAGGCACGCCGCTGACGTTTAGCGCCGAAACCCTGAAGGAGCCGAATCTGGTCACGCGCGAACGGCAGCTCTACGAGTCGCGTCGTCGTAATCTCACCGAAACCATCAGTAACCTGCAGCAGTCGCTGAGACTGGTACAGGATGAACTGCGGCTGACGGAACCGCTGGTGGCAAAGGGCGCGGCAGGGCAGGTCGAGGTGATTCGTCTGCGCCGTCAGGTCAGCGATCTGCGCGGTAAAATTGATGAAGCGCGTAACGACTATCTGGTGCGCGCCCATGAAGAGCAGGTGAAAAACAATGCCGAACTGGATGCACAACTGCAGGTTGCTGCGGGCAAAGAGGATCAGCTGACGCGTGCCACGCTCTACTCGCCGGTACGCGGCATCGTCAAAGATATTCAGGTCACCACGGTCGGCGGCGTACTGGAGCCAGGCGGTAAACTGATGGAGATCGTGCCGCTGGAGGATCAGTTGCTGATTGAGACGCGCATCAATCCACGTGATATCGCGTATATCCGTCCCGGTCTGCCCGCCACCGTAAAAGTGACCGCCTATGACTCTTCTATCTATGGTGACCTGTCCGGCGAAGTTGAAACGGTGTCGCCCGATACTCTGCAGGATGAGGTAAAACGCGATCAATATTACTATCGTGTTTACGTTCGTACCCAGAAAGCAGAGCTGACCAACCGTGCCGGACGAAAATTTCCGATTGTGCCGGGTATGGTGGCTAACGTAGAGATTAAAACCGGTCAGAAATCGGTCATGGACTATCTGATTAAGCCGCTGAATAAAGTCAAAGAATCGCTGCGCGAGCGCTGAAAATCAGCACCATCCCCACTATCCGCCTGCTTAATTACGGTGATAAATTAACATGGCGGATATTTCATCATTCTTGGTGCAAAGCGTGCGCAATTTAACACTCTGTGCGGAAGTGAGGCGGAGTTAATTTAACCCGCGTAAGAAAGTTTACGCAGATATAACGGAACGGTAAATTTCAGGCAAAAAAAAGCCGGACAATGTGTCCGGCGGGAAATAATAAGTTGTACATCTCATTCGGGGAGAATGAAGGTAATAATGGAATAAATGATGATAGCGGGGACTATTCTATTACCAGATCCCGCAAAAGTTTTATCATTCAGTGCTTCAGAAGGATATGATGCAACCTCTTGATAACAAACAATACAAATTGAGATTAACGATTCGTGCGCCGATTTTTATCGATCCGTGCTGGTTATTAGTTCCCCGATATTTACATTAAGAAATAACTGTTTCGATCTGTGAAACACTTTTGGAGATTTAGTAGCATTTTCATGGTGGATTATTGCCCGCTATAAAACAACAATGGCCTGCCGGCTGAATTTTTAATCATTCAGTTAGCAGTGGCAAATAATAAAGGCACATAACAGAGGGTAATAAAATGAAACGTCGCGTTCTCTCCCTGGTGATCCCTGCATTGCTGGTTGCAGCAGGATCAGCAAACGCAGCTGAAATCTATAATAAAGATGGCAACAAATTAGACCTCTTCGGTAAAGTTGACGGTCTGCACTACTTCTCTGATAACGACAGCTCTGACGGTGACCAATCCTACGTTCGCTTCGGCTTCAAAGGCGAAACCGAAATCAGCGATCAGCTGACCGGTTACGGCCAGTGGGAATATCAGGCCGCGCTGAACAACGCCGAGTCTCAGGGCACTGCCGACAGCTTCACCCGTGTCGGCTTTGCCGGCGTGAAATTTGGGGATGCGGGTTCGTTCGACTATGGTCGTAACTACGGCGTAGCCTACGACATCGGCGCATGGACCGACGTGCTGCCTGAGTTCGGTGGCGATACCTATGGCGCGGATAACTTCATGTATCAGCGCGGTAACGGCATGGCGACCTACCGCAACAATAACTTCTTTGGTCTGGTGGATGGCTGGAACTTTGCTGTCCAGTATCAGGGCAAGAATGGCAACAGCAGCGAATCACCAAATGGCCGCGATGTACTGGGCCAGAACGGCGACGGCTGGGGTCTGAGCACCACCTATGATCTGGGTCAGGGCTTCGGCATTGGTGCAGCGGCTTTCCAGTCTGACCGTACCAACGATCAGAACAGCGCAACGTCAGGTATTCTTGGCCGCGGCGATAAAGCGGAAGTGTACACAGGCGGTCTGAAATATGACGCGAACAACGTTTATCTGGCCGCAATGTACTCACGTTCATTTAACGCAACCCGCTTCGGCAGCAGCGACTCTGAAGCCTATGGCTATGCGGATAAAGCGGATAACTGGGAACTGGTTGCACAGTATCAGTTCGACTTCGGCCTGCGTCCATCCCTGGCCTATGTCACCTCACGCGGCACCGATGTTCAGAACTGGGGCAAACAGAATCTGAAAAAATATATCGATGTTGGCGCGACGTACTACTTCAACAAAAACATGTCTACCTATGTTGATTACCAGATCAACCTGCTGGACGACAACGCGTTCACCGACGCAGCCGGTATCAATACCGACGACGTGGTGGCACTGGGTCTGGTTTACCAGTTCTGAGTTATCAGCGTAAGTTGTCCGGGAGCGCAGTTACCGCTGCGCTCCTGCATCGCCTTCCGGGCTGAGCGCTTCAGCCTTTTGCCACTTCGTGGGTTCCGGTGCTGTCGTTACAGACGACACAACACTGCCAAATCGCGCACCTTCAAATGCGACACCTGCCAGCGTAAAGGCTGAAAAGCTCAGCCAGTGATGCCATGCCGACGGCCACTTCTGTGAATTTTTCATTCTGCACCTCTCAGAGATAAACACTGTTTCAACAGTGCAGAATTCATGCCAGCTTTACCGCTCTCATAGCCACTGACGGCGCGCCCGTTTTGGTACACTTGCCGCGCGCGTCAGAGAGGCATTGCCCCAATCAGGTGCAGCCAGGCCTGTTAATGGCGCGGTCGGGAGGGTGTCATATGACGATGACGACGCTGTTCGACCACTTTATAACTTCCATAAACAAACAGGCCCAGGGCCATAACGAGAATCGCATAAATCATCTGTAGCTCCTTACTTTGAAATAATGTTTATCGCCTGTCGGGAGGCGGGGTCAGGATAGATGACCGGTGAATGTTCTCGTGCTTCAGAAAAATATTCAACGCTATTTAAGCTAATTTACCCGAAGTTTATGCTTTGTAGCAGAGCTTAATAAAGTGTTACATGTGAGGAAAGATGCGTTATCAGATTAATCTGCTGCTTATAGCGATGTCAGCACTGATGTTAGCAGCCTGTGATAAGCCAGCGGCAACTACCGCACAGGTACTGGAAGGAAAAACGATGGGAACCGTCTGGCGTGTGAGCCTGGCGGGTGTGGCGATCGAACGTAAAGCGGAGCTGCAGCAGCGCATTCAACAGCAGCTGGACGCGGACGATGCTGAACTCTCAACCTGGAAAGCCGATTCCGTGCTATCGCGCTTCAACCAGAGCCGGGATCTGTCACCACAGCCGGTGAGTGAAAATATGGCGGATATTGTTACCACCTCTCTGCGAATTGGCCGTAAAACCGGTGGGGCGATGGATATCACTGTCGGGCCACTGGTTAACTTATGGGGTTTTGGCCCGGCCAAACAGCCTGGTCATACGCCGGATGCGGCACAGATCGCTGCTGCCCGGGCGCAGACCGGGTTACAGCATCTGCGGGTGGTGCAGGGTGCAGACGGGCAGTGGCTGCAGAAAGATCTGCCTGACCTTTATGTCGATCTCTCAACCGTGGGCGAGGGCTTCGCAACCGATCATCTGGCGCGGCTGATGGAGCAGCTCGGCATCAACAACTATCTGGTGTCGGTCGGGGGCGCAGTGCTGAGCCGTGGTCTGAATGCGCAGCAGCAGCCGTGGCGGGTAGCGATTCAGAAACCGACCGATCGCGAAAATGCGGTTCAGGCGCGCGTTGATTTGCAGGGACACGGTATCAGCACCTCCGGCAGCTATCGCAACTATTATGAACTGGACGGCAAGCGCATTTCTCATGTGATCGATCCCGTTACCGGGCGGCCCATTGAGCATAAACTGGTTTCCGCCACGGTGATCGCTACCACGGCACTGGAAGCCGACGGCTGGGATACCGGATTGATGGTACTCGGCACTGAAAAAGCCAAAGCGCTGGCGATAAAAGAGCATCTGGCGGTCTATCTGATCAGTAAGCAGGGCGATAAATTTGTCAGCTGGATGTCGCCGCAGTTTGCAGCCTTCCTGATCCCCGACAAATCCGGAGAACCCTGATGTTAGATCTTTTTAGTGAAGAGCAACCCTGGCAGGAGCCGCTGGCTGAAGGTGCCGTGATCCTGCGGCGTCGCGCGCGCGAAGATGCAGAAGCGCTTTATCAGCAGATCATGACCATTGCGGAACAGAACCCGTTTGCCCATCGCATTACGCCCGGCGGTCATCGCATGTCGGTGGCGATGACCAACTGCGGCGATTTTGGCTGGTCGGTGGATTCACGTGGCTACAATTATCAGCAGCAGGACAACCTGAACGGACGTCAATGGCCACCCATGCCGCCCCTGTTTCGTACTCTGGCACAGCAGGCGGCATCAGAGGCAGGGTTCCCTGACTTTAATCCGGATGCCTGCCTGCTTAATCGCTATGAACCGGGCGCGAAGCTGACGCTGCATCAGGATAAAGATGAGAAAGATCTGCGCCAGCCTATCGTTTCGGTGTCGCTGGGCTTGCCTGCGGTTTTCCAGTTTGGCGGCTTCGAGCGCGGTGACACAACTCAGCGTGTGCTGCTGGAACATGGTGATATTGTGGTATGGGGCGGGCCGTCGCGCCTGCGTTACCACGGCATTCTGCCGCTGAAGCCAGGCGTTCATCCGCTGGCCGGTCCATGGCGTTATAACCTGACGTTTCGCCGCGCCTTTTGACCCGTCACGCCGGTCATGGCGTGGTGAGAATAACTATTGCTATCATTTGGCATCCCTTTACACTGCAGGCTGTTTTTAGCTGATGGATTGCCTGCATGACGTTGTTAAGCGTTGTTTTTCGCCAGTTCCGCTGGCCTTTTATCGGGGTGATTGCGCTGACGTTGTTAAGCGCCGTGCTGGGTATCGGCATGATCGCCTTTATCAACCGCGAAATGATTGTTGCCATTAACACCTCCTTTGCGGTATTGCCGCAGTTTCTGTTGCAGCTGGTGGTGCTGATGGCGGTGACGCTGGCCTCGCAGCTGGCGCTGACGATGCTCGGCCATCAGTTTGTCTGGCGACTGCGCGGCGAATTTATTAAGCGTATCCTCGATTCCCGGGTTGAACGCATTGAGCAACTTGGCAGTGCGCAGTTGCTGGCAGGACTGACCAGCGATGTGCGGGCGATTACACTGGCCTTTGTGCGCCTGCCGGAGCTGTTTCAGGGCGTCATCATTACGCTTGGCTCGGCACTTTATCTCGCCTGGCTGTCGCCAAAAATGTTGCTGGTGACCAGTCTCTGGCTGGCTGTCACGCTGGTGGGCGGCTGGATGCTGGTTTCACGCGTCTATCAGCACATGGCAAAGCTGCGTGAAATCGAAGATAACCTCTATCGCGATTACCAGACGGTGATTGAAGGGCGCAAAGAGCTGCAGCTTAACCGCTCCCGTGCACAGCAGGTCTATGACACCGTGTATCAGGAGGATGCCCGCGCCTGGCGTCACCATATTGTACGCGCAGATACATACCATCTCAGTGCGGTTAACTGGTCAAATATCATGACCTTAGGCGCTATCGGCATGGTCTTTTTTATGGCCAACAGCCTGGGCTGGGCTAATACCGCCGTCGCCGCCACCTTTTCCCTGACGCTGTTGTTCTTACGCACGCCGCTGCTCTCGGCGGTGGGTGCGTTACCGACGTTGCTCAGCGCCCAGGTCGCTTTCCGTAAGCTCAACGCCTTTGACCTTGCGCCTTATCAGCCCGGCTTTCACGCGCCATCTGCTGTCTCTGACTGGCAGACACTGGAGCTGCGCGATGTCTCTTTTCACTATGGTGATAATGGCTTCCAGGTTGGACCAATTAACCTGACGCTGCGCCGCGGGGAACTGGTGTTTCTGATTGGCGGCAACGGCAGCGGGAAATCGACGCTGGCGATGCTGCTGACCGGGCTGTATCAGCCGCAGTCCGGCACGCTGCTGCTGGATGGTAAAACGATCACGGCAGACGAGCTGGATGTGTGGCGCAGTCAGTTTTCGGCGGTCTTTACCGACTTACATCTGTTTGACCGGTTAATCGGGCGGGACGGGGTTGCGGCCAATCCGGCGCTGGTGCAGCAGTGGCTGGAGCGGCTGAAGATGCAGGATAAGCTGAAGATTGAAGGCAACAAAGTGCTGAACCTGCGGCTATCTAAAGGGCAGAGTAAGCGACTGGCACTGCTGCTGGCGGTGGCGGAAGAGCGCGATGTGCTGTTACTGGATGAATGGGCGGCAGATCAGGATCCCCATTTTCGCCGCATCTTCTATCGCGAGCTGCTGCCGTGGTTGCAGCAGGCCGGTAAAACGGTGTTTGCCATCAGTCATGACGATCACTACTTCATTCATGCCGATCGGCTGCTGGAGATGCGCGAAGGCCAGTTAACGGAGCTGACCGGAAATGAGCGCGATCTCGCCACGCTCGACTCGGTAAAGCGCACCGACACCGGGCTTTGACGGCAGCTGGCAAAACTTAGCAGAAAAGCGCACTGGCGTGCTGCGCGTCAGACAGGCTACTTTAGCAATCAGCAGAAACGTCGGTTTCTGCCATCCTGAAACGTCTTCTTTCGTCTGTGTTTACCCCGGCTAAATATTCTTGTTTAGCCGGTTTTTTAAAGCCTATGCGAGACCAGGGTGATCACCTGAGTCTCCTGCCACATAAAGTCCGCTTCCAGTAACGTCCCCCTCGCAAAACGCTCACTGAAGTGCTGAGTCAGGCGCAACGTGGCACTTTGCTGCGCGAAATCTACGGACGTCAGTGCCGCATCCAGAAAGTCCATCGGCTGATGCAGTTGTGGCCATAGCGCTTTATATACGCTCTCTTTGAGCGAGAAGAGCAGGGTAGCGGCCGCACTGAAGGAGATGGGCAGTGTCTGCAACAGCTGCTGTTCCTGCTCATTCATCAACAGCGTTGCCGTTTCCTGCGCGGTGGTCTCCGACATGAGCTGCTCGACGTCGACCCCGATAGCACAGGGCTGACGGGTAGCCGCCACCACGACGATACCGGCGCTGTGAGACAGTGACGCCTGAATGCCAGCGGGCCAGCAGGGAGATCGGTCAGGCGCGTTGGTCAGAATGAAATCATCAATGCCCAGTTCTGCCATTACTGACCGGGCAAGCAATCGGCTGGCGAGATATTCCGCACGTCTTTTATTGACCGCCTGCTGCAGTCGGGCGGGCAGCGGAATACGCCATTCGACAGCCAGCGCGTCATGATATTTTTGTGGGTCAAAGTGACTCACTGCCAGCAAAGGATCGCTGTGGTTAAGATGACAGGAAAGGATAAAGCCGCCTGCAACAGGCGGCAGCGGCAGGTCAGGATAGCGCATGCGAAACCATCATCAGAACCTAAAAAGGCATTTAATCAGGCGCGATGGTCCAGGGCAAGCAGTCCGCCGCAATCAGTCGTTGGGAGGAATGGCAAAACTCTTGAGAGAAACAACGAAATGGTGGTGACCCCTGCTGATGCGTGCACCCCGGTCGCACCAGTGGCTCGCCAGACGAAAGAAATCGTCGCTGCCAATGTCATACGCCAGTTCCACTTTGCTAATGCCTGAATGAAGTAACGCTTCTGCATCTTTCAGGCTTTTCGCTTTGATCGCCATAAAAATTATCCGTCAATTTCTGGGAAGTTCAGAGTAGTTATTTTATGTGACATTTTTGTTTCACTTTGATGAAAAAGCGCAGCGGGCGACGACTTTTGTGAAGCGGGTCAGGCTTTTTTGCAAGAGATAACCTGCTGATTTCATGAGGAATGCTAACCCCGTTCGGGATTAATCTGAATGTGAAGCCATGAGACGTCGTAACAGAGAAAGGCCGCGTTAATCGCGGCCCTGTGGGTTACTTTTCGTCTGGCGGAGAAGGTTGCTTATCGCCGGACTCGGGTGCTTCTGTTGGATCGTCTTTTTCGATGAATGTCATGAACTCTCCTCTTGTTACCCACATGCTTTTAAGTATAGGTCGGATTATTGGACGTGCGAGGAAAGTTAAAGTCTGATGACAGAAACGAAAAAAGCAGCCTTTTGGGCTGCTTTTCGGGGAATTTGGTCGGCACGAGAGGATTTGAACCTCCGACCCCGGACACCCCATGACCGTGCGCTACCAGGCTGCGCTACGTGCCGAACACTGGAAGATAAGTCTACTGGTTATCGTCATGAATGCAAGATACCTGCAAACTATTTGCCTGATAATTAATCAGTTAGCGATAAACCGCTTCTCCTCGGTGAGTACCTGCAACAGCAATGCCAGCTCTGGCTTGTGATCTTTCAGCGCGTTGCCCTGGGCATCATAAGCGCGATAGCTGCCGTTGTTGTTAAGTACCAGCGTCACCTGCGGCGTGGTAATAACCAGTTTATTCTCTTCACTGCTGGCGACCCAGTCATGGCGGCGACGCGCTGCAAACAGATCTTCACCCTGCGAGTAATTCACCGGATTGGTGCGCACATGCAGCAGGCGCTGCATCAGCGTTGCCATCACATCCTGGTGATCAGAAAGGCGATCAACAGTCTGCGCGGGGGTATCAGGCCAGTGAATCACTAACGGCACCTGCAATGTCTGGCGGTTTCCGGCACTGTCAGGATTGCCGTCCAGCGCCAGACCACGCTGCGCGGTGATCACCACGACGGTGTTCTTCAGTAAATCACGTGCCTGCAGGCTGTTAAGTACCGCCTGAATCTGTTCATCAACAGCCGGAGCCTGACGCAGATAGCTGCGCTGACGGGCTTTAGCACTGTCGCCGGTCACATCAGGGCCGTTCAGGGCAATCCATGAGAACCAGGGTGCCTGCGAATCCTTCTGTTTCTCCAGCCAGTTCTGCCATTGCGCCACGGTGCTGGCGTTGGACTGACTGTTGGTTGCCGGCAGTGAATAATCGGTCAGTAGTGCCTGTCGGTAGAGTGGCGGATTAAAGCCTTCGGAGGAGAACAGGCCAAACTGATAACCCTGGGTACTCAATGCACCCAGCAGAGCAGACGGCGTCCGGGAGGCCAGAATTCCGTTCATATAGCTGGAGGAGATACCGTAGAACAGGCCGAATAAGCCTTTCTCCGGCGTATCACCCGCGCTGTAGTGCTGCGTGAAACGCACGTTCTCGCTGGCAAACTGATTGAGTTGCGGTAGCGCTTTGGCCAGCGTGGCATTGTTCAGACCATCGACAGTCAGCACCAGCAGGTTATTGCGTGTCCCGGCGTCACGGAACGTAATGTCGCTCAGCGGATACTCCACCGCCAGCGCTTCCGGGTCGCCTTGCTGAATCAGCCGGCGTTGATATTCCTGCGCATCCAGCAATCCGTGACGTTCCAGGAAGCGGCGAGCGGTCATCGGATAGGAGAGGGGCAGATTGGCACGCTGCATGGTAATCGGGCGATAGAAGTTGGCATCAGCCCAGATATACATCAGGTGACTGGCAAAGAAGGCGCTGATAAACAGCGCAGCCACAGGTTTACCAAATGAACGGCGATTGAGGCTGCGGAGCTTCTGCCAGCTCCAGGTCGCAAACAGCATCTCGACCAGGAAAATCAGTGGCACGCTGATAAACATCAGCTGCCAGTCACGCGCCATCTCGCTCTGGTCAGGGTTAATGACCAGCTCCCACACCACCGGATTAAGGTGCAGGTGGAAGCGGCTGAATACCGCACTGTCGACCATCACCAGCGTTAACCCGGCAGTAGCGACCACCGCAGATAACACCCGCATCAGCCGTTGCGACATCACCACAAAGGTCAGCGGGAAGATAATCAGCAGATAGGCGGCAAACACGACAAAACTGAAATGGCCAATCCAGCTGGTATAGGCGTAAATACGCCCCGCCAGCGAAGAAGGCCAGTCGGCGACCAACAGGTAGCGACTGCCTAAAATCAGCGCGAATAAGATATTAAACAGAGCAAACCAGTGCCCCCAACTGATCATCTGGGAGACTTTTTCGCGGTAGCGCTGCCGGTTGGTTACCATATTATGAAGTCAAATCAGCCAATTAATGAGCGTTGTCATCACGCACAGATGCCTGAAGGGCATCGGCGAAAGAGCGTGCCAGAGAACGACGTTGCGCCGGAGCGACATCGCTGTTAATTAAGTTGGTCACCATATTTCCCAGTACCATCAGGGAGAGGTCGGTGGGGGCTTTGTCCTTGTGCAGGATTTGGGCCATTTCCGCGAGGAGTTGTTCCACGCGTTCGTCACTGTAACGTGATGATTGTGCCATATCGTCGTCTAAGCTCATTTCAAAAGGCGATATATTACCGGAACAGCGCACTTTTTACCGCAATTTTATCGAAAGTACCGCGTTCGCTTTCAGCATGGAGTTGAAAGCCGATGCTGGCGGTGTTTGAATACGCGCCTGTGCTAAAAGGAGAGTCTACCATGAGTCTGGATATCGACCAGATTGCCCTGCATCAGTTAATTAAACGCGATGAAAACCAGCTTGAACTGGCGCTGCGCGATTCGCTGCTGCCTGCCACCAACACGGTCAACGCGATGGTGGAGGAGTTACACCGGGTTTACAGCGCAAAAAGCAAAGCCTATGGCCTGTTCAATGCTGAGAGTGAACTGGCAGAAGCGCTGCGTAATTGTCGTAAGGGCAACGATGATTTTCTCGCTTTTAGCCGTGCCGCGACCGGTCGTCTGCGCGATGAGCTGGCAAAATACCCGTTTGCAGAAGGCGGCGTGGTGCTGTTTATTCACTATCGCTATCTGGCGGTGGAGTACCTGCTGATTGCGGTGCTGAACAGCCAGTCCAGCATGCGCGTCAATGAGCAGCTGGATATCAGCAGCACGCATTATCTTGATATCAATCATGCGGACATCGTAGCGCGTATCGACTTAACCGAATGGGAAACCAACCCGGAATCGACCCGTTACCTGACCTTCCTGCGCGGTCGCGTTGGCCGTAAGGTCGCTGACTTCTTTATGGACTTCCTCGGGGCCGAAGTGGGTTTAGACACTAAGGCGCAGAACCGCGGTCTGTTGCAGGCGGTCGACGACTATTGCAATGAATCGGAACTGGATAAGCAGGAGCGGCAGAATTACCGCCAGCAGGTCTACAGTTACTGCAACGAGCAGTTACAGGCGGGCGAGGAGATTGCGCTGGAAGATCTGTCGAGCGAACTGCCTCCGCTGGGCGAAAAAACCTTCCAGGCCTTTACCCAGGAGCAGGGCTACGAACTGGAAGAGAGCTTCCCGGCGGATCGCAGCACGCTGCGCCAGCTGACAAAGTTTGCCGGGAGCGGCGGAGGACTGACCCTGAATTTCGATGCGATGTTGCTGGGCGAACGCATTTTCTGGGATCCGGCCACGGACACCCTGACGATTAAAGGCACACCGCCGAATCTGCGCGATCAGCTCCAGCGCCGCACCAGCAGCAAATAAAAAAGCCGGGCTTAGCCTGGCTTTCATTTCCTGCCCACGGCGATAATCTTCACCTGGCAGCGACAAAATAAAAGGGCCGGTTTCTCAACCGGCCCTTCTGTTTTCAACGTAATTCGCGATTAAGCGCGAACGAAGTCGATATGGAACAGTTTTGGCTTGAACGGGTGACGCTGAACAGCCTGAACTTTCACTTTAGTTTCTTTGCCGTCAACGGACAGGGTCAGCACTTCGTCGTAGAAACCTGGCTTAGCTTGCAGGTTCATTACGGAGTCGTGATCCAGATCGATGGCAACAGCCGCTTCAGAACCACCGTAGATGATGGCCGGGAAACGGTTTGCTGTACGCAGGCGGCGGCTCGCACCCTTACCCTGCTCTTTACGTTCTACTGCATTGATAGTGAACATTAATATATCTCTTTATTTAAATCCTGCTACAGGCGACCCAGTAACAGGCAGGTTATTCAATCCCGCTGATGCACATGCAAAAGCGGGCGGCAGTATAGCCGTTATGCCGGGTGGTAGCAAACGATATACCCGCCCGCCGGGTTCCGGATCGGCTGTGTCGTCCATTAACGCAGCTCATTGGCGCGGCGATAACGACCCTGGTAATCGAACATTTTCTCGCGGATTTGCCAGAACTGGCCTTTGGCACGCGCCACGACAAAGTCGGGATGACGCAGCAGGGGCTGCAACGCCAGCACGTCAGCGGCGGTCTGCCAGCCCAGCGGTACGCCGGGCGCGCGCTGATGCGGACGCATAAAGAGCTGTTCAAACGCTTTACGCTGGGCGGGTGTCTGCAGACGAAACCGTTCGCTGACGCTGGTGCCTTCCTCATCAAAATAGGTTGCCTTCAGCCATTCACCTTTGGCGTCGCGGCCCTGTTCCAGCGTCATACCGCCACAGCGCAGCACCAGTGCATCTTTCAGTTTCAGCGCCGCTTTAAGCATATCGTCCGGATCGACCAGAATTTTGTCGCACTGATGACAGCGCCGGGCGGCAATATCATTCTCTGCGCCACAGTCAGGACAGCTTTTAAAGCGGAAGCGGAAGTCACACTGTTCGCGCCCGCCCTCATCATCTTCCAGCACGCCCTGACAGCGTCGGCCAAAATGCTCAATCACCATGCCATCGGCGGTCGCCTTGCCCCAGAAGGTATTGGCGAAACCGCAGGCGGGACAGAAAACCTGAACCGGCTGATTGTCGCTGGCCCCTTTAGGCGCGCCGACTTCGGGCGTAAAGAGATCGTGCGGATTACCGGCATAATCCAGAATCAGACAGTCGGTTTTACCGGGCGAGAGCCGCAGCCCGCGTCCGACAATCTGCTGGTAGAGGCTCACCGACTCGGTCGGGCGCAGGATCGCAATCAGATCTACGTGCGGGGCATCAAACCCGGTGGTCAGCACCGCCACGTTCACCAGGAATTTCAACTGCTGCGCTTTAAACGCCAGAATCAGGGCATCACGCTCGCGGGCTGGGGTTTCGGCGGAGACCAGTGCGCTGTTTTCAGGCAGCAGCTGCAGAATTTCCCACGCATGCTCTATCGTTGAGGCGAAAATCATTACCCCCAGCCGATCTTCAGCGAACTCCACAATCTGACGGATGATATGGGGCGTCACGCGCTGCTGCTGCTTCAGTTCGCGATTCAGATCGGCTTCGCTGAACAGACCGTTAGACTGTGCCGTCAGGCGGCTGAAATCATACTGTACCACCGGCATATCCAGCCGCTCCGGCGGCACCAGGAACTGATGCTTGATCATATAGCGCAGCGGCAGTTCATAGATGCAGTCGCGGAACAGCGACTTTTCGTCGCCCCGCACCATGCCGTGATAGTGGAACTGATAAATCCAGCCTTTACCCAGTCGGAAGGGCGTGGCGGTCAGGCCGAGTAAACGTAGCTGCGGATTGTGCTGGCGCAGATGATTGAAGATCTGCTGATACTGGCTCTCTTTGTCATCGCCGATGCGGTGACACTCGTCGACGATCACCAAAGAAAAGGCGCTGTCAAACTGGTCGAGGTTGCGCGCCACCGACTGTACGCTGCCAAACACCACTTTGCGCTGGCTCTCTTTGCGCTGCAGGCCGGCGGCAAAGATATCCGCCTCCAGCCCGTAGGCCTGATATTTGCTGTGGTTTTGCGCCACCAGTTCTTTGACGTGCGCCAGCACCAGCACCCGGCCACGCGCCAGCCGTGCCAGCTCGGCAATCACCAGACTCTTTCCGGCACCGGTTGGCAGCACAATAACGGCAGGCTCCTGATGGCGACGGAAATGCGCCACGGTGGCATTCACCGCATCCTGTTGATAGGGGCGTAAGGTAAAAGACATGTTGCTCACTTTTATAAAACTGGGGGTAATTATGCCATGAAAGGGCGGTAAACGCGCTGTCAGGCTGGCGCGGATCACGTTATACTTCCCGCACATTTTCAACGGTTAACCAGGCCGTTTCAGATTCCCTCCGCAGTAACAGGCAAAACGAATTCATGCGACTCGACAAATTCATCTCTCAGCAACTGGAAATCAGCCGCGCTATCGCTCATCGCGAGATCCGTGGACAGCGTGTCACCGTCAACGGTGAAGTGGTGCGTGACACCGCGTTTAAACTGCTGCCCGATCACGAAGTCGCCTACGACGGCAACGTGCTGCAGATGCTCACCGGCCCACGCTACTTTATGCTGAACAAACCGCAGGGCTACGTCTGCTCTACCGACGATCCCGATCATCCGACTATTCTCTATTTCATCGAAGAGCCAATGTCATTCAAACTGCACGCGGCAGGGCGTCTTGATATTGACACCACCGGGCTGGTGCTGCTGACAGATGATGGCCAGTGGTCACACCGCATTACCTCGCCTCGTCATCATTGCGAGAAAACCTATCGCGTCACCCTGGAATCGCCGATCGGTGACGATACGGCCGCGCAGTTTATCGCGGGCGTGCAGCTGCACAATGAGAAGAGCCTGACGAAACCGGCACAGCTGGAGGTGATTACCCCCACAGACGTGCGGCTGACCCTGAGCGAAGGCCGTTATCACCAGGTGAAACGGATGTTTGCAGCCGTCGGTAACCGGGTCATTGAGCTGCATCGCGAGCGTATCGGTGACATTGCGCTGGACGACGATCTGGAACCGGGCGAATACCGGGCGCTGTCGGAAGACGAAATCGCCAGCATCGGTCTGCCAAAAGAGCTGCAGGCAAAATAACCGGGCGGGCCAGGTGGCCCGTACCTGATTCATTCGTGCAGGAGAAGGCGTGCGTAAGGAAAAGAATTCCCCAACAGGATTGGTGGTTATCCTTGGTCTGTTAGCCATGCTGATGCCATTGTCGATCGACATGTATCTGCCTGCGATGCCGCAGATAGCACGGGAATTTGGCGTTTCAGCCGGTAGCGTGCAGATGTCGCTGAACCTCTACATTCTTGGCTTCGCGATCGGCCAGCTTATTTATGGGCCACTGGCAGACAGCTATGGACGTAAGCCGGTAATTGCACTCGGCACCCTGATCTTTGCCTGTGCCGCCGCGGCCTGTGCGTTGTCGCAGAGCATCGACCAGCTGATTCTGATGCGCTTCCTGCACGGGCTGTCGGCTGCCGCAGCCAGTGTGGTGATCAATGCTCTGATGCGTGACAGCTATTCGAAAGAGGACTTCTCCCGCATGATGTCCTTTGTCATGCTGATTACCACCATTGCGCCGCTGCTGGCCCCGATCATCGGCGGCTGGCTGCTGGTGCTCTGGAGCTGGCACGCTATCTTCTGGGCGCTCGCGGGTGCGGCACTGGTGACGACCGTGCTGGTCACCACGCAGATCCGTGAAACCCTGAAGCCGGAGCAGCGGCAGCGGTTTCACCTGCGCACCACGCTGGGCAATTTCGTGACGCTGTTTCGCCACAAACGAGCGTTCAGTTATATGCTGGCGAGCGGCTTCTCTTTTGCCGGGCTGTTTACCTTTCTCAATGCCGGCCCCTTTGTTTACATCGAGTTGAATCACGTTTCACCGCAAAACTTTGGCTACTACTTTGGCCTTAACGTGGTGTTTCTGTTTCTTCTGACGCTGGTTAACAGCCGCGCCGTGCGCCGCTTTGGTCCGGTGGCGATGTTCCGGCTGGGCCTGCTGATACAATTCTGCATGGGGATCTGGCTGCTGATTGTCAGCGCCTTCAGCCTCGGCTTCCTGCCGCTGGTGATGGGGATCGCGCTGTTTATCGGTTGCGTGTCGATGGTCTCATCGAATGCGATGGCGGTAATTCTGGATGAGTTTCCGCACATGGCGGGTACGGCTTCATCCCTGGCGGGCACGCTGCGTTTTGGCGTCGGTGCTTTTGTGGGGGCGTTGCTGTCACTGATAAGTTTTAACAGCGCCTGGCCGATGGTCGGCACTATCGCGCTCTGCGCGACAATCTCTCTGCTGCTCTTCTTCTACGCTTCACGTTCCCATACTGCGTCCCGCTAGCCGGGCGCAGGTTTTTTTCTCCGTAACAGCTGGCTCTGTTAGCCGCCTTTCTGGTTATGTTTCTTTATTGTGAAAATCTTTAGCTAAAAAAGTAATCATAATGCGTCTAAAATGATTGTTAACGGCGTGTGAACGCGGTACATATAGCCAGAAGTGCGATGCGAGTCGCAAAAAATACGCGCGGGCAGACGATTAACACGCGTCCGGACTCAGCGGTTGTCGGTCAGCTTTCAGCGTCGGTTGCTGTGTGTTGCGACATAACTCATTCGGGGAGAGTAAACGATGCTGCAACTTTCAATTGTGCATCGCCTGCCGCAGCGTTTCCGCTGGGCCAGCGATCGCCACAGTGCTATTGAGCCTGATGAAGCTCTGGATGAGCAGGAGTTCGTGGCGTTGCGTCTGATCAGCCACGATGGCATTCCGGCGTGGGAGATCCTGCAGCAGCTGAAAGAGGTGCTGGCAGAGATTCAGGTCGACTGTAAAGTGGCCGAATGTGAAGGGCAGCCCTGCCTGTTTATTCAGCGTCGCGACGAAAGCGCCACTAACTGCTGCCTGAAAAATCAGGGCGTGGCGATTGCGGAAACCTTTATCGCGGGTTGAGTTGCGCCGACTGCAGCAGCTCGCGGGTATAAACAGCCGTCGGTGACGCAAACAACGTTTCACACTCTCCCTGTTCCACTACCTCCCCCTGACGCAGCACGATAAGCTGGTGACACAGGGATCGAACCACATCGAGATCGTGACTGATAAACAGATAGCTGAGCTGACGCTGCTGCTGTAAGCGGCGCAATAGTGTCAGAATCTGTTTCTGCACCGTGCGATCCAGCGATGAGGTGGGCTCATCCAGTATCAGCAGCTCCGGCTCCAGAATCAGTGCGCGTGCGATAGCAATCCGCTGTCGCTGACCGCCAGAGAATTCGGCCGGATAACGATGGCGACTTTCGGCTTCCAGTCCCACTTCCTCCATCACCGCAATCACCCGCTGCGCCTGCTGCGCACTGGTCAGTTCGGGTTGATGCACCGCCAGACCTTCAGCAATAATCTGCTGCACCGTCATACGCGGATTGAGAGAAGAATTCGGGTCCTGAAACACCACCTGAATGCGCTGACGCAACGGCAGAAGTTGCCGGCGCGACAGCTGATGCAGCGGCTGGCTGTCAAACCAGACTTCGCCACGTGAGGCAATCAGCCGCAACAGTGCCAGGCCGGTGGTGCTTTTACCCGACCCGGACTCGCCCACCAGACCCAGACTTTCGCCGCGCCGCAGGCTGAAACTCAGCCCGGAAAGCACCTGCTTTTCACCGGTCTGCCGCCGGAACAGTCCGCGCCGCTGCGCAAAACTGACCTGAAGCTGTTCGACACGAAGAATGACCGGCGCGTCTGCGGGTAGCGGCAACGCTTTTCCTTCCGGCTCGGCGGCCAGCAACTGCTGGCTGTAAGGGTGTTGCGGCTGGTTCAGCAGAATCTGACCGCGATTCTGTTCCACGATGTGACCCTGACGCATCACGCTGACGTTGTCCGCCAGCTGACGCACGATATTCAGGTTATGGGTGATAAACAGCATGCCCATATTCAGCTCCCGCTGCAGTTCGCGAAGCAGCGCCAGAATCTGCGCCTGCACCGTCACATCCAGTGCAGTGGTCGGCTCATCGGCAATCAGCAACTGCGGCTCGGTCAGCAGCGCCATGGCGATCATTACCCGCTGGCGTTCCCCGCCGGAAAGCTGGTGGGGGAAATCGTTGAGCCGGGTGACAGGCTGACGGATACCGACCCGATCAAGCACGCTGAGAATCTCACCGCGTGCTGCCGGACGACGCAGCCCGCGATGCAGCGACAGCACTTCATACAGCTGCTTCTCCACGGTGTGCAGCGGATTCAGCGATACCATCGGCTCCTGAAAAATCATTGCGATCTGGTTACCGCGAATCGCACGCAGACGTTGCTCGCGGGCGCGCAGCAGATCTTCACCGTTAAACAGAATCTCTCCGCGGGGATAAACCACCGCCGCTTCATGCAGCAGTCGCATTACCGACAGCGCCGTGACGCTTTTGCCGGAACCCGACTCGCCCACCAGCGCCAGTGTTTCGCCCGGGTCGATGTATAGTGAAACGTCATCCACGACCTGGCGAAGCTGCTCGCCCTGACGAAAGGCGACCGAGAGATGATTGATGGCAAGCAGTGGTGTCGTCATTCAGGCTCCTTTGCCCGGATCAAAGGCGTCGCGCACCGCTTCGCCGATAAAAATCAGCAGCGACAGCAGGATCGCCAGGGTGAAAAAGCCCGCCAGGCCTAACCAGGGTGCCTGCAGGTTATTTTTGCCCTGCAGCAGCAACTCACCCAGCGAGGGCGAACCCAGCGGCAGACCAAAACCGAGAAAGTCGAGGGAGGTGAGTGTGGTGATCGATCCGCACAAAATAAAGGGCAGAAAGGTCAGGGTAGCCACCATCGCGTTAGGCAGCATGTGACGCAGCATAATCCGGCCATCGCTGACGCCCAGCGCCTGTGCTGCGCGGATGTAATCAAAGTTTCGGGTGCGCAAAAACTCAGCCCGGACCACGCTCACCAGGCTCATCCAGCCGAACGCGACGGTGACCAGCAGCAGCCACCAGAAACCGGGCTGAATGACGCTGGAGAGGAGGATCAGCAGAAACAACGCAGGCATGCCGGACCAGACTTCAATCATCCGCTGCCCAATCAGATCAATTCTGCCGCCGAAATAACCCTGCACCGCGCCAACCACAATTCCGATGACGCTGGACAGGAGCGTCAGCAGTACGCCGAACAGCAGGGAGATGCGCGTGCCATAGAGCAGCCGTGCCAGTACGTCGCCACCGTTGGCGTCCGTACCGAGCCAGTTATGCGCCGAGGGCGGAGAGGGGAAGGGCACCTGGGTGGCAAAATTGATGGTGCTGTCGCTGAAGCGAATCGGTGCCCATAAAGCCCAGCCGTTCTGTGCAATGCGCTGCCGCAGCCAGGGATCCTGATAATCCGCCGCTGTCGCCAGTACGCCGCCATAGTCGGTTTCGCTGTAGTCAAACAGCAGCGGCACCGTCCAGCGCTGCTGATAATGCACCACCAGTGGCTTGTCATTGGCGATCAGTTCGGCACAGAGTGACAGCAGGAAAATGACCAGAAAAATCCACAGCGACCAGTAGCCGCGCCGGTTATGGCGAAAGCGCTGCCAGCGCTGGTGATTCAGTGGAGAGAGCGTCATGAGCGGCTCCCGAAATCGATGCGCGGATCGACCAGCGTATAGGTCAGATCGCTAAGGATATTCATCAGCAAACCGATTAGCGTGAAAATATAGAGCGTGCCAAACATCACCGGATAGTCACGTTGCAGCGTCGCGTCATAACCGAGCAGGCCGAGTCCGTTGAGTGAGAACATCACTTCGATCAGTACTGAACTGGTAAAGAACATGCTGATAAACGTGGCGGGAAAGCTGGCAATCACCAGCAGCATCGCATTGCGAAACACATGGTGATAAAGAATACGGCGCTCCGGCACCCCTTTGGCGCGCGCGGTGACGACATAGAGCTTGCGGATCTCATCCAGAAAGGCGTTTTTCGTCAGCATCGTCAGTGTGGCAAAGCCGCCAATCACCGTTGCCAGTACCGGCAGGGCGATATGCCAGAAGTAATCCAGCACCTTGCCATACCAGGGCAGGGTGTCGTGCTGTGCCGAGGTGAGTCCGCGTAGCGGGAACCAGTCGAGATAGCTGCCACCGGCAAACAGTACGATCAGCATGATGCCGAACAGAAAAGCCGGAATGGAGTAGCCAATGATAATAAACGCGCTGCTCCAGACATCAAAGACACTGCCGTTGCGCACCGCTTTGCGGATCCCCAGCGGGATCGACACCAGATAGATGATCAGGGTGCTCCATAATCCCAGACTGATCGAGACCGGCAGGCTCTCCTTAATCAGCCCGATTACCGAGGCACTGCGAAACAGGCTGTCGCCAAAGTCAAAACGCAGGTAGTTCCACAGCATCTCGCCGTAGCGCTGCCACAGCGGTTTATCGAAGCCGTAACGCTTTTTAATCTCCGCAATCACTTCGGGATCCAACCCGCGCGCGCCACGGTACTGATTATCAGCAGGATTAATATGACTGACGCTGGCGCGTGAACTGGCGCTCTCCGCACCGCTGCCGGGCAGGCCAGTTGTCTGACCAAACTCAATATTTGCCAGCGCCTGATCGACCGGTCCGCCGGGCGCGATTTGCACGATAAAGAAGTTGAGCGTGATGATTGCCCATAAGGTCGGGATAATCAGCAGCAATCTGCGCAGAAAGTATGCGGCCAACGGTCATCTCCTTAGCGTTTGCTGGCCGGCAGGCGTCCGGCTTTGTTTGTGTCGTACCACCAGTTTTCCAGCCCGTTGCTGTAGGCAGGTTTGCGGGCAGGGTGAGAAAACTTATCCCAGTACGCCAGCCGCTGTTCAGCGTTGTACCACATCGGGATCATATACGCATTCCACAGCAGTACCCGATCCAGCGCCTGTGCCAGCGGCCGCAGTGCGGCAGGGTCGCCCTGATGCGCCACAATCTGTTTCACAAAGTGATCGACGATAGGATCTTTGACCCGCGCGGTATTCCACGACGAGGTGATGTAGTCGGAATGCCAGAGAATCTGCAGACTGGAGGTGGGGATCGGCATCGCCCCATAAACGGTGGCGATCATGTCATAGTCGCCTTCACGCAGGCGTCGCAGATACTGCGAGCTGTCGATCTGCCGCAGATCAAGCGTAATGCCGAGCCGTGCAAGGTTGTGCTGCAACGGTAACGCCCATTCGGTACTGGTGCCACCGCGCAGCAGCAGTTCGACCGTAAATGGCTGACCGGTTTTATCGTTAACCAGTCGGCGATGTTTAATCTGCCACCCCGCCTGTTTTAGCAGCTCAAACGCGCTTAACAGACTGGCGCGGTCATAGCCGCTGCCATCGGTTTTGTGTGGCAGGTAAGGCTGGCTGAACAGCGCAGGTGGCAGCTGCGCGCGCCAGGGTTCAAGCAGCGCCCGTTGCTGTGCATCCGGCACCCCGTGGGCAGCATACTCTGTATTCTGGAAATAGCTGCTGGCACGCTGCCAGGCACCGTAATAGAGCGCTTTGTTCATCCACTCGAAATCGAACATCAGTGACAACGCCTGGCGTACCCGGCGATCGTGGAACAGCGGTTTTTCATTGTTGAATGCCAGCCAGCGGGTATCGATAGCGGCTTCATTGGGCGTGGTTTCTTTTACGATGCTGCCATTGTCGAAATTGCGACCACGATACTGGGTCGCCCATTTCTTCGCTGATGTCTCTTCACGCCAGTCGTAAGCACCTGCTTTAAAGGCTTCGAACGCCACATTGTCGTCCAGATAGTAGTCATAGCGCATGCGATCAAAATTAAAGCGTCCACGATTCACCGGCAGATCGGCAGCCCAGTAATCTTTTACGCGGCTAAACTCAATAAACTGGCCCAGCTTCCAGCGCGTGATGCGATAAGGCCCGCTCGACAACGGTGGTGCGCTTAACGGCTCGTTGAACTTCTTATCGCGCCAGAACGACTCGGGGATAATCGGAAACGTCAGTAACCCAAGCAGCAGATCTTTATCCGGTTTCTTTGCCTCGATGCGGACCGTGATATCGTCCAGCGCCCTGACGGTCACGCCACGATAGGCGACGCGGAACTGAGGCACCCCTTCGGTCATAAACTTCTGAAAGGTGAACGCTACGTCGCGGGCGGTGACTGGCGTGCCGTCATGGTATCGGGCGTGCGGATTCAGGCGGATCTCAATCCAGGTAAAATCGCTGGCGTAGCGGGCTGATTCAGCAATCAGTGGATAATAACTGCCCGGTTCATCGTCTGAGCTGGTGTAAAGACCGTCATAAAGCGTGCCGGTGTTGATGCCCGGATTGCCGCGTGAGGCGTAGCGGTTGAAGTTGTCGTAAGTGCCCACCACCGCCAGCGTAATGCTGCCGCTTTTCGGCGCGCGGGGATCAGCGTAATCGTAATGGCTGAAGCCGGGCGGATATTTCGCTTCGCCAGCCTGTGTGAAGGCGAACGTTTGCAGGACTGTGGCAGCCAGCAGCGGGGCGCTGAACAGGCCGCACAGCAGCAGAAATCCCAAGCGAAATAACATGTTCTCTCCTGTTGGATGTCCGGCGCGATTAGGGTCACAGCGTCTCAGGCGTTATGACGCCGGAAATAGTCTATCAGCGTTTCCGGTCGCAGCGGACGGCTGTAAATATAACCCTGCAGATGGGTCACACCTCGATGGATCAGCCAGGCGGCCTGTTCACCGGTTTCTACCCCTTCCGCCACACTTTTCAGATTCAGCTTCTTTGCCAGCTGCAGCACGGTGTCCAGCACCGGCGAGGTCAGGGTTTCTGTGCCGATGCTCTGGACAAAGCCGCGATCAATTTTCAGGTAATCAAACGCATAACGTTCCAGATAGATCAGCGCACTGTGGCCGGTGCCAAAATCATCAATGGCAATATTGATATGCTGCTGATGCAGCCAGTCAAACAGTTCTCCGACGTTTTCGTCGCGTACCATGGCCCGCTCGGTAATCTCAAACACGTAATTAAAATGAGCCGAAGGCATGGTATCAAGCCAGCGCAGTACATCCTGCCGGAAACCGCTGTCAGCCAGATGCAGCGGAGAGATGTTGAGGCTGAGGCAGGCATGACGGGGAATGGTATGACAGAGTTGGTGTGCGTCGCGGGAAACCAGCTGAAACAGATGTCGGGTCAGAGGAATAATCAGGTTCTGCGACTCAGCATACTGAATAAACACATCCGGCGGGATCGGGCCTTCAGTCGGATGGGTCCAGCGCAGTAACGCTTCCATGCCATAAGGCTGACCATCATGGGAGGTGACCAGCGGCTGATATTCAACGTGAAACTCGCCGCGCTTCATGCCCCGAATCAGCTCTTTCCCCGGACGCTGATAAACAGACAACAGCAGCCAGCAGCCGCCGGAAACCAGCAGTGACAGCAGCAGGCTGCACAGCAGGATATTCTGATAATCGCTGAACGCCAGAACAGAACCGAACAATACAAACTGCAGCGGATAGCCTGTCAGCGCCTGCTGGTACAGCGGCGGCGGCAGGCTTTTATTCGCCATCACGCCAGACTGCCAGCTGGTTAAGGCACTCTGCTGCGTCATCAGCGCCATACCGGTAATTTCCGGATGCCCGGAGATCTGTAACTGGTAGAAAGTCAGGCTGATATTCAGCGTCGCGAAGACACCTGACGGCTGGCTGCCAGGGTTTTTAATCCACAGACCCAGCGCGGGTTTATTTGGCTGAAGCGGCGTGCCTGACATGAGCTGCAGATCAATATCGCGTGAGGTATCACTCTGAGGCGAAATCACATTGATCGGCAGACTAAAACTGCCCGTGGCCGAGGAGCAAAAGGCATTGCCATTGTTAACCAGCAGGATGGCGCGCAGATTACCGGCAAACGCGGCGCGTGAGGTCAGTTCACGATTAATGGTATGACAGGCAGTGTGGGTGAACGGAAGCAGGGGACTGAGGGTACTGTTGAGCAGGCTGGAAAGCGTTTGCTGTAATGCTGTGCGGCTGTTCTCCAGCAGTTGCTGATGCTGTCGTTCGCGCTTCTGCCAGGTCTGGTGAAGTGACAGTGCGGCAAACAGAAGAAAGAATACGCCACCAGCCATCGCGCTACTCCATGCGATTCGGCGAGGATAGGTGGCATGGCGTCTTAGCGCCCCCGACAGTGGCATGAGGAACTTCCCCTGATCAAATTATTATTATGTCATTGCACACGACTGCTTCGGTTTAAGCGACCGAGAATATAACGACAGTGTCCGAAATGTCTCGTTATTAATCTGAAATACAATGCTTTTATCTTATAAAGCGGGTGGTGCTAAGAATAAGGCACGAAAAAAAACGCTGCGTAAGCAGCGTTTCATGTTCTCTGGCTGAGAGAAGATCGAAAGTGATAATCAGGTCGGGTTACGACTTAATACACGGCGTCCTTCACGGTAACGCTTTTTCCAGTAATCATCATTGAGACTGGAGATCATGACGCCACTGCTGGTAGAGGCATGAACGAAATTGTCGTTACCCAGATAAATACCTACATGACGACCTGTTGAGCCGGCACGGAACATCACCAGATCGCCAGGACGCAGTTTACTGCGGGTAATCTCTTTACCGGTGTCCTGCTGCTCAGAGGTCGAGCGTGGTAATTCTAAGCCAAACTGATCGCGGAAGGTGCGTTGTACAAAGGCGGAACAATCGATCCCGCGTTTGGTATCGCCACCGAGGCGATAGCGCACACCTTTCCAGACGGCGTATTGTTCCATGATGCGCGACTTAACGTCGACGTTACGCACCATTTCTTCAAACTCATCCTGAGACGCCTGAAGTAAAAAACCATTGTGGTTGTTAACTTCATGATTCTCGTTATTCGCGTTTTGACTGCTATGGGTACTGCTACAAGCTGAGAGGAGTGTGGCCAGCGCCAGTGCGGGCACAATCCGCAATATATATCTCAGTATTGGTTGAGACTTGACCATTATTCGGGTTTTCCTTCGATTTCCTTACGACAAAATTGTCGCCAGCCAGATGACAAAACAGGGAGATTAATAAGCGAAACAGCCTAAGACAAATCCTTAATGACTAAAATGTGTTAATGGACACATTTTAACGGTAAAAAATCCGAATTTTCTGCCGCTGTAGCCTCACTGCGACTGAGGTTAACTGATTACAGACGCCGTGGCGAGTGCTTTTGATCAATTTTATATAGGTTTTTTTGATGTGAAATCAAACCGTAACACACTGACTACAATAGCTACAATTGTGGTGAAATGATGATGAGAACAGGCAGTGAAAGGGGCGTCAATTCAGGGCATAGCCTCGGTTTTTAGCGTTTTCTTTATTGACAGAGGATATCGATGGCTATTTAACCTGCCAGCAGGGTCATAACCTTTTCTTTTCGTGATTTTAATTAGCAGGCTAATAGTGGTGGGCTGTTTTTTATAAGCGCGGACGGTTAAGACCAGGGCGATTAAATCGTCCGCGCTTAACATTTACGTCACGGGCTTATATTTACCCGGTAATTTGCGATAAAACCAGTTAACCAGCACGTCACTGGCCGGCGTTAATAACCACCAGCTCAGCCCCACTAAAATCACTGACATTGAACCGACAGCAATATCGGTAAACCAGTGTGCACCCGCCATGACGCGCGGCAGTGAAAATATCACCACAATAGCGGCCGCAATTAAAAAGCGGTTGAAACCAAAATACCGCCAGATAAAGCAGGCGAAAATAATCAGCATCATACCGTGGTCGCCAGGGAAGCTGTCTTTCGAGGCATCTTTAGCAGGGATACCGGTCAGTTCGCTGACGCGATGCACGTTCTCAAAGAACAGCGTCGGACTAGAGTGCTTCACCGGCAACAGATGACCCAGCTGATTGAGCACTACGGCGGTGAGCAGCATAGTGATACCAATAGCCAGCATCCGCCGCTGCGCCTGTGGCGTTTCACGTCGCCAGATCGACAGATAAAGCAAGCCCATTGCCAGCAATGACACCGCATCAAAACCGCGAAAATTGGTGATAGCAACGATCAGTGCGAACAGCGGATGGCTCACCATCTGATTATTAAAGCCATAGAAAATAGCCTTATCGATGCCGAACCAGAAACCATGTTCTGGCGGCAGGTACCACGAAAGAAAAAGCACTACGCCCAGTGCATTAAGTAGCAGGATAGTAATAAGGCGGGTTGCGCGCATAATCAGAACTCATTTAAAAAATAACCGCCGACAATACCTGTGTTAGCGTAAACGGCACTTCAACAACGTCGATTGTAGCCGATTCCAGTCAGCCTGCTGAGAATGAATGATCTCAATACGGCTATCGGGTGGCGGTGTAGCGAGGCTTTCACTCTGCAACGCTTTTGCCTGGCAGTTAATACGCATTGTGCCTTCTGGCGTGCGCATCACACCTTTAATACGATCGACCGCTGCCTGCCGCACCCATTCCAGCAGCGCACCGCTGTCGAACAGCGTAGCAGCATCAAAGAGCCAGCCGCAGGCGCTGTAACCCTGGCCGTGATTTAGTGCCCGACGCCAGCGCGCTTCGCCATCCAGACGTAACGCCGCCAGACCGCTGGTGGGGGTAGCCGGATGATGATGATGTGGCAGAGGGAGATCGCGGGGCTGATACGGCATATCAAGCAGGGAAAGGGGGACCTGACCAAATTCTGTCTGTATTAATGGACGCGGAGGCTGCATCTGCTGCTGCCAGTCGGCCAGGCGCTGACGGTCCGCCTCATCCCAGCAATCACGCTTGTTGGCGATAATCATATCGGCAGCAGCAAGCTGATCGCGGAAGTTTTCATTGGCAACGATGCGAGGATCGGCCAGCTGACGCGCATCCAGCAGCGTCAGGGTGGCATTGAGTTGCAACCACGCCTGATAAAATGGCGCGCTTAACATCTGCAACACCTGACGCGGATGACCCAGGCCGGTTGGCTCGATCAGCAGCCGATCGGGTTTGCTCCTGAGGAGCATATTCAGCCCGACCTGCATCGGCAGGCCATTAACGCAGCACAGGCAGCCGCCGGGGATCTCTTTCAGCGTGGCACCGCGATCGGCCAGCAGGGCGCCGTCGATCCCAATCTCACCAAATTCGTTGACCAGCACTGCCCACTTTTCCCCGGCGGGCCTGGCTGCCAGCAGATGGCAGAGCAGCGTGGTTTTGCCGCTCCCCAGAAAACCGGTAATCAGATTAACGCGTGTCATAGGGCGGACTCCTGCCAGAGAATAGCGTGATAATGTAATACTATAACATTATCACGATGAGCAGCAGGTCAGTGGTTAGTCTGCACGACCCATGTAGCGGCGTTCAGCGATATGGATACGGATGCGATCGCCGTTGCTAAGGTATTCCGGTACCTGAATAGAGAGGCCCGTGCTCATGCCGGCCGGTTTAGTTCGGGCGCTGGCAGAGGCACCTTTAATGCCGGGTGAGGTATCCACGATTTCCATGTCTACGGTTTGTGGCAGTTCCAGTGCCAGCACCTGACCTTCCATTGTCAGTACATGAATGCCAGGGATGCCGCCTTCAGGGATAAACAGCAGCTCTTCTTCAATCTGCTCCTGTTTAAAGGAGTAGGGGGTGTAATCCTCATCATCCATAAAGATGTATTCGTCACCATCTATATAAGAGAAGGTCACGCTGCGGCGGCTGAGCGAAATGGCATCAATGATCTCGTCGCCCTTAAAGCGCTCTTCAACTTTTAAACCGGTGCGGACATCGGTAAAGCGCATTTTATACAGGGTGGCGGCACCGCGTGCGCTGGGGCTCTGGACATCAATGTCCTTAACCAGCAGCAGTTTACCGTTGTGTGTGACGGCCATCCCTTTTTTGATTTCATTGGCTTTTGGCATTGCTGTTCTCGCTATCAAGAGAGTGAAGTGCGCGCAACGTTACTCGCGCCGGTGAAAACTGGCAATATCGCGGGTGCGAAATTTTGTGTCAGGCCGCAGCTTTCATGGTAATAAGCGCGGTGGACTGCTATTGTCGCCGCGACTTTCTCTGTCGGAGCACAGCATGCAATGCCGTAGCCCGTACGGTGCCTGTTGCACAGCGCCTTCGAGCTCTTCACCGATTCATGGCATGCCTGACGGTGAATGATTAAGTCAGAAAGTTATGAGGTGAGGAGCGCAGTGTCGATCCCTCTAAGGTTCTGTTACTGTCTGTTGTATTCTCAAGGTCGAGTGAGAGGTGTTAATGCAGTGTCGTATTGATTGTGGTGCATGCTGCATCGCGCCCTCAATCTCAAGCCCAATTCCTGGAATGCCACAGGGTAAACCGGCTAATGTCCGATGTATTCAGTTATCGGATGAAAATTTGTGCATGATTTTTGGTTCAGATTTAAGGCCGAAAGTATGCGGAAGTCTGCAACCCTCTACTGACATGTGTCTTACAGACCGCGCCTCAGCCATGACCTACCTGATTGAGCTTGAAGCCAGCACAAGCGCCTGAGAACCGGTCCACGGCTTAGACTGAATCCAGGCGCTTATTTGACCCAGTCTTCCAGCTGCAATCCGGGTACCCGTTGAAACTCGCGTGTGTTATTGGTCACCAGAATAGCCCTGGCCGCAATGGCATGCCCGGCAATCGCAGTGTCGTTAGGACCAATCGGCGTTCCGGCAGCAGCCAGCGCTGCTTTGATTTCAGTGGTTGCATCTACCGCTGCACGGTCCCATGAAAGTACAGTATCAAGCCGTGCGCAGAATGCATCTACCAAATGCATATGCCGCGGTGAAGCTTTCTTTCCAATCGCACCGAAACGCATTTCAGCATAAGTAATTGCAGAGACCACAATCCGGTGGTTACGTAGCACTGCCTGTTCCAGTCGCCGGATGACTTCTTCAGGCTGCTCACGCATAATAAATGAGCAGATATTAGTGTCGAGCATGTAAGTGTTGTTCACAGGTCAAAACGTCCCTCATCGCTGATAACGTCTTCACGCTCTGTCATGAAGTCAGAATCAGCTTTCTCAAGCTGGGTAAATGAACGCCATGTGGGTCTGACAGGACGCAGAATAATAGCATCTCCTTCCCTGATAATTTCCAGCTCGCTCACTCCCTCAAAGTCCATGTCGCGAGGCAGGCGAATGGCGCGATTATTGCCATTTTTGAATACAGAGACGATTCTCATGTTGGACGTTCCTCTTTAGAAATCTGGCCCGAACACAGGCGTCAGTAATAGCCTGGATGAACGTAGTGACTCAGTTTATGCCAACGCTCAGTGAATGTATAGGTCAGGCATATGTTGCTGCTGCGAATGTCATCACACAGGCCGGTACAAAAATACTTAGGCACACCGCCCATGCGGCAACTCCCGCCATCAGGCGATGACATATCTGCTGCAACCTGAAGCGGATACCGCGCCCTGAGACGCTGACGCTGCTGAAATTTCTGGCCCGGTAATCTTTGGTTTACAGCAGCCGCGTCAGCCTGTTCACTTTTTATTCCCCTTAACCACCCCGAAATGTGCGTAACGTCAAAAATCTGTTACGCCATTTGCGCATTTTCTTGCCTCCGGAAAGTAGCTGTACCACAATCCCTGAAACGTTTCAGCGGTGACTGCGCCACCTGTTTTCAACAGCATGGCGTAAAAAAATCCCCACTGGCTGAAACGATTCAATCTCAGCAAGCGAGGAGAATTATGTTCCAGCTCGAATTGCAGGCCATCCATACCGGAGCCAGCGCCCAGAACAAAGAAGAGGCCATTCGTCAGGTCGCTGCCGCGTTAACCGCTGCAGGCAATGTGACGGAAGGCTACGTCAACGGCATGCTGGCGCGCGAACAGCAGACATCCACTTTTCTTGGCAACGGCATCGCCATCCCTCATGGCACCACCGATACCCGCGATCTGGTGCTGAAAACCGGTGTTCAGGTGTTTCAGTTCCCGCAGGGCATTGCCTGGGGCGACGATCAGACCGCCTATGTCGCGATCGGGATTGCTGCTAAATCAGATGAACATCTGGCGCTGCTGCGTCAGCTGACGCACGTTCTGAGCGATGACTCCATTGCCGAACAGCTAAAAACCGCCTCTGCTGAAGATCTTCGTGCGTTACTGATGGGCGAGAAACAAGCCGCTGAATTCAGCTTCGACACTTCATTAATTACGCTGAACGTAGCCGCCAGCGATCTGATCACCCTCCAGGCGATGAACGCCGGTCGGCTGCAGTCCGCGGGCGTGGTGGATGCCAGCTATGTCGCAGACGTGGTCTCAACGACGCCGCTGAATCTGGGGCAGGGCATCTGGCTCAGCGACAGCAGCCTCGGCAACCTGCGCAGCGGCGTGGCTATCAGCCGCGCTGAACATGCCTTCGACCATCAGGGCGAACAAGCTTCACTGTTAATCAGCGTGTCGGCGACCGATGAGCGTCCGCTTGAAGTGCTGGGTTACCTCAGCGCATTACTGCAGCAGGGCAAAGCCGATCGTCTGCTGAAAGCCGATGCGGCAGGCGTCTACGCGCTGCTGACCAGCGAAGTCGATGAGCAGGCTGAGGTACTGACCGCCGAATACACCATCCGTAACGAACATGGTCTGCATGCCCGTCCGGGTACCGCACTGGTCAGCGTGATCAAGCAGTTCAACAGTGACATCACCGTGACCAACCTGGACGGCAGTGGTAAACCTGCCAATGGCCGCAGCCTGATGAAAGTGGTTGCGCTGGGCGTGAAGAAAGGCCATCGCCTGCGCTTCACCGCCAGCGGTGACGATGCACAGCAGGCGCTGAACGCCATTGAAGAAGCGATCACCAGCGGTCTGGGTGAGGGGGCATCATGAGCAGACGCGTCGCCACCATCACGCTGAATCCGGCGTATGACCTGGTGGGCTATACCCCTGAAATTGAACGCGGCGAAGTCAATCTGGTGAAAACTACCGGCCTGCATGCGGCGGGCAAGGGCATCAACGTCGCTAAGGTCCTGAAAGATCTGGGTATCGATGTCACTGTGGGTGGCTTCCTGGGTAAAGAGAATCAGGATGGGTTCCAGCAGCTGTTCAGCGAGCTGGGCATTGCTAACCGTTTCCAGGTGGTGCCGGGCCGTACCCGTATCAACGTTAAACTCACAGAACAGACCGGCGACGTGACCGATCTGAATTTCTCCGGTTTTCAGGTCACCGCTCAGGACTGGGATCGTTTTACCACCGACTCGCTGACCTGGCTGGGCCAGTTCGATATGGTCTGCGTCAGCGGTAGCCTGCCGGAAGGTGTCGATCACGATGCCTTTACCCGCTGGATGACCGAACTGCGCACTCATTGCCCTTGCATCATTTTTGACAGCAGCCGCGAGGCGCTGGTGGCAGGACTCAAAGCCGCACCGTGGCTGGTTAAACCTAACCGCCGTGAGCTGGAAATCTGGGCTGGTCGCAAACTGCCTGGTCTGCAGGATGTGATTGGCGCGGCGCACGAACTGCGCGAGCAGGGCATCGCCCATGTGGTGATTTCGCTGGGCGCAGAAGGCGCGCTGTGGGTCAACGCCTCCGGTGAATGGATTGCTAAACCGCCGGTGTGTGAAGTCGTCAGCACCGTGGGTGCCGGTGATTCCATGGTTGGCGGCCTGATTTATGGCCTGCTGATGCGCGAATCCAGCGAACACACGTTGCGTCTTGCGACGGCCGTGGCGGCGATGGCCGTCAGCCAGAGCAATGTCGGCGTTTCCGATCGTACTCAGTTGGCCGCAATGATGGCGCGCGTCGACTTACAACCCGTTAACTGACAGCAGGAGAGCGATAATGAAAACGCTGCTGATTAAAGACCCTGTACTGGGACTGGCTTCCGCTTATATGGCGCAACAACGTCTGGCTGCGGCCGCACCTGCTGCGGGCCTGACTCTGACTGATAACCCTGCCGACGCTGAAATGGCGATCGTGCTGGGCAAAAACGTGCCGGACGATGCGGCGCTGAACGGTAAAGCGGTCTGGCTGGGCGATATCCAGCTGGCCGTCCGCGAGCCGGACACTTTCCTGAACCGGGCGAAAGCCGAAGCCAAAATCTGGCAGACAACCGTTGCGGTGGCCACACCGGCTGGCGCACCTGCTGCGGCTCAGGCTGGCGCGCCGAAACGCGTGGTTGCTGTCACCGCCTGTCCGACCGGCGTGGCGCACACCTTTATGGCTGCCGAGGCGATTCAGGCCGAAGCGACCCGCCGCGGCTGGTGGGTGAAAGTTGAAACCCGCGGTTCCGTGGGTGCCGGTAATGCGATTACCCCGGAAGAGGTGGCGGCTGCCGATCTGGTGATCGTCGCTGCTGATATCGAAGTCGATCTGGCGAAATTTGCCGGTAAGCCGATGTACCGCACCTCAACCGGACTGGCGCTGAAGAAAACCGCCCAGGAACTGGATAAAGCGGTAGCAGAAGCGAAGCCGTATAAAGTGGCGGCTGCCGGACAGAGCACTAGCAGTGAAGAAGAGAAGAAAGGCGGCGCAGGGGCTTATCGTCACCTGTTGACCGGTGTTTCTTACATGCTGCCGATGGTGGTCGCGGGTGGTCTGAGCATCGCCCTGTCGTTCGCTTTTGGTATCACAGCCTTTAAAGAGCAGGGCACACTGGCTGCGGCGCTGATGCAAATCGGTGGGGGCAGCGCCTTTGCCCTGATGGTGCCGGTACTGGCGGGCTTTATCGCCTTCTCCATCGCTGACCGTCCGGGTCTGACGCCTGGTCTGATTGGCGGTATGATCGCCACCAGCATCAACGCGGGCTTCTTAGGAGGTATCATCGCAGGCTTTATTGCCGGTTATGCGGCGAAGCTGATCAGCGGCAAAGTTAAACTGCCGCAGAGTATGGAAGCGCTGAAACCGATACTGATTATTCCGCTGTTTGCCAGCCTGATCACCGGCCTGCTGATGATCTACGTGGTGGGTAAACCGGTTGCGGGCATCATGAATGGCCTGACGCACTGGCTGGCCAACATGGGTACGGCGAATGCGGTCCTGCTGGGTGCAATTCTGGGCGGCATGATGTGTACCGATATGGGGGGGCCGGTGAACAAGGTGGCTTACGCATTTGGCGTCGGCTTACTGAGCTCGCAGACGTATGCACCGATGGCCGCCATTATGGCCGCCGGTATGGTGCCACCGCTGGCGATGGGTCTGGCTACGCTGGTTGCCCGTCGTAAATTCAACAAAGGTCAGCAGGAAGGCGGTAAAGCGGCACTGGTTCTGGGTCTCTGCTTTATCTCTGAAGGTGCGATTCCGTTCGCTGCCCGTGACCCGATGCGCGTACTGCCTTGCTGCATCGTGGGCGGCGCGGTTACCGGCGCGATCTCCATGGCGATTGGCGCAAAACTGATGGCACCGCACGGTGGACTGTTTGTCCTGCTGATCCCTGGCGCAATTACGCCGGTTATCGGTTATCTGATGGCGATTATCATCGGTACCGCGATTGCAGGTCTGAGCTATGCGGTTCTGAAACGTCCGGAAGAGCAGCTGGCGAAAGCCTGATGTGCTGAAGTGCATAATCTGCTGAAGTAAAAATAACAGGGAGCCGGATGGCTCCCTGTTTGCTTTTGTGAGGTATAGGCTCAGGGAGCATAAGCCTTCCGTAAAGACGCAAAGGATGCCATCCTTGGCGGGCTCAGCGCGGGCGATTACGCAACTCATCCATGAGGTGCGCCCGTTGCCGGGCCAACGCGTTGCGTTGTTCAAAAACGCTTCCGGCATTTTTGTCCATGGCCCGCGATGCTTTACTCCAGGCGTATGCTCCCATCGCTTTAAACTTCTCAGCCGTTTGAAAGAGCCAACTGGCTCCCTTTTTCTATCCCTGCTGTTCGGCTTTCAGCCAGGCAATCTCATCTTTCCAGATATCGGGATTGATGGTTTCCAGAATCAGCGGGATACCATCAAACCGGGGATCTTTCATCAGCCAGCTAAACGCCGTTTTGCCGATATTCCCTTCACCCAGACTGTGATGGCGGTCAACGCGACTGTCGAAGGCGCTTTTGGCATCGTTCAGGTGCATGCCGCGCAGATAGTTAAAGCCGACAATGCGCTCAAACCCGGCAAAGGTCGCTTCGCAGTCCGCTTCGGTACGCAGGTCATAACCGCCTGCAAACGCATGGCAGGTATCAATACAGACGCCGACGCGTGACTTATCTTCGACATGCTCAATAATGGTGGCGAGATGCTCGAAGCGGAAACCCAGGTTACTGCCCTGACCGGCGGTATTTTCAATGACGGCGGTGACGTTCTGCGTCTGATCGAGAGCAATGTTAATCGACTCCGCAATCCGCTTCAGGCACGCTTCTTCATCAATCTGATGCAGATGGCTGCCAGGATGGAAGTTCAGCAGTGTCAGGCCGAGCTGATCACAACGTTGCAGTTCATCAATAAAGGCCGCGCGGGATTTCTCCAGCGCCTCTTCAACCGGATGGCCGAGATTAATCAGAAAACTGTCGTGCGGCAGGATTTGCTGCGGACTGAATTTGTACATCTCGCAGGCGGCGCGAAAAGCATCAATCACCTCGGTGGAAAGCGGGGCGGCTTTCCACTGACGCTGATTTTTAGTAAAGAGGGCGAAGGCGGTGGCTTCTATTTCATGGGCGCGGATTACGGCCTGATCCACACCACCTGCCGCACTCACGTGTGCGCCAATATATTTCATGCCTTTCTCCTGGGGCTATGCACGGGTGAAACGGCATGATACCCGATGCCGCTAGCCCATGAAATGTTGCACCAGCAGATTGAGGGTGCCGCCGCCCGCGATTAACCAGCCAAACACCAGCGCGCCCAGCAGCAGTGGTTTAACGCCTGCCTCACGCAATGCCCCGAAACGGGTGGTTAAGCCCAGCGCGGCCATCGCCATCGCCAGCAGCAGACCCGCCAGCTCATTCAGCGTGGCCACCAACGCCGCAGGCAACAGCTGCAGCGAGTTAAACAGCGCAACCGCGATAAACAGCAGCGCGAACCAGGGAAAGGTCACCGGCTGACGCGCCTGGCTCGCGTTGCGTTTGCCGCGTAACACCGCACTCAGGCAGAGCAGGAACGGTGCCAGCATCATCACCCGCAGCATTTTGGCAATCACGGCGCTGTTCTCAGCCTCCGGGCTGATACTGTGACCGGCGGCCACGGCCTGCGCCACCTCATGGATGGTTGAGCCGGTGAACACCCCAAACTGCGCGGCACTCAGCCCCGGAAACAGGTGATGCGCCAGCGGCCACAGCAGCGGATAGATAAAGATAGCCAGCGTGCCGAACAGCACCACAGTCGCGATAGCCACCGCGACTTTCGACGGTGCGGCTTTCACTACCGGCTCAGTCGCCAGCACGGCCGCTGCCCCACAGATACTGCTGCCTGCGCCAATCAGCCAGACGGTATCACGATCCAGCTTCAGCAGCCGGATACCCAGCAGGCAGGTAACAAAAAAGGTGCTGCTCAGCGTCAGCGCATCAATCAGGATGCCGCTGAACCCGACGTCAGCGATCTGTTGTAAGGTAATGCGGAAGCCAAACAGGATGATCCCCAGTCGCAGCAGCTTCTGTTTAGCCAGCGCCACGCCACTGTCGCAACGCGAGGCAAGCGGGGTATAAATGCTATTGCCAGCCAGGATACCCAGCATAATTGCCAGGGTCAGTGAACCCAGCCCCAGCGTGGCAATCGCTGGTTGCTGCGCCAGCCAGCTGGCAGCCCCGGCAATCGCGGCAGTCAGCAGCAGACCGGGGAACCAGAGCGTAACGGGATGATGCGTTTTATGGATGCTCAGTTCGGTCATGGTGGTCACTCCTCGTGGTTGAGTCATGATCATGAGGGTGACTGGCTTAAAAGTGAAATTGATAATATATTTATAATTGACCAGAATAAACGATAAGGCGGCAATCATGATAGTTTCGCGTCTGCGCCGCTGGGCGACGCTAATCAAAAGAGATGTATTAGTGCTGTGGTTCGCCTTTCGCGATCCGCGCACGCCCTTGTGGAACAAACTGGGCACGCTGGGGCTGGTTGCTTATGGGGTCAGCCCGATCGATCTTATCCCGGATGTGATTCCGTTTGTTGGTCTGCTGGACGACGCGGTGATTATTCCCACGGGCGTCATGATTCTGCTGCGGCTGCTGCCACGAGAGGTGCGCATCAGCAGCAGCGAACGCGCACAGTCCCAGCGTTCGCGCGCCAAAAAGATTGCAGGCTGGCTGGTCGTGGTTGGGCTGATCTGGCTGGCATTAATCATTTACCTTGTCAGGCACTCACTGAGTTAAGAGGCGACGATGCACATTACGCTGCGGCAAATCGAAGTGTTTACCGAAGTGCTGAAAAGCGGTTCCACTACTCAGGCGTCGCAACTGCTGGCGCTGTCACAGTCGGCGGTCAGCGCGGCGCTGGCCGATCTGGAAAGTCAGCTCGGGGTGCAGTTGTTTGATCGGGTCGGCAAACGGCTGGTGCTGAATGAGCACGGGCGACTGCTCTATCCGCGTGCGGTCGGTCTGCTGGAGCAGGCGGGCGAAATTGAGCAGCTATTCAAAGAGGATAACGGCGCGATCCGCATCTTCGCCAGCAGCACCATTGGTAACTATCTGCTGCCGCGCATGATGGCGGCCTGGCGTCGTGACTTTCCCGGTCTGCCGCTGGAGCTGAGCGTCGGTAACAGTCAGGATGTGATTCAGGCGATTTCTGATTTCCGCGTGGATGTCGGCTTGATTGAAGGGCCGTGCCATATGACCGAGCTGGTCAGCGAACCCTGGCTGGAAGATGAGCTGGTGGTGTTTTCTGCGCCAGACGCCGCGATTCTGCAACAGCCGGTGACGCTAAAAACCCTGGCAGAAGCGCCGTGGATTCTGCGCGAACGCGGATCCGGTACCCGGGAAATCGTCGACTATCTGCTGCTGTCACACCTGCCGAGTTTTCAGCTGGGTATGGAGCTGGGCAACTCAGAAGCGATCAAGCATGCAGTGCGGCACGGCATGGGCATCAGCTGTCTTTCGCGCCGGGTGATTGCCGATCTGCTGGAGGCGGGGACGTTGACAGAACTGACGATTCCGTTGCCACGCCTGACCCGGACGCTCTATCGCATCCATCACCGACAGAAGCATATTTCAAAGGCACTGACGCGCTTTTTGTCCTATTGCCGTGAGTGACTGCTAATAATTCGGGTGCGATCATGAACTTAACTTATAACAGCATGGCATCAGCTATACAGAGGCGGTCTGGCTGATACAATCGCGCCTCATTTTTACCCAGCGTAGCGTTAACACATGCATAATGACTCAAAAACAACACAACAACCTGCATTACGACGTGCGTTAAAAGCCCGTCATCTGACGATGATCGCCATCGGCGGCTCTATCGGTACCGGCCTTTTTGTCGCCTCCGGCGCAACGATTGCTCAGGCTGGTCCCGGCGGGGCACTGCTCTCCTACATGCTGATCGGCCTGATGGTCTACTTCCTGATGACCAGTCTCGGTGAGCTGGCTGCTTTCATGCCCGTATCCGGCTCTTTCGCCACCTACGGCGCAAAATATGTCGAAGAGGGCTTTGGTTTCGCACTCGGCTGGAACTACTGGTACAACTGGGCGGTGACTATCGCTGTTGATCTGGTGGCGTCCCAGCTGGTGATGACCTACTGGTTCCCCGACACGCCAGGCTGGATCTGGAGCGCACTGTTCCTGGGACTGATATTCCTGCTCAATTACATCTCAGTAAAAGGCTTTGGCGAGGCGGAGTACTGGTTCTCGCTGATTAAAGTGGCCACCGTCATTATCTTTATCATCGTGGGTGTGCTGATGATCACCGGCATCATGCGCGGTGCAGAGCATGCGGGCTGGCAGAACTGGCAGGTGGGCGATGCGCCATTTGCGGGCGGCTTTGCGGCGATGATTGGCGTGGCGATGATTGTGGGATTCTCCTTCCAGGGCACCGAGTTGATCGGTATCGCGGCGGGCGAATCTGAAGACCCGGCAAAAAATATCCCCCGTGCCGTGCGGCAGATTTTCTGGCGTATCCTGCTGTTCTATGTGTTTGCCATCCTGATTATCAGCCTGATTCTGCCGTACACCGATCCGCAATTACTGCACAACGACATTGATGATATCAGCGTCAGCCCGTTCACTCTGGTGTTCCGCAACGCGGGTCTGCTCTCTGCGGCAGCGGTGATGAATGCAGTGATTCTGACGGCGGTGCTGTCTGCCGGTAACTCCGGTATGTATGCCTCAACGCGCATGCTGTACAACCTGGCCTCTGAAGGTAAAGCGCCGCGTATTTTCGCGAAACTCTCTAAAGGCGGCGTGCCGCGTAATGCTCTCTGGGCGACGACTGTGGTGGCGGGACTCTGCTTCCTGACCTCAAAATTTGGCAACCAGGAAGTTTATCTGTGGTTGCTGAATACCTCAGGCATGACCGGTTTTATCGCCTGGCTGGGTATTGCCATTAGTCACTATCGCTTCCGTCGGGGCTATGTCGCCCAGGGACGTGACCTGAACGATCTGCCTTACCGTTCCGGCTTCTTCCCGCTGGGTCCGATTTTCGCGTTTGTGCTCTGCCTGATCATCACACTGGGTCAGAACTATCAGGCCTTCCTCAACGACAGCATCGACTGGTACGGCGTAGCGGCAACCTACATTGGTCTTCCGCTGTTCCTGATTATCTGGTTTGGTTACAGGCTGACGCGCGGCAGCCGTTTCGTGAAGTACAGCGAGATGGCGTTCCCGGTTCATAAAGAGTAGTTCTGTGCGCTGACTCCTGCGCACGGTGCCTGCCGCAGTTCTGGCAGGCCGCAGGAATCGTGAAGCGATGGGAGCCTGTGCCTGTAGCAAAGCATAGCGGGCCAGGGACAAAAACGCCGGGAGCGTTTTTGAACAACGCAACGCGTTGGCCCGGCAACGGGCGCACCTCAGGGATGAGGTGCGTAATCGCCCGCGCTGAGCCCGCCAGGGATGGCGGGTTTTGCGTCTTTGCGAAAGGCGCAGGCTCCCTGAGCCATTCTCCCGCCTGCAACACCCTTTTTTACCCTTTTTTCACGTCTCGCTTATCTTCACGAATTGATAATTATTATCACCTGCACTATTGTGGCTGCGTTTTCTGACGTGATAGCCACACAGGGTTCAAACATGACTACCGAAACTTCGCTGCTGGCGGGGGAAGAGACGCTTCACCACACCATGCAAAACTACCATCAGGTGCTGCGACGCCGCCTGATCTGGATTGGCGTATTACTGGTGGCCATTGTCGCCTCGCTGATCCTCGACTTTACCCTGGGTCCGGCCGGACTCTCCCTTGATACGCTGTGGAATACGCTGCTCAGCCCTGACAGCGTGGATGCCGGCACCCGCGTTATTGTCTGGGACATTCGTCTGCCCTATGCGCTGATGGCGCTGGTGGTAGGGCTGTCACTGGGCCTGGCAGGTGCAGAGATGCAGACCATCCTGAATAACCCGCTGGCCAGCCCGTTTACTCTCGGTGTTTCCTCGGCAGCGGCATTTGGTGCCGCGCTGGCGATCATTCTCGGCATCGGTATTCCCGGCATTCCCGACCAGTGGTTAATCTCTGCCAACGCCTTTGTCTTTGCGCTGTTCGCCGCGCTGATGCTGGATGCCGTGACCCGCTGGACACAGGTTTCATCGGCGGGCGTGGTACTGTTTGGTATCGCACTGGTCTTCACCTTTAACGCGCTGGTCTCAATGATGCAGTTCATCGCCAGCGAAGACACCCTGCAGGGTCTGGTGTTCTGGACCATGGGCAGCCTGGCGCGTGCTTCCTGGGAGAAGCTGGGCGTACTGACCGTCGCGCTGGCCATTCTGGTGCCGTTCTCAATGATGAGCAGCTGGAAGCTGACGGCGCTGCGTCTGGGTGAAGATCGTGCGGTGAGCTTTGGTATTGATGTACGTCGTCTGCGTCTGGCGACGCTGCTGCGCATCAGTATTCTCTCGGCGCTGGCCGTGGCCTTTGTCGGCCCTATCGGCTTTATCGGCCTGGTCGCGCCGCATATTGCCCGCATGATGTTTGGTGAAGATCATCGCTTTTATCTGCCAGCCAGTGCGCTGGTCGGTGCCCTGGTGCTGTCGCTGGCGTCAGTTGCCTCGAAAAACCTGCTTCCCGGCGTGATCATCCCGGTCGGCATCGTCACCTCACTGATTGGCGTGCCGTTCTTCCTGAGTATTATTCTGCGCCATCGGGGGACAGTATGATGGAACAGGGGCTGACGTTACGCGGCTTCAATGCCGGTTATCCCAAACATAAAGTCATTGAAAATCTCAATGTGGCACCGCTGCCACGCGGTGAGATCACCGTGCTGCTGGGACCGAATGGCTGTGGTAAATCGACACTGCTGCGTGCACTGGCCGGGCTGAATAAAGGTCAGGGTGAGATGTGGCTCAACGGTGAAGATCTGATGACCCAGCCGTTTGCCCGCCGCGCGAAGAACGTGGTCTATCTGCCGCAGTCATTGCCTGCGGGCGTGCATCTGCACGTGCTGGAGTCGATCATTGTGGCGCAGCGTGCCTCCGGCGGTCTGCACAGCGCCAGCAGCGAAGCCGAAATCATGCATCTGCTTGAACAACTGGGGATTGCGCATCTCGCGATGCGTTACCTTGATCAGCTCTCCGGCGGTCAGAAGCAGCTGGTCGGGCTGGCGCAGTCACTGATCCGTCGCCCTAAGCTGCTGCTGCTGGATGAACCGCTGAGCGCGCTGGATCTCAATTACCAGTTCCACGTGATGGATCTGGTTCGTCGCGAAACTGCCCAGCGCAACATCGTGACGGTAGTGGTGGTGCATGACATCAATATTGCACTGCGTCATGCGCAACACGCACTGATGCTGAAGCAGGGCGCACTGGTAGCGGAAGGGCAGCCGGATAAGGTGATTACGCCGGCTACGCTGGCAAAAGTGTATGGCGTGAATGGCCGTATCGAACACTGCTCACGCGGTATTCCGCAGGTAATGATCGACGGGCTGACCGGACCGGCACTGGTCTGAGAATCGGGCTGGCCTGGCTTTGAGCCAGCGTTCCCGCCCGTACAGCATGCAGAAAAATTCAGGGCCGCTATTGCGGCCCTGATGATTTACGCCAGCAGATGCTGTGCATGGAAGCGAAGATGATCTTCCACGAAGCTGGCGATAAAGAAGTAGCTATGGTCATAACCCGGCTGAATACGTAGCGTCAGCGGGAAACCGACTTCTCTGGCAATCTCTTCTAACCGTTCCGGTTGCAGCTGATCGGCCAGGAACTGATCGCTGTCGCCCTGGTCGATCAGGAGTGGCAGACGATGCGACACCTTTGCCATCAGATGACAGCTGTCATATTCCCGCCACGCCGCCTGGTCGTCGCCCAGATAGGCCTTAAACGCTTTCTGGCCCCATGGCACCTGCATAGGGTTCACAATCGGCGCAAAGGCAGACGCCGAAGCAAAGCGGTTACCCAGACGCAGCGCCAGCATCAACGCACCGTGACCGCCCATGGAGTGACCCATAATCGACTGACGTTCACTGACTTTGAAGTTATCCGCAATCAGGGCGGGCAACTCGCTGCTCAGATAGTCGAACATGCGGAAATGACGGGCCCAGGGTTGCTGAGTGGCATTGAGATAAAATCCCGCGCCCTGACCCAGATCGTAGCCCTCATCGTTGGCAACGCCTTCACCGCGCGGGCTGGTATCCGGCATAATCAGCACAAGACCCAGTTCCGCCGCCACGCGCTGCGCGCCCGCTTTGGTGGTGAAGTTCTCATCGTTGCAGGTCAGCCCGGCCAGAAACCAGACCACCGGCGGCGGCGCATCACCGTGCGGATCAGGCAGGTAGATGCTGAAGGTCATCGGGCAGTTCAGCACGGCCGACTGATGACGCCAGCGCTGCTGCCAGCCGCCAAAAATACGGTGTTCTTCCAGTAGCTCCAGAGTGGATGCCATAACGCCTCCTGATTACCTGTTAAAGTGCACGACCGAGCGAATCGATTTTCCTTCGTGCATCAAATCAAAGGCGTCGTTGATCTCTTCCAGCGGCATGGTGTGGGTGATGAAGTCGTTCAGGGCAAACTTACCATCAAGGTAATCCTGCACAATGCCCGGCAGCTGTGAACGGCCTTTCACGCCACCAAAGGCGGAACCGCGCCAGACGCGACCGGTTACCAGCTGGAACGGACGAGTAGCGATCTCTTCACCGGCACCGGCGACGCCGATAATCACAGACTCGCCCCAGCCTTTGTGACAGCACTCCAGCGCGGAACGCATTACGTTGACGTTACCGATACACTCAAACGAGAAATCCACGCCGCCGTCGGTCAGCTCGACGATCACATCCTGAATCGGCTTATCGTAATCTTTCGGGTTAATCAGATCGGTGGCACCCAGCTTGCGCGCCAGATCGAATTTGCTGGTGTTGAGGTCGATTGCGATGATGCGGCCGGCCTTCGCCATTTTCGCGCCGATGACCGCAGAAAGACCGATGCCGCCGAGACCGAAGATCGCCACGGTGTCGCCTTCTTTGACTTTAGCGGTGTTCATTACTGCGCCCATGCCGGTGGTGACGCCACAGCCCAGCAGGCAAACTTCTTCCAGTGGCGCTTCTTTACTGATTTTCGCCAGCGAGATTTCCGGGATCACGGTGTATTCAGAGAAGGTCGAGGTGCCCATATAGTGGAAGATCGGTTTGCCATCTTTGAAGAAGCGAGTGGTGCCGTCCGGCATCAGGCCTTTGCCCTGAGTGGCACGGATCGCCTGGCAGAGGTTAGTTTTGCCCGACAGGCAGAACTTACATTTGCCACACTCCGGGGTGTAAAGCGGAATGACATGGTCACCGACTTCCACACTGGTCACGCCTTCGCCCACGGCTTCCACGATACCGCCGCCTTCATGGCCGAGAATCGCCGGGAAAACGCCTTCCGGATCTTTGCCGGAGAGGGTATAAGCATCTGTATGACAGACACCGGTCGCGACGATGCGCACCAGCACTTCGCCTTTCTGCGGTGGCATCAAATCCACTTCTTCGATTTTCAGCGGTTCGCCAGCAGCCCAGGCAACAGCGGCACGGGTTTTGATCATGTTCATGCAATCCCTCTTCCAGTCAGATTTTGACGTGCGATGACGTCGTGTGGTTATGGTTTAAACATAGCGTGGAACGCTTATTCCGCCGCCTGTAATGGGTGGATCAGCTCATCGTTGAGCGGACGATCGTCAAACTGTTCAATAATCAGGTACTTCAGCGCTTCAACATTCGGAGTAAAAGCATCGCGTCGCCACATCAGCCAGGTGGCGGTATCGCGATAAGCCGCAGGTAAGGTATGCGCCTGCACCCGCGACCGATCCGCCATCTGTTTCAGCACCGAAGCCGGGATCATCGCGACACCCGCACCGCCCGCCACACAGGCCAGCATGGCGTGATAGGACTGAATCTCCATCACGTTGTCGGGCGCGGTCTGGCTGTCGCGATACCAGCTCTCCAGCTTCACCCGATAAGAGCAGCTGTTGCGGAAGGCAAACAGGGTGTCGTCCTGCACGTCGCGCGCCGTGGTGATTGGCCCATGATCCAGCCCGGTGATCAGCACCATCTCCTCGCGAAAGGCGATACAACCATTCAGATCGTCATGGGAAACCGGGCCATCCACCAGCGCGGCGGCCAGGGTGCCTTCGCGGACCCGATCGATGATTTCGCCCGAGGTGCCGGTAATCAGCGACAGCGCCACTTCAGGGAAGCGCTGGTGATAGGCGGCGAGCAGACCAGGCAGGCGGGTCGCTGCGGTGCTCTCCATGGAGCCCAGCGCAAAGTTGCCTGCCGGTTCACCGGTGCGGGTCATGCTCATCGCTTCTTCGCTTAATGCCAGAATACGCTGCGCATAATTCAGAAAATTATGGCCCATCGGTGACAGGCGAATGCGCTGCTTCTCACGAATAAAGAGATCCACACCTAATTCTTCTTCCAGCTGGCGCAATCGCGTGGTGAGATTAGAGGGAACGCGATGCAGCTGCTCAGCTGCGCGCGCCAGAGAACCCGTTTCGGCGACGGAACAGAACATACGCAGCTGAACTAAATCCATATCTTCTCTTCCTGTAAACAAGTTGGTCATGATTATTCACTTTCCGTGAGTTTAATCATCCTGCATGCTGTTAGCAAGTCACACGAGATCTCAGAGCAGGACAACAGGAGTTCAGCCATGGCGTTACGCGTCGCGCTCAGCGCGTTTTTAACCTTATTTGTGGCGATGGGCATCGGGCGATTCGCCTTTACGCCGCAGGTGCCGCTGATGATCCAGACGCACCAGCTGACGCTTACCAGTGCCAGCCTGGTCGCTGCGCTTAACTATCTTGGCTATCTGTGTGGCTCGTTTGATGCCATGCGTGCGCACCGGCGGGTCGAGCTGCGTTTGCAGGCGGGCGTGTGGGGCGCAGTCATCCTGACACTGCTCTCTGCACTGGCAACCGGACCGTGGCTGCACGGTGCGATACGCTTTCTGATTGGCTGGGCCAGTGGATGGGCGATGGTGCTGGTGGCGGCCTGGAGCAACGAACAGCTGCATCGGCATGGCCGGGCAGGGCTGTCGGCGGCCGTGTTTGCCGGGCCAGGCTGCGGCATCTTTGTCAGCGGCCTGCTGGGGGTGACGCTGCACCAGCTGCAGGTCCCCGCGGGGCTGGCCTGGGCCGCTTACGGTACGCTGGCACTGCTGCTGATTGCACTGATTACCCGTAACCTGCCGCGTCGGGGCGAGCTGCATCGCCCGGATCAGGCCCCGGAGCCGCTGGTGCTGGATCGCAACCTGAAACGTCTGGTGCTGAGTTACAGTCTGGCGGGTTTTGGTTATATCCTGCCCGCCACCTTTTTGTCGCAGATGGCCGCTACGCGTTTTCCTGACGGCATCTTCGCGCAGTTTGTCTGGCCGATATTTGGCGGTGCGGCGATGGTCGGCATCCTGCTGGGGATCCTGACGCGGCGCTGGGGGCACAGTCATGTCAGACTGGCGATAGTATTCTGGGCACAGGCACTCGGCGTTTTTGCTGCGGCACTGCTGCCGGGCTTTAGTGGTCTGCTGGCCGGGGCGCTGCTGGTCGGCGGCGGCTTCCTCAGCGTCGTGCAGCTGTCGCTGCTCTGCGCCCGCGAACTGGCCCCCAACCATCTGCGTTACATGGCCGGGTTGCTCACCACCGGCTATGCAGTCGGACAGCTGGTCGGTCCGCTGCTCTCTTTTCTCTCTACTGCCCTGTTACACCGGCTGGAGCCTGCCCTGTGGGTAGCCGGGGCCAGCCTGGTGTGGGCAGGCCTGCTTGTCTGGCGAAGATATGAGTGAAAAGCTTTCATCACCAATCTTATTGATTGCTGGATTCCCCGCAAAGAAAGTTTCACAATACGCGCCTGATTACAGGGCTCGCAGGCAAAAGCTTGCGGGCGCAACACCAGCCGGAGAAGAGTAGATGAGCACCCTAAGTCAGGAAGCTGCCCTGGTTCATGAAGCGCTGCTGGCGCGTGGACTGGAAACGCCGTTACGTGCACCGACGCGCGACATAGATAAAGAGACGCGTAAAAGCCTGATTGCCGGGCACATGACGGAAATCATGCAGCTGCTGAATCTGGATCTTGAAGATGACAGCCTGATGGAAACGCCACATCGCATCGCCAAAATGTATGTGGACGAGGTTTTTTCCGGTCTCGATTACGCCAACTTCCCGAAAATCACCGTCATTGAGAATAAAATGAAGGTTGATGAGATGGTGACCGTGCGTGATATCACCCTGACCAGCACCTGTGAACACCACTTTGTGATTATCGATGGCAAAGCCACCGTCGCCTATATTCCCAAGGAAAAGGTGATTGGGCTGTCGAAAATCAACCGCATCGTGCAGTTCTTCGCCCAGCGTCCGCAGGTGCAGGAGCGCCTGACGCAGCAGGTTCTGGTGGCCTTGCAGACGCTGCTGGGCACCAACAACGTTGCTGTCTCGATTGATGCGGTACATTACTGTGTGAAAGCGCGTGGCGTCAAAGATGCGACCAGCGCCACCACCACGACCTCTCTGGGCGGCCTGTTCAAGTCCAGTCAGAACACCCGCCAGGAATTTTTGCGCGCGGTACGCCATAGTTGAGTTAACGGCGGGCGCATAATGCTGCCCGCCTCAATGGGGCAGGGTGCCGCATGCAACGCTATCACGCGCTGGATTTCATTCGTGGATGTGCCATTCTCGGCATCCTGCTGCTCAATATTGTGGGCTTCGGCCTGCCTTCTGCTGCTTACCTGAATCCGGCCTGGCAGGGCAGTGTCAGTCTCTCCGACGTCTGGACCTGGGCACTCTCTGACGCCTTTGCTCAGCTCAAATTCCTCACCCTGTTTGCATTGTTGTTTGGCGCAGGTCTGCAAATGCAGCTGCCGCGCGGCAGTCGCTGGCTGACTGCCCGGCTTTCCATTCTGGTACTCATCGGTTTTCTGCATGGTGTCTTTCTCTGGGAAGGCGACATCCTGCTGGATTACGGCATCATCGGGCTGGTGGTCTGGCGGGTGCTACGTGATGTCCCATCAACCCGCAGCCTGATGCATACCGGCATTCTGCTTTATCTGGTGGGCTGCGGCGTGCTGCTGGTGTTTGGGTCGATCTCGGATCCCGAACCGACGCGATCCTGGCTGCCGGGTGCTGCCGATCTGCAATATGAGCAATACTGGAAACTGAGCGGCGGCTGGGAAGCGATACAGAACCGGCTGGATCATCTCTCATCAGGACTGATGGCGCTGGCGGCTCAGTATGGCTGGCAGCTGGCGGGCTTAATGATGATGGGTGGCGCACTGCTGCGCAGCGGCTGGCTGACAGGGGAATTTCCCCTCCGCCATTATCGTCAGGCAGCGGCCCTGCTGCTGACAATGGGCTTCTCCATTGCGGTAGCCGGTGTGGCCGCGCAATGGCTGTTACATTGGGAGTTCCGCTGGACGGCTTTTTACCTGCAGGCCCCGCGCGATCTTGCCAGCCCGCTGATTAGCCTGGGCTATGCCGCGCTCTGTCTGGCTTACTGGCCACAGATTTCTCAATGGCGCATCAGCCACGCCATGCAGTGCGTGGGCCGTATGGCGCTGACCAATTACCTGCTGCAAACGCTCATCTGCACCACGCTGTTCTATCGCTTTGGCTTCTACATGCATTTCACCCGGCTGGAACTGGTGCTGATGGTGCCTGCGGTGTGGCTCATCAATATCCTGTTTTCACTCATCTGGTTACATTTCTTCGCACAGGGTCCGCTGGAATGGTTGTGGCGGCGGCTTACGCTGCTCTCAGCCGGCAAATCACGCCTGACTGACAACGCCAGATAATGACCGCCATCACAAAGGTTACAGAATTGTATGTAACCGTTTTCATTGATGTGACGCAATTCACGCTGCACGCCTCCCGCCCCTGACAGAATAGCGCCGGTGTTCAACCCGGCGTGATGCCCTATTTTTCCTTTCTGGAACTGCTGCATGATAACTATTCGTGATGTTGCCCGTCAGGCTGGCGTGTCAGTGGCGACCGTGTCGCGCGTCCTTAATCAGAGCAGCGCCGTCACCTCTGATACCCGCGACGCCGTGTTACAGGCGGTTGAGGCGCTGGGCTACCGCCCTAACGCCAACGCCCAGGCGCTGGCGACGCAGGTCAGTGATACGATCGGGGTGGTGGTGATGGATGTTTCCGATCCCTTCTTCGGGGCGCTGGTTAAAGCAGTAGATACCGTGGCGCAGCGCGTGCACAAGCATGTGTTAATCAGCAACTCCTGGCATCAGGAAGAGAAAGAGCGTCATGCTATTGAGGTGCTGATCCGGCAGCGCTGCAGCGCCCTGGTGGTTCACGCGAAAACACTGCCAGACGCGGAGCTGGCGGACTTTATGCAGCACGTGCCCGGCATGGTGGTAATTAACCGTATCATCCCCGGATTCGAACACCGCAGCGTCAGCCTGGATAACGTCACCGGGGCGCTGATGGCCTCAAGAACCCTGTTGCAACAGGGGCATAGCCGCATTGGCTATCTCTGCTCCAGCCATCCCATCGAGGATGTCGCGCAGCGCCGTGAAGGGTGGATGCAGGCGATGGCAGAGCAGGGCATACGGCCGCAGGAGAGCTGGATCGCCAGCGCAGAGCCAGATATGCAGGGGGGCGAAGCGGCAATGGTGGAACTGCTGGGGCGCAACCTCAACCTGACTGCGGTGTTTGCCTATAACGACGGCATGGCGGCTGGCGCACTGACTGCGCTGAAAGACAACGGCATTCAGGTACCACAGCATTTTTCTGTCATCGGCTTTGATGATATCCCGATTTCCCGTTACACCGATCCGCAATTAACCACTGTGCGCTATCCCATTGTTTCTATGGCAAAAATCGCCACTGAGCTGGCACTGCAGGGCGCAGCCGGACTGCTTGATGACACCGCAACCCACATCTTTATGCCAACCCTGGTGCGGCGTCATTCGGTGGCGCAGCGGCAAAATGTGGAGTCCGTCACTAATTCAGGCGATTCAGGCATGTAACCGTTTTCAATCTGTGATTGTATTCACAGTTAATTAACATTGCCCTCACTATGATGGCAGCGTCTTACCGGACTGAAACATTATGTAACGCCAGTGTAACGGCATCAGTTGTGGTCTCAGTAGCCGGTTAAAGGGTTTATACCCTCTTCATGGAAGCGTTCTGGCACAGGGAAGTCAGGTTTTAGACGGTGTTTAACAGCTTAACATCTTCAGTAAGTTAGCCAACGCGCCGATCTGTTTTACCGATTGCGCTCCCGCACGTTTCGCGGCAGCGCTAAAAAGACCCTGCATAATAAAACCGGAGATACCATGAATAAGAAGGTTTTCACGCTTACAGCACTGGTTGCCAGCATGATGTTTGGTGCAACCGCTCACGCAGCTGACACCCGTATCGGCGTGACCATTTACAAATATGATGACAACTTCATGTCAATGGTGCGCAAAGATATCGAGAAAGAAGCGAAAACGATCGGTGGCGTACAGTTGCTGATGAATGACTCGCAGAACGACCAGTCCAAACAGAACGATCAGGTGGACGTGCTGATGGCAAAAGGCGTGAAAGCGCTGGCGATTAACCTGGTAGACCCGGCTGCTGCTGCAGTCGTGGTAGACAAAGCGCGTGCTAATGATGTGCCCGTTGTCTTCTTCAACAAAGAACCGAACGCTAAAGTTCTGGCCGGTTATGACAAAGCTTACTATGTCGGCACCGACTCCAAAGAGTCCGGAATCATCCAGGGTCAGCTGATCGAGAAGCACTGGAAAGCGACCCCAGCCTGGGATCTGAACAAAGATGGCACCATTCAGTTCGTCCTGCTGAAAGGCGAGCCAGGCCACCCAGATGCTGAAGCCCGTACTAAATATGTTATCGACACCCTGAACAAAGATGGTCTGAAGACGCAGCAGTTAGCGATGGATACGGCGATGTGGGATACCGCTCAGGCCAAAGATAAGATGGATGCGTGGCTGTCAGGCCCGAACGCGAAGAAAATTGAAGTTGTGATTGCCAACAACGATGCGATGGCAATGGGTGCCGTTGAAGCGCTGAAAGCGCACAACATGACTTCTATCCCGGTCTTCGGCGTCGATGCCCTGCCAGAAGCGATGGCACTGGTGAAATCTGGCGCACTGGCCGGTACTGTGCTGAACGATGCGGAAAACCAGGCGAAAGCGACGCTGGATATTGCCAACAACCTGGCGAATGGCAAAGCGGCAACCGACGGAACGAACTTTAAGATGGTCGATAAGATCGTCCGCGTTCCTTACGTGCCGGTTGATAAAGAAAATCTGTCTCAGTTCTCGAAATAAGATCGATTACGGGCGCGACTGCTGTCGCGCCTTTTTTATGTCACCACCGTTTTTTAGCCAGGTAAAATATGGCCAGTGATAACACGACCGCGCAGCGAGAATATTTGCTGGAAATGACGAATGTTTCAAAATCATTTCCCGGCGTTAAAGCGTTAGATAATGTGAATCTGAAAGTGCGGCCTCACTCTGTTCATGCATTAATGGGCGAGAACGGTGCCGGGAAATCCACCTTATTAAAATGCCTGTTTGGTATTTATAAAAAAGATACCGGCAGTATCCTGTTTCAGGGTAAAGAGATCGACTATAAAAGCTCTAAAGAGGCGCTGGAAAATGGCGTGTCGATGGTGCATCAGGAATTAAACCTGGTTCTGCAGCGTACCGTGATGGACAACATGTGGCTGGGGCGTTATCCGCGCAAAGGCTTCTTTGTCGATCAGGATAAGATGTACCAGGACACTAAGGCGATTTTTGACGAGCTGGATATCGATATCGATCCGCGCGACAAAGTTGCCAATCTTTCTGTGTCACAGATGCAGATGATTGAAATTGCTAAAGCGTTCTCCTACGACGCGAAAATTGTGATTATGGATGAGCCGACTTCCTCGTTAACCGAGAAAGAGGTGAATCACCTGTTCACGATTATTCGTAAGCTGAAAGATCGCGGCTGTGGCATTGTTTATATTTCGCACAAGATGGAAGAGATTTTCCAGCTGTGTGATGAGATCACGATTCTGCGTGATGGTCAGTGGATCACCTCTCAGCCGCTGGAAGGGCTGGATATGGATAAGATCATCGCCATGATGGTCGGCCGTTCACTGAATCAGCGTTTCCCTGACCGTACCAACGTGCCAGGCGAGACGATTCTTGAGGTGCGTAATCTGACGTCACTGCGTCAGCCATCTATTCGCGACATCTCATTTGATCTGCGTAAAGGGGAGATACTCGGCATTGCCGGGCTGGTGGGGGCAAAACGTACCGATATCGTCGAAACGCTGTTTGGCATTCGCGAAAAATCGGGCGGCACCATTAAACTGCATGGCAAGCCGATTAACAATCACAGCGCCAATGAAGCCATTAACCACGGTTTTGCGCTGGTGACTGAAGAACGTCGTTCGACCGGTATTTATGCTTACCTGGATATTGGTTTTAACTCGCTTATTTCCAATATTAAAAAATATAAAAACAGTATGGGACTGCTGGATAATAAACGCATGAAGAGTGATACCCAATGGGTTATCGATTCAATGCGCGTTAAAACCCCAGGGCATCATACACAAATTGGTTCGCTTTCGGGTGGTAACCAGCAAAAAGTGATTATTGGCCGCTGGTTATTGACCCAGCCTGAAATCCTGATGCTTGATGAACCAACACGCGGTATTGATGTTGGTGCGAAATTCGAAATTTACCAGCTGATTGCTGAGCTGGCGAAAAGAGAAAAGGGCATCATTATTATCTCATCTGAAATGCCGGAGCTGTTAGGCATTACCGATCGTATTCTGGTAATGAGTAATGGTCTGGTAGCAGGCATAGTTGATACCAAAACGACCACGCAGAACGAAATATTGCGTTTAGCGTCATTACACCTTTAATGAAGCAAGGGCTGTTAACATGAAAGCGACTACAAAAAAGAATGCGCTAACCTGGTTAAAAGAGGGCGGCATTTATGTCGTTCTGCTGGTATTGCTGGCTATTATTATTTTCCAGGATCCGACATTTTTAAGTTTGATGAACCTGAGTAATATTCTGACCCAATCTTCGGTGCGCATTATTATTGCACTGGGTGTGGCGGGTCTGATTGTGACCCAGGGTACTGACCTGTCAGCCGGGCGTCAGGTTGGTCTGGCGGCGGTTGTGGCAGCGACGCTATTGCAGGCAATGGATAACGCCAACAAAGTCTTCCCGACGCTGGATACGGTGCCAATTCCGCTGGTTATCCTGACTGTTTGCATCATCGGCGGCGTAATTGGTCTGGTGAATGGTGTGATTATTGCTTATCTGAAGGTAACGCCATTTATCACCACGCTGGGCACTATGATTATCGTTTACGGTATCAACTCACTCTATTACGACTACGTGGGCGCTTCACCGATTGCTGGTTTTGACGCAGGGTTCTCGAAATTTACTCAGGGTTTCTTACGCTTTGGTGATTTTAAACTCTCGTTCATCACGTTCTATGCCGTCATTGCCATTATTTTCGTCTGGATTCTGTGGAACAAAACCCGCTTCGGTAAAAACATTTTTGCTATCGGCGGTAACCCGGAAGCGGCGAAAGTGTCAGGCGTGAACGTGCCGTTGAACCTGATCATGATTTATGCCCTGTCAGGTGTGTTCTACGCCTTTGGCGGGATGCTGGAGGCGGGTCGTATCGGTTCTGCCACCAACAACCTCGGCTTTATGTACGAGCTGGATGCGATTGCGGCCTGTGTGGTCGGCGGCGTTTCCTTCGCCGGTGGTGTGGGTAGTGTGGCGGGTGTCGTCACCGGTGTGCTGATCTTCACCGTGATCAACTACGGTCTGACCTATATCGGCGTGAATCCTTACTGGCAGTACATCATTAAGGGCGGCATCATCATCTTCGCGGTGGCGCTGGATTCACTGAAGTATTCGCGTAAGAAGTAAGTTTTATTCAACGCCAGGGAAGCGACCTTCGGGTCGCTTTTTTTATGGGGGTAATGCTGGGGTCGTCGCTTTAAGACGGAGTATGCGAAGGGAACACGATCAGATCGGAAAGACGCTATCATCGATACTCTCGACCTGCTTAGTTTATAGGAAAGTGCTGGGGGCATTGCTGTTAGACAAAGTATGCGCAGGGAACAGGGTCAGATCGGAAAGACGCAAAAGCCGTCATCCATGACACGCTCGGCCCGCGCCGTCCTGGCGCGGGACGCTTTCCTCTTCTGACCCTGTTCCCTGCGCGTTAGGCTTATTTATTGCTGTCAGGTTCGCCCTGATTCAGACTTATAAGCTGTCTGCTTGAAGATCGCAGCGGAGTGGCCTTCTGTCAAACGGCGACAAAACTTAAAGCGATGGGAGCATACGCCTGTAGCAAAGCATCGCGGGCCATGGACAAAAACGCCGGGAGCGTTTTTGAACAACGCGAAGCGTTGGCACGTTTACGGGCGCACCTCAGGGATGAGGTGCGTACTAAAAACGCCGGGAGCGTTTTTGAACAACGCGAAGCGTTGGCTCGTTTACGGGCGCACCTCAGGGATGAGGTGCGTACTAAAAACGCCGGGAGCGTTTTTGAACAACGCGAAGCGTTGGCTCGTTTACGGGCGCACCTCAGGGATGAGGTGCGTAATCGCCCGCGCTGAGCCTGCCAGGGATTGCGTCTTTGCGAAAGGCGTATGCTCCCTGAGACTTGTACCTTGCTGCCAGACTGCAGCTCAGCGCATATAACAGAGTTTCATTAAACCGCTGAACGTCAGCTATTTTCGCAGCTTCTGTTCCAGCTCCAGCAACTGTTCGGGCGTCACAGCAGGATAACTCTGCGCATCATCCGGAACGGTTCGCACGGCGGGAATCGGCACCAGCGGGCCTAAGAAACGGGGTTCACGCTTAAGCAGGAAGAGATCCACCAGCGCACCCAGCCGCGCACCGACCTCACGGAAGCGCACGCTCAGCATGTTTTTCGGTGAGGGCACCGCATAACACTGCGCCTGAATGCCCAGCTGTAAGGCGATAAACAGCGCGCGCTCACAATGGAAGCGTTGCGTGATAATAATGAAATCGTTGGTATCGAACACTTTGCGGGTGCGCACAATCGAATCCAGCGTCCGGAACCCGGCATAATCGAGCACGATATCCGCCGGATCCACACCGGCCTTAATGAGATCGCGGCGCATCGTCATCGGCTCGTTATAGCTTTGCAGCGCGTTGTCACCGCTCAGCAGCAGATAATTTACTTTACCGCTGTTATAGGCGTTCAGTGCACCCTGCATACGATAGAGGTAATACTGATTGATCACGCCGGTACGATAATATTTCGCCGTGCCCAGAACCACACCCACCTGACGATGCGGCAATGAAGCGACATTTTCGTAGATAAAAGGCGCAGTTTTCCAGCTGATCCAGCGATCAAGGCCGAGCGCCGTTGCCACCATCAGTAAGATGATGAAAAGCAGACCAATGAAAACGCGTTTCAGCATGCGCCTGGAGACTCGATGTCAGAATGTTGAGATGGGACAAGGCTACTTGAGCAGCCGCAGCGAAGCAAGTTACTGCCGGCTGGCTGTGCGCTTTTTGAACACTGCCGGACCACATCAGGTCCGGCAGGCTGAGGATTAAATCGAGGTACGGCGATAGTGACGATACTGCGGCAGCCAGAAGTTGTTGGCGATAGCCTGTGACAACACATCTTCTGAGGTCACCACGGCGACACCCGCCAGCTGAGCGGCTTTACCCACTTCCATCGCAATGATTTTCGACACGCCCTGAATATCTCTAATCTCAGGCAGTACCGGGCCTTCGCCTTCATTCACCAGCGGAGAGCAGTCGGCGAGCGCGCGGCTGGCGGTCATCAGCATCGTATCGGTAACGCGGCTGGCACCTGCGGCAATCACACCCAGACCAATGCCTGGGAAGATGTAGGAGTTGTTGCACTGCGCAATCGGGTAGGTTTTACCGTTCCAGCTCACCGGTGAGAACGGGCTGCCGGTTGCGACCAGCGCAGCACCGTCAGTCCAGGCGATAATATCGGCTGGCGTCGCTTCCACGCGTGATGTCGGGTTCGACAGCGGCATTACAATAGGGCGCTTACAGTGCTTATGCATCTCGCGGATGATCTCTTCGGTGAACAGGCCTGGCTGGCCGGAAACACCAATCAGAATATCGGGCTGAGCATTACGCACCACATCCAGCAGCGAGATTGCATCATTGGTGACATCCCAGTGCTGCAGGCTTTCGCTCTTCTGCACCAGCTTGCTCTGAAAATCGAGCAGATTAGGCAGTTTGTCCGTCAGCAGACCAAAGCGATCCACCATCATCACCCGGCCACGTGCTTCTTCGTCGCTCAGGCCTTCTGATTTCATCTGCGCGATGATCTGTTCAGCGATACCACAGCCTGCAGAACCGGCACCCAGGAACACCACTTTCTGCTCGCACAGGCGGCTACCGGCTGCACGGCTGGCGGCAATCAGCGTACCGACGGTTACGGCGGCGGTGCCCTGAATATCATCGTTAAAGCAGCAGACTTCATCGCGATAGCGGTTCAGCAGCGGCATGGCGTTCTTCTGGGCGAAATCTTCAAACTGCAACAGTACTTTCGGCCAGCGGCGCTTAACAGCCTGAATAAATTCGTTCACGAACGCGTCGTACTCTTCACCAGTAATGCGCGGATGACGCCAGCCCATATAGAGCGGATCGTTCAGCAACTGCTGGTTGTTGGTGCCAACATCCAGCACCACCGGCAGGGTGTAAGCCGGACTGATGCCGCCACAGGCGGTATAGAGTGACAGCTTACCAATCGGAATACCCATCCCACCGATGCCCTGATCGCCCAAGCCCAGGATGCGCTCGCCATCGGTCACTACAATCACCTTCACATTCTGCTTGGTGGCGTTTTGCAGCATATCTTCGATGCGGTCGCGGTTAGGGTAGGAGATGAACACGCCACGCGCACGACGGTAGATTTCAGAGAAGTGTTCGCAGGCTGCGCCCACGGTCGGGGTGTAGATAATCGGCATCATCTCTTCGAGATGGTTGTCCAGCAGGCGGTAGAAGAGTGTTTCGTTGGTGTCCTGGATGTTACGCAGGTAGACATGCTTATCGTTATTGTTTTTGAAGTCCTGGAACTGACGCCAGGCACGCTGCGCCTGCTCTTCAATTGATTCCACCGCTTCGGGCAGCAGACCGTTGAGGTTGAATTCGTTACGTTCTTCGATGCTAAAGGCGCTGCCTTTGTTCAGCAGGGGAAATTCCAGCAAAATCGGGCCAGCATAAGGGATATACAGCGGGCGTTTACTTTCGTAGTCGAGTTCCATGCGGTAATGCTCCGGTTGCAGTGTTGTCTGGCGTCACGCCGGAAAGGTAGCGCCAGTTTTCTCACCCGTTATAGCTCAGACTGCAGGTCCGGCAGCGGCAGGGTAACCGCTGCGGAAACATTCACGACCGTGCTGCTATCCTGCAACCTGAATTATTCAGAGTAATTTGTATTTGCGTGAATTCTGGCGCCAGATCCTATGAAATTTCCCACAGAAGTACAGCGTTTGTTAATAAAAGCTCACAAAACTGTGGCCGCCCTGACAGCGGGTTATGCTTTGTACAGCGTTACCTGTAGCAGCTCACCGCAACCAAATGTCTCAAGCGTCGCCTGCGTGGCGGCGAACTGGCTTAACGTGGCATTTTCAACTTCGGCTAATACCGCTTTTTTTATCTGACGAACATCGCCGCCCTGCATGTTCAGCAGAACCAGTGCCGCCTGAAGCGGCGGGAAGCTCGGGTTAAACGCGGCATTTTCCGCATAGCGTCCGGCGACAATCGCGCCATCCGTGGTCAGCAGCGCAACACCCGCGTGGGACTGGCTATAAGGCGCGTGGCTGGCATTAGCGGCGGCAACCGCAGCCTGCACCAGGTCATCGCCCTCGGCCACATAGCCGTGATCCACCTCGTCCATCAGGAAGGTCGTAATGTCCAGATCGCGCGGACCAAAGGCATCCGGCAGATAATCGGCCAGGGTGCTGATTGCGCGTTGTGGCAGGCTGATGCGAATGTTGGTGCCGCTGTTCAGCTCGTTCATAAACTGTCGGCAGTGACCGCACGGCGTGTAGTTAACGGTGATGGTCTCGAGCTGGCGCTCACCGCGCAGCCATGCATGAGTAATCGCGCTCTGCTCAGCGTGGACGGTCTGCTGCATCGGCGTGCCGACAAATTCCATATTAGCGCCAAAGTACCAGTTGCCGCTGACCCCACGGGCAATCGCCCCGACATTAAAATGCGACACCGTCGCTACCGCGCAGGAGGCCGCGAGGGGCAGCAGCGCCAGCGCCAGCGCATCGGCCTCCATTTGTGTCTGTTGTTGCAGTGAGGTGACCTGGTCGGCACTGAGTAGCGCATGAAAGTCAGGATCGTCCAGCAGGGGAGCGAGTGCAGTTTGCAGCGTTGACGGCAATGCCTCAAAAGCAGAGAGGAAACGGGAATGCATGTGAGCCTCATTAAATTCAGCAGGCGATGTGCCAGTCACCGGTTTATATGTGATCCACATCGCTCTGACAATGTAACCTGTGTTGCATGTTTCAACTTTGCGAGATCTCTCGCAAACTTTCAGCTAAACCAGTGCATCAGCAGCGGAAAAATAAACGGTGCCAGCAGAGAGGTGATGATGCCGCAGATCACCAGCGCCAGTGAGCTGAATGCGCCTTCCTGATAGTCAAGTTCCGCGGCACGCGCCGTGCCCAGCGCATGCGACGCATTGCCAATTGCCAGTCCGCGCGCTGCTTTCGATTTCACGCCCAGCAGGTTCAGCACCGTGTGTCCGAATACCGCACCCAGTACACCGGCAATCAGCACGCAGATGGCGCTGATGGCGGGAATGCCGTGCAGCGAACCGGAGACGGCCATCGCGATGGGCGTTGTCACGGATTTAGGCACGATGGTGGCGGCAATGTCGGGTGTGGCCCCCATCCAGAGGGCAATAGCGGTGCCTGAGATCATGGCGGTCAGGCTGCCGATAAAGCAGACACCAATAATCGATTTCCAGCGGGCACGAATCTGATGCATCTGCTCATACAGCGGCAGTGCCAGCGCGACCACAGCCGGTTGCAGCAGCTGATTAAGAATCTGGCTGCCTGCGAAATAGCGCGAGTAAGGAAGCTGCAACAGCAGCAGTATCGGGATAATTATCCCCATGGAGACCAGCAGTGGATTAAGCAACGAGATTTTCAGTCGTAACGCCAGCTTACGCGCCAGAAAAAAAGCCGCCAGCGTCAGGGGCAGTGACCACCACATTTCACTCATCGGCTGACTCTCCGGCCGGACGGCGGCTGTGAAGCTGATGGGCGCTGACGCCGACAACAGAGAGCACCAGGAAGGTACTGACGACACAGGAGACAACAATCGGACCAAACTGTGCGGTCAGAATATCGGTGTAGCTCATCACCCCGACGCTGATCGGCACAAACAGCAGCGCCATATAGCGAATCAGCAGATGGCAGCCCGGTTTCACCCAACTGACCGGCAGGATCTGCGATGCCAGCAGGGCGAACAGAATTAGCATCCCAATAATGCTGCCGGGCAGTTTAATGGGCAGCAGCGAGGCGATGCCGATTCCAGCGTATAAGCAGAGATAAATGATGATAAAGGCGCGCAGATAGCGCCCGCAGACAGACAGCACGGTGAGCATGGCAGGCTCCTGTTTTTACTGAGCTTCATCATACGCATTAACCGCTTAGCGTGCTAGCGATCACATTTATGCCGCGGAGTAGCAGCAACGGGCAAAGGGATTCAGCAGAAGGAAGCGGGGCTGTAGCAGTGAGAATGCGAAGAGGGGAAAATAACCCTTCGCGCCAGTGATACGGCGCGAAGGGTTCAGAATGGTACTGTGCTTAACCTGTTAAGCATCGACAGGCGATTACTTAATCGGCATACCCGGCACAGCACCGCTGTCGACGGAGAGGACAAACAGATCTTTGCCGCCCGGACCCGCTGACAGCACCATGCCTTCAGAGATACCGAAGCGCATCTTACGTGGTGCGAGGTTGGCGACGATGATGGTCATTTTACCGACCAGCACTGACGGATCAGGATAAGCGGCGCGGATGCCGGAGAAGATCTGACGCTTTTCCCCGCCCAGGTCAAGTTGCAGACGCAGCAGCTTGTCCGAACCTTCCACCAGTTCCGCCTGCTCAATCAGCGCGACGCGCATATCGACTTTAGCGAAATCATCAATGGTGATGGTTTCACCGATCGGCGCATCGGCCAGCGAACCCGTGGCGGCCGGTGCACTGGCGGTAGCGGCATCCTCTTTCGAGGCCGCAATCAGTCCTTCGACTTTCGCCATTTCAATGCGGCTGTAGAGCGCTTTAAACGGCGCGACCTGGTGATCCAGCAGCGGCTGGGCGATAGCATCCCAGCTCAGCTCGCACTTCAGGAAATCTTCGGCGCGTGCGCTCAGCGAAGGCAGCACCGGCTTCAGCCAGGTCATCAGAATGCGGAACAGGTTAATGCCCATTGAGCAGATCGCCTGCAGGTCGGCATCGCGGCCTTCCTGCTTCGCCACCACCCACGGAGCCTGCTCATCGACATAACGGTTCGCCAGGTCAGCCAGCGCCATGATTTCACGAATCGCACGGCTGAATTCACGGCTGGCCCAGGCGTCACCAATCTTCTCTGACGCATCCACGAAGGTCTGATAGAGCGCCGGATCGGCCAGCTCAGCCGCCAGTTTGCCGTCAAAGCGTTTAGTGATGAAGCCCGCGTTACGTGACGCCAGGTTAACCACTTTGTTCACGATGTCAGCATTCACGCGCTGGACGAAATCTTCCAGATTCAGGTCGATATCGTCGATGCGTGAAGAGAGTTTGGCCGCGTAGTAGTAACGCAGGCTATCGGCATCCAGATGCTGCAGCCAGGTGCTGGCCTTAATAAAGGTACCGCGTGACTTCGACATCTTGGCACCGTTGACGGTGACATAGCCGTGTACAAACAAATTGTTTGGCTTGCGGAAGTTGCTGCCTTCCAGCATCGCGGGCCAGAACAGGCTGTGGAAGTAGACGATATCTTTACCGATGAAGTGATACAGCTCGGTCGTGGAGTCTTTACGCCAGAACTCGTCGAAGTCAATGTCACCGCGCTTATCGCACAGGTTTTTGAACGAGCCCATATAGCCGATGGGCGCATCCAGCCAGACATAGAAATATTTGCCTGGCGCATCCGGGATTTCAAAGCCGAAATAAGGCGCATCGCGGGAGATATCCCACTGCTGCAGACCCGATTCAAACCACTCCTGCATTTTGTTCGCCACCTGATCCTGCAGCGCACCGGAGCGGGTCCAGGCCTGCAGCATGGCGCTGAAGGACGGCAGATCAAAGAAGAAGTGCTCGGAGTCGCGCAGGACTGGCGTCGCCCCGGATACCACAGATTTCGGATCGATCAGCTCGGTCGGGCTGTAGGTCGCGCTGCAGACTTCACAGTTGTCGCCGTACTGATCAGGTGACTTACATTTCGGGCAGGTGCCTTTCACAAAACGGTCCGGCAGAAACATCCCTTTTTCCGGATCGTAAAGCTGCGAGATGGTGCGGTTCTTAATAAAACCGTTCTCTTTCAGACGGCCGTAAATCAGCGCAGACAGCTCACGGTTTTCGTCGCAGTGAGTCGAATGATAATTGTCATAGCTGACATTGAAACCGGCAAAGTCAGCTTCATGCTCGCTTTTCATCTCTGCAATCATCTGCTCCGGTGCAATGCCTGACTGCTGAGCTTTCAGCATGATCGGCGTGCCGTGCGCATCATCGGCGCAGATGAAGTAAACCTGATTGCCACGCATTCGCTGATAACGCACCCAAATGTCTGCCTGGATATGCTCGAGCATGTGGCCGAGATGGATTGATCCGTTCGCGTAAGGCAGTGCGCACGTTACCAGAATTTTTTTAGCGACTTGAGTCATAGTTTGCGTAGCTTTCTGTTGATTGAAAAAACGGGCTTAGATGGTAACTGAAGGCTTCTCCTGCGTAAACACAAGGGATTCACCCCTGCCAGTCGCCGCAGATCCACGAGCATCTGATATCATTGACCATACATTGCTGAAACACAGCGTAAGCACAGCAGAAATAAGGAGCAGGGGATGACAGGACAATCCCGGGAACCGCATACGCCAGAGGGCCTTCGCGCCATCGTGGCCGGCGTATTGAGAAGCTTTGAGCATCCGACCCTTAAGCAGAATCTCACCGCCCTGAAGGCGTTGCATCATGTGGCGCAGCTGGATGGAACGCTGCATGTGGAACTGCTGATGCCGTTTGCCTGGGCCAGCGGGTTCGACGACCTCAAAGAGCAGGTCAGCGCTGACCTGCTGCGTCAGACCGGCGCGAGTGCCATCGACTGGCGGCTCAGCCACGATATTGCCACCCTGAAGCGGGTGAAAAACCAGCCGGGTGTGAACGGCGTAAAAAACATTATTGCGGTCAGTTCCGGCAAAGGCGGCGTGGGAAAATCCAGCACCGCCGTAAACATGGCGCTTGCGCTGGCAGCCGAAGGTGCGCGTGTCGGCATTCTTGATGCCGATATCTATGGCCCGTCAGTGCCGAACATGCTCGGCACCCAGGATCAACGCCCGACATCGCCGGATGGCACCCATATGGCACCCATTATGGCGCACGGTCTGGCCACCAACTCCATCGGCTATCTGGTAACCGACGACAATGCGATGGTGTGGCGCGGGCCGATGGCCAGCAAAGCACTGATGCAACTGCTCAACGAAACGTTGTGGCCGGAGCTGGATTATCTGGTGCTGGATATGCCGCCCGGCACCGGCGACATTCAGCTGACGCTGGCGCAGAACGTGCCGGTAACCGGCGCACTGGTGGTGACCACACCGCAGGACATCGCCCTGATTGATGCCCGCAAAGGCCTGGTGATGTTTGAAAAGGTCAATGTGCCAGTGCTGGGCGTGGTGGAAAACATGAGCCTGCATATCTGCAGTCAGTGTGGTTACCACGAACCCATTTTCGGCACCGGCGGCGCGCAGAAACTGGTGGAGGATTACCAGACGCAGCTGCTGGCCCAGCTGCCGCTGCATATTGACCTGCGCGAAGATCTTGATGAAGGTGAACCGACGGTCATTCGCCGTCCCGACAGCGAGTTTACCGCGCTCTATCGCCAGCTGGCCGGACGCGTTGCGGCTCAGCTTTACTGGCAGGGCGACGTCATCCCTGGCGAGATCGCCTTCCGCGCGCTTTAAGCCCGACCCGACCCGCTGGCATAGTGTGAGGCCAGCGGGTAGTGCATCAACACGTAACCGCCGTGCTCGCCTTCACCCTGTGAAATCATTTTCCAGCCATGCTTCAGGTAAAACGCCTGTGCCGCTTTGTTCTTTTGCAGGCACTTCAGCGCGCCGGTTGACGTAAAACACGCTTCAACGGCTTCCAGTAACGCGCTGCCCACGCCGCGTCCCTGCCACTCAGGATCGACATAAAGGCTGTGCAGGAAGTTGTCGTTCTCCAGTAGCCCGGCAAATCCGACGCGCTGTCCTTCAGCTTCGGCGACCAGCACGGTTTCGCCCAGAATCACGCCATCAAAATCTTCCAGCTGCCACTCGCTGCCGTCAAGCCAGCGCCAGTTGTGTCGTCGCGCCGCCAGAAACAGCGTGCGCAGGAAAGGACGATCGGCTTCCGTAAACGGACGAATCTCCACAGGTCAGCTCCCTTATAATCCGGTCTTACAAAACTAGCAGTGATTCGCGAAGACGGGCGAAAAGATAAAGCGGGTTAAATGTCACAAAAATCGCTGTACACTGCCTGCCGGGCCAGAGAGCATCAGGCTCTCAGCGTTTGATAGCTTTCGTTTATCAGATTGATAACGACCGCGTATTAGATGTTGGCCCGAAAATTATGTAACCTGCATCACATATTTTAACGGAGGCCACAGATGTCTATTATCAATACCAAAATCAAGCCGTTCAAAAACGCAGCATTCAAAAACGGCGAATTCATCGACGTAACCGAGAAAGACGTTGAAGGTAAATGGAGTGTGTTCTTCTTCTATCCAGCTGACTTCACCTTCGTCTGCCCGACCGAACTGGGCGACGTGGCTGACCACTACGAAGAATTCCAGAAACTGGGCGTAGATATCTACTCCGTTTCTACCGACACCCACTTTACCCACAAAGCCTGGCACGGTTCTTCAGACACCATCGCGAAAATTCAGTACGCGATGATCGGTGACCCGACTGGCGCGCTGACCCGTAACTTCGAAATCATGCGTGAAGACGAAGGTCTGGCTGACCGTGGTACGTTCATCGTTGACCCGGAAGGCGTTATCCAGGCCATCGAAATCACTGCTGAAGGTATTGGCCGTGACGCCTCTGACCTGCTGCGTAAAGTGAAAGCGGCTCAGTACGTGGCTTCTCACCCAGGTGAAGTGTGCCCGGCTAAATGGAAAGAAGGTGATGCAACACTGGCTCCCTCTCTGGACCTGGTTGGCAAAATCTAATTCCGCTTCGCCCTTTCGACCATTCTCCAATCGGGTGCTGCGGCACCCGATTTTTTGACCAGGATATCACTATGCTCGACACAAATTTGAAGACACAGCTCAAGGCTTACCTTGAGAAATTAACCAAACCTGTTGAGTTGATCGCCACCCTGGATGAGGGTGCAAAATCAACCGAGATCCGTGAACTGTTGGTTGATATCGCCGGCCTGTCTGACAAAGTCAGCTTCCGCGAAGAGAACGATCGTCAGGTGCGTAAGCCCTCATTTCTGATCACAAACCCAGGTTCGAACAGCGGCCCGCGTTTTGCCGGTTCTCCACTGGGTCACGAATTTACCTCACTGGTGCTGGCACTGTTACAGACCGGTGGGCATCCGTCGAAAGAAGCACAGAGCCTGCTGGATCAGATCGCGGCGCTGGACAGTGACTTCCATTTCGAAACTTACTATTCACTCTCATGCCATAACTGCCCTGACGTCGTTCAGGCGCTGAACCTGATGGCGGTGATTAACCCGCGTATCAGCCACACCGCTATTGACGGTGGCCTGTTCCAGAATGAGATTCAGGAACGCAATGTGATGGGCGTGCCAGCGGTTTACCTCAACGGTAAAGAGTTTGGTCAGGGCCGCATGAGCCTGGCGGAAATCGTCAGCAAAGTAGACACCAACGCCGATAAACGTGCGGCGGAAGAGCTGAACAAGCGTGACGCCTACGAAGTCCTGATTATCGGCAGCGGCCCGGCGGGCGCAGCGGCAGCGGTCTACTCAGCACGTAAAGGTATCCGTACCGGTCTGCTGGGCGAGCGTTTTGGCGGCCAGGTGCTGGATACGGTGGATATCGAAAACTATATCTCCGTGCCGAAAACCGAAGGGGCAATACTGGCAGGTGCACTGCGCGCACACGTTGATGATTACAACGTGGACGTCATCGAAAGCCAGAGCGCCATCAGACTGATTCCGGCTGCGAAAGAGGGCGGACTGCACGCCATCGAAACCGCCTCCGGTGCAGTATTAAAATCACGTAGTATCATTCTGGCGACCGGCGCACGCTGGCGCAACATGGGCGTCCCGGGCGAAGAAGAGTATCGCACCAAAGGCGTGACCTACTGCCCGCACTGCGATGGCCCGCTGTTCAAAGGCAAGCGCACAGCAGTGATCGGCGGCGGTAACTCTGGTGTTGAAGCCGCCATCGATCTGGCGGGTATCGTTGAACACGTGACGCTGCTGGAGTTTGCCGGGGAGATGCGTGCTGACCAGGTGCTGCAGGATAAACTGCGCAGCCTCAAGAACGTTGTTGTGATCCTGAACGCGCAGACCACCGAAGTGAAAGGCGACGGCACCAAAGTGACCGGCCTGCACTATATCGACCGTACGACGCAGACCACCCACGAACTGCCGCTCTCCGGTATCTTTGTCCAGATCGGTCTGTTGCCGAACACCCCATGGCTGGAAGGCGCGGTTGAGCGCAACAAAATGGGTGAGATCATTATCGATGGTAAATGCGAAACCAGCCTGAAAGGCGTGTTCGCAGCGGGTGACTGCACCACCGTGCCGTACAAGCAGATCATCATCGCCAGCGGCGAAGGTGCCAAAGCCTCACTGAGCGCGTTTGACTATCTGATCCGTACTAAGTCTGCTGAATAACGTTTCGTCAGCCAGACAGTAGCCCTTCAGCATCCGTGCTGAGGGGCTTTTTTATTAGTATCCCGCCAGCGTCATCAGCATCATCCATATCGGCGTCGTCACCGCCGCAAACACTGTTGAAAACAGCATACTCGCCGCCGCCGGGCCAGGAATGACATTGAATTTCTGCGACATCAGATAGACGTTAACTCCGACCGCCATCGACCCCAGCAATACCACCACTTTACTCTCCAGCGGCGGCAAGCCGGTCAGCCAGGCGATAGCCCATACCGTCATTGGCTGCAGTACCAGCTTCAACAGGCAGATGGTATAGCTCTCTTTCAATCCGTCCCGCACCCGATAGTGCGCCAGGCTCATGCCCAGCGTCACCAGCGACAGGGGCGCGGCCAGTGAAGCCAGCATCTTTAACGGTTCCGCGGCAAGCATCGGCAAAGGACGTTGCAGAAAACTCCAGGCCGTTCCGCTGAGAATGCCGATGATGAGTGGATTTCTGATCACCCCAATCAGGGTACGCCAGACGCCCTGCAGCGAGAAGCTGCCCTGTTTTGCCCACTCGACCGAAACGGTGAGTAAGGTCCAGAGAATCAGGCTGTTAAACACCAGCACCAGCGCTACCGGGGGCAGGGCTTCTGGACCGAGCAACACTGTGGCGACCGGAATCCCCAGCATCACGTTATTAGAAAAGATGCCACCCAGTGCAAAGACCGAAGCCGCCACGCCATCCAGATCAAACAGCCTTGTTGCCAGCAACCGACCGACGATAAACACCAGCAGGCAACTGCCAAAGAAGGCCAGCAGCAGACGTGCATCCACCGGCGGGCTTTGCGAGAAGGTGCTCATCACCCGAAACAGCATGCAGGGCAGCGCAACGTTAAACACAAAGCGGTTCATCCCTTCACTGATGCTGGCGGGCCATTTTCCCAGGCGCGTCAGGCAGTATCCCAGCAAAATCAGGATAAACAGCGGAGCTGACAGATAAATTTGATGGCTAAGGCTTTCAAACAGCAGTGGCATAGAGAGAGTCTGGTCAGACGATGATTAGTGATCAGACTAACAAATTGCTAACTAACTGTTAACTATAACGGTGTCAGATTGAGCGCAGCAGGAACGCTAGCCTAACCAGCGGCGTGCCTGTCTGTCACTGATATCGCGATAATAGACACGATGAATGATTTCGCCGCAGCCCGTACAGTGTGCGGAAATACAGGTGGAAAGATAAGATCTGCCATTTGGCGCGATAGCACCCCGACGTTCAATAATAATATCCTGCCATCGATGGCGGTGTGGAATAAGCGCTAAAAATCGCATCATACATCCTGAATAGTATGAAGTTCTGCTTCCGGAGCTTTTAACTCCATGAAAGAAAATGTTTTTTACGATGATGCTGCGAGCAGGCTAATTATTATGGGGCGACCAGAGTCACTACAGGAAATATTACCCGTCAGGGTAATAAACAGGGCTACCTATAAAGAGGTATCCCGTTAACCCGCAGCATTAAGCCTTTTTTTGTAATGCTGAGAGTTGATCGGGATCATGTGAATTGTTTCAGGTCTGATTATTTGTGGGACTGGTGTCGCTTGCTTTCGCTTCACATCTCCCGTGTGCTGCAAGCCTTAACACAACTCGGGGGGCCGCTTTCCAAACGGAAAAGGGCTGAGAATAACCCGCTGACCTGTACTGGATAATGCCAGTGTAGCCCTAGCGATTATCCTCATATAAAAATTATTACTCCTTTTGGTTACGTTTTGTTCAGCCATAACACATTGAGACTCTCAAATGGGACACTAAACCATACGCCATACCATTAAACGTAACGGGATCTATTATGTTCGTTTTCGCCTGCCTGAAAATAAGTTTTTCCGTAAGTTTTTAGAGACTGATAGTCACGCCAAAGCTCAATTGCTGGTGCTGTTTGCTTCTCCTGTTATTGCTTTGGTTCAACGTGGAACTACCCAACCGGAACAGTTCGGTCAGCGACTTTCTGAGTATGGTAATCGCCTAAAACAGCAGAATGAACAATTGCTGGCGCACCAATTTCTGAATGATCCACGGCGCAATATTCAGCCGATAGTTGCTCAGAAATACCGCGAGATTGTCATTCCTACGGGAGATGAGGAAGAACAAACTGAAACACAACCAGAATACGTGTTAATACCGGCTGGTGTATGGAAAATGTACAAAAAGGAGAAAGCCCAAAACTGGACGAAGGCAATCTCGCAGGCCAATGAGTGCTTTATGGAGGTCCTGTTGATTGTCTTGGGTGCATCTACAGATGTAACGACGATCACCAGGGAAAACATCCAGCAGGTGATGGAAATTATTGAAAAACTGCCTGAGCGTGTTGTGCAGCCTTATTGGTTAATGGCGGTTGAGCAACTCATCGAGTGCGATGATGTCCTGTCTGAGGAATCGGTTGGGGCTGAGTCTATCCACAAGCATTTGAAGATTTATATATCGCTGTTCAAAACCTTCATGATTGGCAATAAAGATATTATGGAGAAGTCCCCGACTGATTGAGTAGTTGCTGCATCGTCGAAAGCGAGTTCGGAGTATACAGTGCAGCATAAATGAGAAAGTTTGTGGAGTGGGCTTTCAAGCAGTCTGACGGGTGGCACAAGTGGATCATCCTTTTGTTGGCCTATACGGGAGCCAAGAGAAGCGAGATCGCCAAACTGGAAAATCACATATCAAATATGACGAGGATTGTCAGCGGCACTATCTTCTGATCGCGGAAGGAGTGCAGGGGAAAACTGAGAACGCGAATACACGGGGTGTAATACATCCCAAACTGCTCGAATGGGGATTCCTTAATTTTATGAACCGCCAATGGAAAGAGAAAATCTTTTCTCCTGTGTCGGGTAAGAACATGCCGAAGATCGGCAAAGTTCCAGCAGATTTTTGAGATCAGCTTGGTATTCCTTATCTTGATGACTATGGGCAGCGGCGACTGGTGCATAGCCTCCGGCACACAATGAAATCAGGCTGTTTAGCTGATTGGGTTGGCAACTTAGCGTACTTGTAGCAGGCTGTAGGGCATGAGAAAAGCGGGTCATGGATTACTTGAAGATACTTACACATCTTTCCTATGAAAACTGTGTGTTACGTTATTGATAAATTGTGTTGGAATAGCTAATTATTTGGGTGATGTCATGGTTTTTCTTAATTTTCATTGTTATAAGTTATGTGAAAATAAGATGTTTTACGTCAGGTTATTTTTCTATACACAGCTAGCATAAGGGATTAATAATGTTTATTAAAAAACTGAAGATAGAAAATTTTAAAGGGTATTATGGGGAAGATAATGAATTGGAATTCAATATCCCTGATGGAGAAAAGGAAGGTAGTGGACTTAATATCTTTTTGGGTGAAAACAACGCCGGAAAATCAACTGTATTCGAAATTATAGATTTTATAAAGGACGGAACTAAAAAGAATATTGAGGATCTTATATGTAAATCAGATCCGGACAATATACCTCAGAAACTTTCAGCTGAGTTGCTATTTACTGGCAATTTAGCTGAGGTAATTGCTGCTCACGTACAAACCAATAAAGTTGCTGCATTCACTTCGCATGTGTATGAGGATGAGGGGGCCAATTATTTTAGAGTGAAGAGGTGTAGCGAGATTGGGGAAAAGAAAATATTATTTTGGAACGGAAATGAATTTGTTAACCCAAGTGGCATAGATGCTCCATTCAAGAAATTCTATGATAATAACTTCATTTGGGCTGATACAAATCCAAGTAATGAAGCAAAATTTGGCTCTACAACTATATGTGGTTCGCTTCTAAAAGAAATAGCCTTGGGTCATATTGCAACAGATGAATACAGGGCGTTTTCTGAGCAATATCATCGCGTGTTTAACCATCCAGAATCTCAATTAAGACAAAAAATATCTTTAGTCGAAAATCAAGTTAAAGAGGTTTTTTCTTCTCAATTTGGCATGGCAGATATTTCTTTCATCTTTGAAGAGTTGCAAGTAGAGAATTTCTTTAAAACTATTTCCATCATGATTGATGATGGGGTGAATGTCCCTATGGGAGAAAAGGGGCATGGTATGCAAAGGGCGCTGGCCCTATCATTACTCCAAGTGTACGCTGAGATAACGTGTAATGCGCATGGTGCAGGAATCAGTAAACCATTCTATCTTTTCATTGATGAACCTGAAATCTGTCTTCATCCCTCAGGACAGCAAAAGCTTTTAGAAGCTTTAATGATTATATCAAAAAGTAGACAGGTTTTTGTTACAACGCACTCTCCTTTCCTTTTATCTTCTCCTTATCTTAAAAATATCGGCCTGTTTGTTTTCAAAAAAGAGAATAACAAAAATATTGTGGAAAGAGCTGATACTTCTCCATGGTTTCCTTGGTCTCCATCGTGGGGAGAAATTAATTTCAAAGCATACAATTTAGCAACTGTCGAATTGCATAATGAATTATATGGCTATTTGCAGGAGAAAAACTCCTGTCCAAGTGAAAATATAATGGAGCAATGGCTAAATTCAAAGGGGATTGAGCTTGATAAAGTATGGGTTAGGGAGTTTAAAGGTATGGTAAAACCTCCAGCGGATACCACATTACAAACATTCATCCGTAATCACATACACCACCCAGAGAATGTTACAATGCAATCTCATCGTTATACGCAACAAGAATTACTAACTTCAATCCAACAAATGCTTGGGCTTCTATAAAGGAAAAGGCGAGCCGTTTGGCTCGCCTTTTAATATTAATTTGCCCCGTCGCTGAATAGCGATGACAAATTTTCCCATGGTTAAGGAGAATGTGTGAAACAGTATTTTATAAGTACACAACGTGACTACTCTCTGTCCTTTAAACTGGCTGTCGTTGAGCAGGTTGAAAAAGGTGAAATGACATATCGTGAGGCTCAGGAACGCTATGTTATTCAGGGGGGCTCCACCATTCTGAGCTGGCTACATAAACGCCGTTTTTTTGTTCGTGTATAGTTAGGCTAAGGGAGGCTCGCCAATGTACACTCCCTGAGTTTGGTAATATTTTAAATTTATGATTTTTATGTATTTTAGGTCGGTCATCCATTACCGGGATTGCCTCCACCCTGACGGATGGCATACAATGAATAACGATAAGTCAAACCAGCCTAAACTTTTGTAAAACATTGGGCGCATGATCACTATTCACCCTACATACATCATTTTTATTGACGGTATCAACATCAGCCGCTCCCGTCTGTCCTTTGCATTCCAATTGGAGTTAGCAAAAGCTCTTCAACTGCATGAAGAAAATGTATGCAGAAAATAGATTTAATTTAAATCATCATGACTGAAATAATTTTCTTAAGCCGCCTTATTGGCGGTTTTTTGCCGGCCATTTATTTATGGGAGCCAACGTGAGAAATAAACTGGCACACGGAAGATGTTTTAGGGTTGAGTCTTTGGCTTCCCGCTGGCATGATCCAGAACAGGGATTAACGGGACGTTAATCGCAATCTTTTGATTTTGTTTTAATGACTCGGGGTGCCCTTCTTTGTGAAGGCTGAGAAATACCCGTATTACCTGATCTGGATAATGCCAGCGTAGGGCGATAAATGAGTCATAAAAATCTTGATGTTAGCCTTACCACCTTATAAAACATTAGGTTATGGGATAAGGTGAGGTATCACAAGTGGGATCAAAGTCAATCAAGCACACCCTCAATCGCAACGGGACTTTTTACATACAGTTTCGTTTAGCCAACAGAAAGCTATTCAAGAAAACGCTTAAAACAGATAGCGCTAAACAAGCTGCTGCTTACATGGCACAGATTACTCCCTTTGTTGAAATGACCCAAAGCGGCGAAATGAATGTTGATGACCTCAAGGCCAAAATTGATTCTGTGCTCAATGGTGAGGTGTATGAAAGGTCACCAGCAACAGAGAGCGAAGCTAAGCCCATTGATACTCTTGAATTAGTCACAAAAAGTGAACTGGAAGAGATTCTAAGAAGTTTTCTGGAAGGTGATTATCAGGAGGCCCTACGCATCCCTAGGACAACACCACTGCTACGTAAATTTACGGATGAACCCATTAACGGTAAGGAACAATCCGCATCTGCTGATAAGGTCCGCGATTTCTTTTCAAATGAGTACATCAACGGCAGTGAGGGTACAAAAAGGATGCTTGAGGCCGGATTGCGGCTAAAAGGAAAATCAGGTCATACAATCGCATTTGAAGTAGATTCAGCGGCTGTTCAGATAGATATGAACCGCGCATTATTGCACCAAGCGTACCAACAATTTTATGCAGGGGATTTAAACGGATATAGAAATACACTCTTATCGCTTAAACCCTCTGAAACCATCTCTCACGAGTCAGCAAGCACCGTTGAATCACATCATTCTCTTAGTCTTGGGCAGGCATGGAAAGACTATAAAAAGGATAAAGGGAAAGGCTGGGGAGCTAAAATCTCTGATGCTAACGAACGTTATATGGAAGTGCTCCTAACTGTTCTTGGTCATGAAACCGATGTAGCAACTGTCACTAAAAAAGACATTCAGAAGGTAATGGCTGTTATTGCAGGGCTTCCGAAGCGTGTTAAGCAGCCTTACCGCTCGATGACTATCCAAGAATTGATTTCATGTGAAGATGTCTCAGATGAAGAATTGTTAGGGAAAGAAGCACTGCATAAACATCTGAAGCTTTACAAATCACTCTTCAAAACTTATTTGACTGATTATCTTGATATTTTAACTAAGTCTCCCACAGACGGTGTAGTCGCTCCACCAAGTAAAGCGCGTTACGGCGCTTATAGCATGTCGGAAATGCGAAAGTTTGTTTCTTATGCGATCAATGAAGCTAAGCAAGATTGGTTAAAGTGGATAATTTTACTTTTGGCATATACAGGGGCGAGGAGGGCAGAAATAGCCACCCTGACAAAATCTCAGGTTAAGTATGATGAGGATAGCCAGAGACATTACTTTTTGATTGCGGAAGGTGGACAGGGCAAGACAGAGAATGCAACACGCCAAGTCCCTATACACCAGCATTTAATCGACCTAGGTTTGATGGACTATGTTGCAAAAGTTAAAACTGAAAAGCTTTTCCCTGATGTAGCAGGAACCAATATGCACAAGATAGGAAAAACCATATCAGATGTCAGAGATCAGCTTGAGATTCCATACCTGGACGACCACGGCCAGAGACGTATTTTACATTCAATGCGTCATGCGGTTGTAACAACGGCGTCTGGCGGCTGGGTTTCAAACATTGCTCACCTACAGCAGGTGATAGGGCATGAGAAGACGGGGACAGGAATAACGAAGCGTTATATGCACACCTTCCCTCTTTCTAGCGTTTGCTATGTGCTTGATGGACTAAACTGGTTGTAAGGTTCGCTATCAGTGGATGGACATATTTCAAGCGAACCGTTAGCATGACTTATCTTATCTGTGGGGCTATTAGTATGGACACGACAGAAGAGTTAAACGGAACGTACTTCTATAACGGGATGACAAACCTTTCCGCTGGTGAACTGTTTTTCTGGATATTCGTTGAGAAAATCGATGAACAGTACGGCATTCATGATTTAGTGGCGGTAAGTAGCATAATCCTTGGATTGCCATTACTGAAAACCCGTACAAAGCCTGGAGCGGCCACTAAAGGCACTTCTATAGCCTCAAAAATGTCACGCCGTTACCTTGATATACATCTGCCATTCCGTCTCCCAACCATAACAAACAAGAGCATTCAGCTTTTAAAGCCGATGTACGTCAATAATTTAGGAGCTTTCGTAGGAAGAACTGTTCCTGTTGTAGGATGGGTGCTACTGGCTAATGATTTTTCTCAAATCACATATAAAACCGTAGTGACTTACAATCGTATCGCGCGGGGTGATGACAAGGTATGGTGACAGATAACGAAGTGCTCACTTTTTTTCAGGATGAACTACCTATTTTAGGATGGCTCCCAACGAAGAGTAATGCCGTGGATCTTGATGATGTCCTGCAGGATTACACTGATCAAGAGGATTTACTTATAGCCATCGAGAAATTCGGGAAAAAGTTTGATATCGATATATCAAGGATGGATATTGATCACTATTACCCTTGGGAAACCCCTTGGTTTTTTAGAAAGTGGTTTACTGACAAGCCCGTTATTCAGACAAAGGAACCTTTAACGATAAGGATGTTCGCTGAATCAGCAAAAGCGGGAAAGTGGTTGTACGAGTAAAAACTTGTAGTTATTTATTTTGATTATCTCTGGAGACAATAATGAAAAAATTTGCAGTCGAGCTTGAAGGTATTACTTACGGGTATATTGCAGAAGGGCGCTTTCAGGATAGAAGATGGGAGCTTGTTTATCCGATAGTGGATGGCAAAGTTTCTATGGACATAACCAAAATTGTACCACAAAAACATTCAGAGGGTGGCACTGGCTTTACAGTTACAAAACAAACCGAAACAATAGAATTTGATATAGATATTGATAATCGGACAATGACTCGTAGTGATGGTACGGTTTTTAAACTTGTTGAAATGGAAGACTAGTTCACAATGTTTAATAGAATTCGAAAACATAGCACTTTAATTACAGCGATTTGCAGTTTCGTAGTTGGATGTGTAACTGGAGCAAGCGGCTTTTTAGACGGGCTTAACCAGTTCCCCGAGTCTTACTCTCAGTTCAAGCAAGTTTATCTGTACGATTCTGAATTTTTGAAAGGGGATTGGTCAACAAATGCGGAATATTTAGCTAACTCTCATGACTTGGGTTTAGATGTTGAACAGGCTAAAATTGTGATGAGCATGGAGCCGGAGACAGATGGCAGCATCACAGGCGAGATCATGAGTGAAAAGATCTGTGATGCATTGCCGTTAACATGGTATATCAATTTCCAAAGCGAAGCGCCGTCATTACTCAATTTTTTCGTTGATAGGAAATTCTATATCACTCAGCTACATAATGGAGAAACTGAAACTGTAGCAATCTTGAAATTGATTGATGAGAACAAAAAATTTGGAGCTGTGACATTCCAAGTAATCGGTGACAAAACCCAAATGCTTCCCGATAAAATTACATTTGGAAAAAACATGCCTGCATATAAAAACGACTACAAACAGCTTCAGGATTATTGTGGCGACTCCCCTCGAAAATTTTGGAGTCAGCATCTTGGAAGGGGAATTCCTAAGACGTTGAAAAAAGATTAATCAAATTTTTTGGTATAGTGGCAAGGTGCGGATTTTGCCTTCGTACCATTCTACTCAGCTGGGTAGTAAATAAGTATTGTCTGTAGCAAGGGAAACGGCTATAAGTTAGCCATAACTTGAGAAATCAGAAGGTGCGACTTTTGCCCAACTTTTCCGACATTGTAGATGCATACAATAAACTCCCCACAAGCCTAGTTGTAGCAATTACTTTTGTACTATCAATAATTTTGTTCAGCCCTTCTTCATGGATTGAACAGTTGAACCTTTCAGAATTTAGAGCAAACTATGGAGCGTGGTTAGGGCCTGGATTTCTTCTGGTTACAGCTATTTTAGTCAGTCGTATGTTTAAATTTTTTAGCCAGGCAGTGGGAGGTTTTCAAGAAAATAGAGAACGTCTTGAAATCTTGAAGAACCTAACAAGTGACGAAAAGAGTTATTTAAAGATATTTTTAGAAAATGATACTTCTACCATCTCAAGAGAAATTAGTGATGGCGTGATCTGCTCCCTAGAATCAAAAGGAGTGGTCTATCGCTCCTCAAATCTAAGTTCGTATTGGAAGACTTTTCCCTACAGTCTATACCCGTGGGCCAGAAAAATTTTAAAGAAAAAACCTGCATTACTTAATTAGGCATCTTTCTAAGAATTATAAGGGTGCAACTAGCAGACTAATTAATTATTTCTGGAGAATCAACAATGAAAGGAATATGTAAACTATGTCTTAAAGATAGTATTTTACGCCATTCTCACATAATTCCTCGAAGTTACTATAAGAATCTCAAAGAGAATGGAAAGCTGGTAATGGTTCATAAGGGCAAACATTCAACAGTGGGGAGTTTTGATCCCAAAGAGCCAATGCTATGCGATGATTGTGAGCAATACCTCTCTAGAACATTCGAAAATTACGGCGTTCGTGTTCTTAGAGATTGGAGTAATTTTAGGAAAAACAATGACCATATTATAATAAAATCTTTCAATTATGAAAAGTATTACCTCTATTTACTTAGTATTCTATGGAGGGCGTCTATTTCTAAACACCCAAATTTTCAAGGGGTTGTAGGAAATGAGAGCCTTGATGATGCTTTAAGGCACTGCATCCTCCAGAATAAGCTTAGATTTAACAAATTAAGTCGACTCAGTATTGATAAATTCATTAAAGTCTGCATTTTTAGGATTGTCGATTCTTCAGGTGCTTTCAATGATGCTACAATTAAAGGTATTGTAAGTAACATTGGGCAGTCTTATGATGATACTATTGATGCTGTTATCTGGAGTTTCATTGCTGATGGATTTTTGATTATTTACTCAATCTCACCGGGTAGAGACATTCATGACATGATGACTAAAAAGTATAAGTCTGAATTGAAAAAAGGTAGTCATCAAAAGATTTTCAAGATAGATATAAAAAATAGCCCGCTACTTTTAACCACATTCGGCAATATAGTACAGGCTTTAGAAAATAGTATTAATCATCCATCTTAAAACTCATAGCCGCCTTGCAATCCTGGCTTACTGGAACCTCAACAGTGCGAGTTATGTTATGCCCTGTGTAAATGCATAGGGCTGTTCTGCCATTCTCAACACGTTTAACATCAGTTAGCGTTACTTGCAAGGCTGACGCCTTAGCAGCTACCAGGCACAATAGAAGGGTGGTTGTTACTTTTTTCATCTGCATTCCTCATTTAGATCACCTTGCATACAGATTATGCGAATCGTTTTAAAGCTGGCTATCAGAATTCACCTGTGAATACCAGTTACCTAAATCCACATTCACGCGCTGTGTATCATGTGGTGCGGCTATAACTAAAAACTCATCCCGCTTACCCCACCATTCGTTAATTATAAATTGTTGGTGGTTGAGTGATAACCAGTATCCGTCCTTGGTATTCAAATTATGATTTACTGATGCAAGTACGGCGATAGCGAGCAAGCCAAAGATCACCCTGTCAGAAATCTGCACCCTACCTGGTGTGGCTATCAAACTTGTGCTCTTCATATCACCGTGAAGTACGTCAGGTATTAGTTCGAAACCCGCAGGTAATTCGTCACCATGACCATGGGCACAGCGGTGCACACCATAAATTACCTCGGCTGTGTCAGGCCATTCTTCAGGCTTTTGTTCCGCAGAGATCTTAACAGGCCACCTTATTTGCTCGATGTCTAAACCTGGAAAAGACATTGGACGGAGGATTGAGTAATTTTCTCGCAACGTAGTTATAAATCTAGTGCGGTGTTTGTACATTTCCGGGTGTGATTTTTTCGAAGTACCATCAACGGCCATACATGCGTGCAACATCGCACCGTTCAAGTCACCGAGCAGAAAGTCGTCAATAGACTTACCTACCGAATAGCCAATGCCCGCCATAATTATCCTCTTGAGAACTATTTGATAAAATATAATTCGAAAACTTTCAGACATTAAGAATAAAGCTTTTAAGATTCCCCCTCTGCCGTGGGGAACTAAAAAGGCCATGCCTACACTCTACTACTGATTAAAGAAAATATCCCATCTCAATGGCTGCTTTGCTAAGCGCCGTGCATCCTGCCGTCATCCTCACTCCGCAAAATCCCAAAATATCAGGACGGCAGAACACGTCAATTTCCTCAATTCAGCACTAAAACTTGTTCTGAAACACCTTAAACACACTCGGATTTGCCACTTTTTAACATAATGGACATTTCGTGCACTTGATTGATTTAGTCAGGTGTTGCCTTTTACTTAGTTCGAACGCAAGAGAGGGCTGAAGGTCTATTTGATCGCACAAAGAATAGTTTTGAAAGAGATTAAGGGCAACTTTTCTTGTTCAGTAAATTTGTGGTTTATCTTGTATGAACTAACTGTTTTTAGATTTTAAGCCTTTCATCCCAATATTGCTCCAAATCCCAAAAGACAAATCTACCAACCTGAAAAATAATTTCACTTTGAAACAGTATCATCTGTAATAATAGGTGTTTCGATTTTCTCAGAGAACAGAAAAAAATTCGAGAATACTGGTGAAAGCAAGTAGGAAAGGTGAGAATTTGCTTGGCAAAGATAAGAAATGACTTTTACGATGGATGAACGATATTGTGCCGCAAGCCTTGCCCCGTCTGGCTTCGCTTAACTTATAAAGTCGAGCAAAGTCAAAGTGAAAGTCAGAAAGTGACTTTTGAAAGACACATAGTTGTAAGAATGTGGGTTGAATTAAGTTCGATTTAACAGGGATTAAAGCGGTATTTATGGCAGTGATTAACAGCGTTTTATCCTATAATGTTAAGCGTTATGGCTCGATGGGTAAGCACAAAGGCGGTAATGATGACTGAAGAACTTCACGCCGGATATTTGATAACCTTAACAGTGAATTCAGCTTTACCATTGATGCAGCAGCTACCTGAAAGAAAAAACTGTGTGTTCGCTACTTTGATATAGCGTCTGATGCATTAGAACAATGCTGGCAGGGTGAAAGCCTCTTTTGCAATCCTTCGTACAGCCAGTTGCCAGATCAGCAAGTTTATGAAGAAAGCATATGAGCCAGATACAGGTGTGTTTATTGCTCCTGCACGGCTCGCTGCCGCTAAGGGGGATTGCACAGTTAAAGTAATAGACAGTTCAGGTAGGCAAGGAGGTATCTTACTGGAGACGAAAAATGGAGGCTGATTAAGATTAAGTGTAGGTGGTCTCCGTTTAGGATGTAGTCTCCATTTATTACCATAGGGGTCTCCGTTTAGGGGGGGCAGGGGTCTCCATTTATTACCACTATTATATTAACTACTACACTAACTATAATAATAAACAATAAATTAAATACTAATTAAGGCCTTTGAATTCTTTTAGTTCTGTTTTGTTTACTGAAGCCTGAGCAGGCTCTCAGATCCCATACCCGGACTCCATACCGGAGCCGTCCAATGAAGAGAAGGTAACACAGAGGTCTGCCCTCATTGCATTCGTGCTCACCTCTGTTAACACTCATAACCAATCAGGAAATACAATAAATCCTGTATTCCCTTCTTGGATTCGTGCTGGATGTAATTGACTATCAGGATTACGGTAAGGCTGCAATCCAGACACTCAATAACACAACTTAACCAATCACTTTCACATTACTGTGCAAGCTCTTGGAGTTGTGCTGGATGTATAAGAGTTATGCTCACCCAGTTAGATAACCCTTAACTGTGCAAACATCCCTCTAACACTCGTTAGCTATGCCATTCCACTTTGTTCCATACCATAGACTCGTACAGGCAAAGGTTAGAATTCTGCTACTTGAGGTGCGGCTGCTGCCGGGCTATGGGAACGTAGATTTAACCCTCTTAACGGGTACTGTGCTAACTCCTCTGAATATCGTATAACGGGTGCAACCAGAGCCAGGCGAGATTTTCCATAGCTACTATAGGTAGGTTGAAACCAAGCAAATAAATAACTGCTTTGTACTGTCGGTAAAACCTCACCAGAGCGTCTCATAGAGCCTAACAGGGTTGTGGTAATACATATGTATACCTTTACATTAAAACCGCTCACGGAGGCTTACAGGAGCCTTAAATGAGGCATGTGGTTTTTGACATTCATATAAGTCATACACAGCGGGAGTGCCAGCGGCGGTAATTATTCAAATTAACAAAAAATGCTTGATCCAAAATATCGCTTTATGTATTATGAGCACATCTATCCATATAATAAAATTTTTTTGTATACGACTTGACTGATGTGTTAAAAATAGGTTATAATGAAATTATAAGAAAAAAAATTTTTATTGCAACCAAAAAACAGGAGGCTCCATTAGTAAACCGAAAAATCAATTCCTAAGTAATCCGTCCTCAGATTTCTTACACGCCTTAATTAATAATGAATATACCCGGCAACAGCTACAGGTATATTGCAAACATAATCCAGATGCCCCCAGCATTGAGAAAATAAAATACTCTCTGAAAATGCACCGATTGTTCCTGTCGGCTGTAGCGGTTATCAATCCTGATAGCTAACTGAGAATGTCAGTAAATTAATATTAACCCATACAGGAGATTGAATATGAAAATTCTACTGAAGCAGCAGGTCTACAAAGACCTGATCTATGAAGCTAATACTCAGGGCATGGCATCAGCGGCTCTTGTAGCAAAAATTATAGAACAATACCTATCATCAATGTCACACCAAGTGACGAGCCCTAAAGAGGATAAAAACTATGAAAAACAATCCCCAAGATCACTGCAGTTCTGAAAGCAGTCAGTTTCTAATGATTGACTATGATATTTTGTCTCGGAGCACCATTGAGCACAACGGACAGCCTTATAAGTTCACCGCTAATCATAAAATGCTCTATGCCTACCTTAAAGGGTGGCAGGTAAAAACAGGTGAAGTTTTCCCCTCTTATAATAAGATTGCAGATGTGCTTGGAGTAACAAGAAAGACAGTTGAGAAGTGGATAGCGTCTCTGATTGAAATGGGGCTAATAACCAAGACTATCAGAGGCGGAGGAAACAGTAACCTGTACGCAGTGCTACCAATCAATAAGAGCGCCACTGGCAGGAGTTATAGCGAAAATCGTGGGACACGGTACGCAGAGGATGCAAAGGACGGATCAGAATCTCGGCGGGAAGCCCATACAGTTAACGTAGATGATATAGACGATCCATTCCCGGTTCCCAGCTTTACCATTGCAAGTGATCCTTTCACTCCAGCCGCTAAGATGGATGAGGTTTCAGTTAAACAGACTCAAAACAATTCTTATAGTGACGGCTATCCCAACTATCCTGATTATTACCAGTCCTCAGGATCATATTTGAGCGGCGACGAGCCGGATATTGATAACGTTATCCAGCAGTATTGTAGCTATGATATAAATCCAACTAAGCGCAATTTTACCAAAAATCAGCCTGCTATACATTATGAATATGAAGAAGATCTGCCATTTTAAATTTTAAAAAATAGAAAAGGAGGAGAGTGGGTTATTGCAGCCAATCAAATTTTGCCGAAGTAGAACTTTATAACGGATTCAACAATAAGCTGAAAAAGCGAAAATCGAAAAGAAACTTCTTAAGCAAAAGCAAACCGCCAGTTATTAAAATAAACGTTAGAGAATCTCCAGAGCTTTCCCCGGAAGAAAAAAATCTTATCGATGAAATCTGCCAATTAGATGGAGTCTATTTCAACCCCCGAAAAGTTAAAACAGCAGAGTTCAAAGCTAAAGAACCCTGGCACTTTATCTTTGAAGATCTAACACATTATCAAGGCTGGCTATATAGCAACCGCCTTGCTAATGACGATGCATTTGATATAAATGAGTTATGTGAAGGGGTTATATAATGGATGATAATCCAATTCTATTTCGTCGATTGCAGAAACACAGACAATACCGGCAGATCATTGACGCATACGAACAAAGCAAAAGCCCTTCATATGTAGCAAGAGCTTTTATGCTGACTGAACAAGAGGCCGCATTAGTTTGCGGCATTATCGATACATTAAAAGAGGAGAGATGAGTTGATGGAAAAAGAACGACACATCAAAGCCGACTTTGACGAATTCTACTCAACGGTTGAGCCTGTAGCAAACAGCCTTATCTATGGTGAGTACTCCGACACTTCAATATTTATTATTAATCAATTCTGGCTTAAAGATAAGTATTTTAGCTATAGCGATAGACTCACAAAAGAGGATCGGAAATACCTGTTAGAGAATCACTTAACTGATTACTTTAACCTGATGACAATCGGAACCATCGTAGCGGCTATCAGCAGCACAATTGAACATATTATGAAGCCTCAGATGAATGCAGTTATTTACTAAAGCGAATATATATTCATTTAAATTGAAATTATTGAATAAATGCGATAAATTTATTGCATAGATACGCATAATCGTGTATAATAAATTATGCAGGGGATTATCCAATTTCTTCTACAGCAGGGTGCCGCGTTCCCCTGTGTTTTGAAAGGGGGTGATTACCCGAACTGCATAAACTCATAGTAAAAATGTGAGCATTTAATAAGGTGTCGCCTTACGCCTTCCTCATAAGGATTTGTTACCCATAGGCAGTTAGCAGTTAATGGCATTTTCTGCTTACCATTAGATTATTTAAGGGGCTCGCCCCTTCTTATTTAAAAGCGTGGCTATCAGCGGCGTTTTCACAGAAAAAATTACTCATAATGTTTATAGCTATCTTGTTATTCGGATAGCATTCTCCTAAAAATCATTGCTATAAATGATCATTGGTTATTCGGCTTTTCTCAGAATTTTGAGAGGCCATTTTTTATCTAAAGGTCTGAAATGAAAAAAGACATAATTATAAAGAAAGCTACTTCAGACGGAAAAGTAGCTATCACAATGTTTGCTGATCCAGAAGTCGCAAACGAGATTGTAAGACTTGCCAAAGAAGCCGCTATAGAAGTTTTCGACGGTGGACAGATTGAAACTTTAGCTAAGTCTGCAACTCAAGCTGATGTATTAAGCCGCATTCAAGAGATGGCAGAAGAAATGCAAAAAACAAAAAAGTCTTCAGTAAAAGAAATGTCTCTTACTGATCGACTTATCGAAAAGATGAAAAAATAACAACAAGGAGTATCATATAAAATGATCGCTTACCCTAATTCACCACTTACTATTAAAGATGTGGTTTCGCACGAGATCGCCGCGTTTAGCCGTCGTGTTATCAATGTCGTTTTGAAGCAAGATGTTCAGCCTGGTAGCGTAATTACTTCCACAGGCGCACTTGTTGGCCCTGATGCTACATCAGCTTATGTTGTGCTGGAATATGCCAGACAAAGCACTGACGCCATTCCTGTGCTTGTTGCAGGTACAAACGTTTGGCTTAAACGCTTCGCACTACAATGCAATGACGTAGACAAAGCTGTAGAGCTGCTTTCCGCTGATCCGGCTGTCCGTTTCTCTGATGCTACTGACCTGCCAACAACCTAATAGAGGGATATAATAATAAATGGCTAATTTTAATTACTCACAATGGGGAATGACTGATCTTGTTCCTGCATTTTCTTTAACTTCACAACAAAACTACCTTTTACAGGCTTTAGGTATTTTTGATAAAGAATCAAGCGCATCTATTAGAGTAGCGTTTGACCGTCTTGCAGAATCAAATAAATCTCTCTTAAATACACCTCAAAAGCGTTATAGTTTTGAACATAATTCCACTGAACGTGGCAACGCCTCTAACTACCTTGTGGAAATTCCTTATTTCCTTCGTCACGATACCATTAGCGCCGCTGATTTCCAAAAGGGAAACCGCCGTGCAGGTCGCACTGATGATGAAACTTATACAGACATTTTAGGCGATTACATTCAGGCTCACGCGAAAGCACACAAGCGCACGGTGGAATCAATGTATGCTCGTGCTCTATTCAAGGGTGAAGTTTATACGCCGTTCACTGAAACCGATAATGAACGCAAAGTGATCGATTACGCTGCAAGCTTTGACGCGCCTTTCATTACGGACACTATTGATTTAGCGTCAAGCACTACGTTAGATGTTTTAGAAGTGTTCAATGGCTATCTTGATCGAATCAATACCGCTGCTGATGGTTTGTATTCTGATATCACTCGTGTAGTGGTGTTTTCAGGTGCTGAAGCTTATAACCGTCTGCGCTTCCATCCTTCAATGAAAGAAGCTTTTCAGTATGTTAGCCCACTAGCTGAGGGTAATATTATTTTCCAACGTCAGGATCTGCTACCAAACGTGCAGACAATGAGCCTTCCGGGTTTAAGCGTTGATGTTATCAAAGTAACCGATCCGCTTCTGACGGCATTCCTTGCAAGTAATGAAATGGTAATGCTACCAATCTTCCGCGCTGGCACAAATGCTTATCAGCACATCTATTCTCCAGCTTCTACCAATACGCGCCTGGCTCGAAGCAATGATTTGCAAGAATATTACTCTTACCTGATTGAGAAAGATTTAGGCGAAGAAGATATTTATAGCGAAGCTGGGATTTTGCCAGTGAACCATGTTACGAATATGACATTGAAGATCAGCGCCAGCCTGTAATGCTCAAGAAGTTAATAACTTTCATCATCGTCATTATTATTGAAATGGCGGTGATTTTTTTGGCTGCTTCCAGTCCAATTAGCCCATTTATAAGGTGAAATAATGAAAATTCAATTTACCGATCAAGCGGGAATTGTAGTCGTTTGGGATGTGCCAGAAGATAAGCTTCAACAGATTCTGAATGTGAAAGGATGCGCAGATTTATTCGGCATTCCTCAATCTACAGTAGCAACAAGGATCGCCAGATCCTGGCCTGTGCTGCTTGCCCTCGCAACCAAACAATAAAGCTTTTGCTTGTCAGCCCTTGTCCCTTTAACGGGGTACAGGGGTTTTTTATTGCCAATAATAAAAAAGTAGTTTTAACAATGGCAGGTAAGGAGATGGATCAGAATTATCTTGGCACTGGCAGCGGTTACAATGCAAACAGCTTTACGCCAGCTTATTTCAACAGACCTGAGAACATGGCGAGCACATTTGCCTCTGACTCGTTCAATCTCAAATTACCTTCAATCAATCAGAATCTAACAACTTAAGTGCATGTGCATGTTGATGGTGCAGAACTGACGCACATCTTTAACGGAGTGGCACATAGTCGCATAGAAAATAGCCGGTATTCTATGACATTTAATCTTAATCAGATGACATTCAAAAATTGATATATACACAATATGTAGTGTGATTTTCTTGCTGAAAATCTACATGGTGTGTTTTGTGGTTGACACCGTTACGCTTGATAGCTAGTCTTTTGTACAGGGCAGGTACTGTGCCTGTTCCTAAATAGAACAAATAATCTTATCAACCTCTGGAGTTTTGAAATGGCTGATGATCTGACTAGAAGAGAACCAGAAGACAAGCGTTTTATTAGTCTTAGTGAATCTTGGGAAGTTGCATATTGGACAAAAGCCCTGGGTGTAACGAAAGCTGAACTTGAAGCCGCAGTTAAAGCTGTAGGGAACGGAACAGCAAAAGTTAAAGCCCATCTTGGCAAATAATCATCAACTCGTTTAAGAAATAAAGCCGCTCTCAGGAGCGGTTTTTTTTATATCTGCTCTTGTGAGTTATGGGATACAAAGAGGTTTACAAGGTGGGATCAACTGCCTTATGATCAAACTAGGTTGTAAAGCTACAAACATCTAATTTTTTCATATTTATCAAAGACTAGGGGTGCCCTTTGGGGCTGAGAAATACCCTTTGAACCTGATCTGGATTAATGCCAGCGTAGGGAAGTCTGATGCCTGACCGCATTCGCCTTCTTGTTCGCCGGTTGGGAGCTACGATGACACATCAATCTCAACACCTTTCTGCCGCGCACTTCGCGCCCATTCTGCACACTTTCCGCCGTCAGTCACCGCTGGTGCACTGCATGACCAATGACGTGGTCCAGAACTTTACTGCCAATGTGTTACTCGCACTCAATGCCTCACCGGCAATGGTGATCGATGCTGACGAAGCGGCACAGTTCAGCCGCTTTGCCGATGCGTTGCTGATTAACGTCGGCACCTTAACCCGCGAGCGTCAGCAGGCGATGCAGGCTGCCGTCACTGCCGCCCGGGAGGCGGGCACACCCTGGACGCTCGATCCGGTGGCCGTCGGCGCGTTAACGCTGCGCAGCGACTTTTGTCAGCAGCTGCTCAGCCAGCAACCGGCGGTGATCCGCGGCAATGCGTCAGAGATTCTGGCGCTGGCGCAGCAGGCCAGCGGCGGGCGCGGTGTCGATACGCTACATCAGGCGGATGCAGCACTCGATGCGGCACAGCAACTCGCAAAGACCTGGCACACGCTGGTCATTGTCACCGGCGAAGTAGACTATGCCACCGACGGTCAGCGAATCCTCGCCATAACCGGTGGAAGCCCGTTAATGATGCGCGTGGTCGGAACCGGCTGCGCACTTTCTGCTGTCGTGGCAGGATTCAGTGCTCTGCCAGGCGATAGGCTCATGAACGTGGCGGCAGCCTGTCAGGTCATGGCCCTGGCGGGGGGAAAGGCGGCGGCGCAGGCAGTCGGGCCGGGCAGCTTTGTCATGGCGTTTATTGATGCACTCTGGACGCTGGAGGTGGAGCATGAAGCGCATTAATGCTCTGACGATTGCCGGTACCGATCCCAGTGGCGGCGCGGGCATTCAGGCCGATCTGAAAACCTTTTCAGCTCTGGGTGCCTACGGCACCAGTGTGATTACCGCACTGGTGGCGCAGAACACGCAGGGCGTGCAGTCTGTTTATCGCATTGAACCGAACTTTGTTGCCGACCAGCTCGATTCGGTACTGGATGATGTGCGTATCGACAGCGCAAAAATCGGCATGCTGTCTGAAACGGCCATTGTGGAACGGGTTGCAGCCCGGCTGAGGCGGGCTGAGATCCCGTTTGTCGTGCTGGATACGGTAATGGTCGCGAAAAGTGGTGATGCGCTGCTTTCGCCCGATGCCGTGACCAGCGTACGGGAGCAGTTATTATCGCAGGTGTCGCTGATCACGCCAAATCTGCCGGAAGCGGCAGCGTTGCTGGATTGCGCTATTGCCACTAATGAGGCAGAGATGTGCGAGCAGGGGCGGGCATTGCTGGCACTCGGCTGTCAGGCTGTGCTGATGAAGGGCGGTCATCTGGCGGCGGCGGAGAGTCCGGACTGGCTGATTACTCACTCAGCGGAACAGCGATTCAGTACGCCACGGGTGCATACCCGCCATACCCATGGCACCGGCTGCACGCTGTCGGCCGCCTTAGCCGCATTGCGTCCGCGTCATGCTGACTGGGCAGAGACAATTGAAGAAGCGAAAAACTGGCTGCAGCAGGCATTGTTACAGGCGGATTCGCTGGAGGTCGGGAAAGGTATCGGACCGGTGCACCATTTTCATCAGTGGTGGTGATGGCGAAGACCCGCATCGACCTTCAATCAGGCGGTGCGGGCAGTTTCAGGTTCAGGGCGCTTCAAACCAGGCGCTGTTACGCTCGGCAATCGGGGTAATAGAGAAGATCATCTCCTGCAGGTGACGACGCATTGCCGCTTCGCCAGCGTCGGCATCATGACGCTTCAAAGCGGCAAAAATCTCTTCATGCTGCTCAATCAGCTTCTCCGGTGGTGAGACTTCACTCAGTGTCAGAAACCGCACCCGGTCCATGGCCGCTTTTATGTTTTCTACCGTCTCCCAGGCCAGCTTGCAGTCAATGCTTTCAGCGATCAGACGATGAAACTCATCGTCCAATGTGAGGAAAGCCTGGCTGTCATGCCGCTCAGCAGCCATGCGCTGCAGCTGCAGATTATGTTCCAGCGCCATCAGTGCGGAATCATCAATCTCCAGCGCGGCACGACGCACTACCGACACCTCCACCGCCTCACGGATAAATCGGCCATCCGCGACACGTTTAGCGGAGATTTTGCGCACGAAGGTGCCGCGCTGCGGCAATACCTGTACCAGTCCGGCTTCAGCCAGCTTAATGAACGCTTCACGCACCGGCTGGCGTGAGACGTTGAAGCGTGCTGAGACCTCTTTTTCAGAGAGCAGCGAACCTGGCTGAATTGCGCAGGTAACAATATCTTTGCGCAGATAACGATAAATCTGCTGATTTACCGGTTCGCTGGTAGTAATGGTATAGGCGATCGACATGCAGCAATATCCATATTACGGCTGGCCGGGGCCAGCGCGATGGGAAAGTGTCAGTCTAATCAGCGCGCTGCGTCTGCGCCAGCGCTTTTAGCCGCGGTTGAGACACTGATGCACTGTCGCTCGCGCACCCTGGGTGGTGAGCTGCTGATACCAGGCCGTCAGCCGGGCGACCACGTCGCCATTCTGCGCCAGATCCTCGCCGAAGACTTCGCGGATGGCGAGCAATGCCCGCACGCGAGCCTCACCCTCTTCGCTGGCGGCAACACACTCTGCGAGCTGCGCTTTCATCGGATCGCGGATGTCAATCGGCTGACCCTGTTCATCGACGCCGCCGACATAGCGCATCCAGCCCGCTACGCCCAGCAGCAGCAGATCGCAGTCACTGCCGCGCTGCAGGTGCCAGCGCAGGCTGTCGAGCATACGCTGTGGCAGTTTCTGTGTGCCGTCAGTGGCAATCTGTCCTGTGCGATGTTTAATGGCGCGGTTTTCATAGCGCGCAATCAGTGAATCGGCATAGGCATTGAGATCCACGCCCTGAGTGCGCAAAGTAGGAGCCTGCTCATCGATCATCAGTGAACGGGCAGCGGCACGGAAATGGGGATCGGCCATGCAGTCGCTGATGTACTCATAACCCGCCAGGAAGCCAAGGTACGCCAGGAAAGAGTGGCTGCCATTCAGCATGCGCAGTTTCATCTCTTCGTAGGGCAGGACATCGCTGACCAGTTCTGCGCCCGCGTTTTCCCACGCCGGACGACCATTGACGAAGTTATCTTCAATCACCCACTGGAAGAAGGGTTCTGCTTCAACCGCAACCGGGTCGCTGGAACCCAGGCGTGCGCTCAGGGCCGCAAACGCCGCATCGGTCATTGCCGGAACGATGCGATCGACCATGGTTGAGGGGAAGGTAACGTGCTGCTGAATGTACGCTGCCAGCGCCGGATCCTGCTGCCGCGCCAGTTGCACAATCACGTTGCGGGTGACGTGACCATTTTCCGGCATGTTGTCACAGGACATCACGCTGAAGGCAGGTAACCCCTGGTCACGGCGGCGGCGGATCGCGGCCAGAATCAGACCTGGCAGCGAGCGCGGCGCATCCGGATGCTGCAAATCATGGACGATATCGGGATGATCGGGATTTAAATTGCCACTGGCGGGCTGATGGCAGTAGCCTTTTTCAGTGACGGTCATGGAGACAATCGCCACTTCAGGCTGACTCATGGCGTTAATCACCGCCTCAATACCGTCACTTTTACCGTGCAGCGCCTGGGTAATAACGCCAATCACCCGGGTATGCAGGGAATCATCGGCCATCTCTGTCAGGGTATAGAGCAGATGCTGCTCACGCAGGGCCTGAATCAGCGCGCCGCTGTTGAGGTTAACTTCGCAATATCCCCAGTCGCTGCCCTGTTCAGCCAGCCTGTCGCTGCAGAGTGCCTGATGAGCGCGATGAAACGCACCAAAACCGATATGCACCATGCGGGTTTTTAACTGGCTGCGGTCGTAAGCGGGGCGCCGGACCTCAGCGGGGAGGCGATCAATCTGTAACATAGTCCGTCCTTATGGCAAACGGGGCGCAAAGCGCCCCAAAATCATCGTTCTGTTAGCGGAACAACACTCAGACCGAAACCGGTTTATCCTCAGGTTTCGGACTGCGAATCACAAACAGCACCAGGAAAGCCCCCAGCGCGGCGATACAACCCGCCAGCACAAAGGCGCTATCGAATTTACCAGTGTGCTGAACAATAAAGCCGGTGACGATCGGCCCGATGATGCCGGAAAGGCTCCCCACCAGATGGATAAAGCCGCTGATGCTGCCGATACGGCTCTTGTGCACCACATCCTGAATAATCGCCCAGTAGATCGCGCCGGTGATGTAGAGAAAGAAAATGGAGACCGACATCATCATCACGGCGGGAACCACCTCTTTTATCGTACCCGCCAGCGCCACACAAATCGCGGCTGCCAGCAGTGAGACCACCAGCACAATTTTGCGGGACAACAACAGTTTGCCGGTGATATTAAAGATTTTATCGGAGATCCAGCCACCCAGTGCCAGGCCAACGAACCCGACAATCCACGGGATCATGGTGGTGATACTCATCGATTTGATATCCAGGCCGTGCGCCTGTACCAGATAGGCCGGGAACCAGCTCAGGAAGAAGAACAGGATGTAGTTGTAGCTGAAGAAGGCGAACGCCGTGACCAGGATAATCGGCTGGCGCAGATAGTAACCAAACGGATGGGGTGTCTCAGACAGGTCTACCTCATCATTCGGGCTGGTAGCTTTCAGGCGATCAATCAGCTGACGCTCTTTTTCGGTGACAAGTCTGCTCTTCGCCGGATTATCAGCGGCAAAGAAAAGCCAGAACGCCATCCATACCAGACCGATACAGCAGACGATCACAAAGGCCGGACGCCAGCCGTAGGCCAGGGCAAGATAACCAATGATCGGGCCGGCGACTGCGCCACCTAAGGGTGACCCGGCACTCAGTAAGCCCATCGCCGTGGCGGCCTGTTTCTTCGGGAACCAGCCATTAATCGCTTTGTTAGCTGAAGAGCAGATCGGGCCTTCAGCCATGCCGAACAGCACTCGCAGGATCAGCAGCGACCAGAAGCCGGTGGCCAGTGCGGTCATGCCGCAGAAAATGGACCAGGCACCCACGGCCACGGCCAGCACGATTTTGGGGCCATAGCGGTCAGTGGCGAGGCCACCGACAAAGTTAAACAGGGCATAGCCGAAGAAGAAGCTGCCGAAGATCATGCCGAACTGCTCAGCATTAATCGCCAGATCTTTCTCAACCAGCGGCATCGTCAGCGACAGGGCAACACGATCAAGGTAATTGATCATATAAACCAGGAACAGCAACAAAACGAGGGTCCAGCGCAGATTCTTGAACATACATACTCCGTGATCTGTTTTATCTTTTTAATTATGCCGGCGGGTACACACCGGCAGAGGACACCTGGTGTTCAGTAGGCATTAACCCATCTGAAGGATCACTTTGCAGCAGGTGCGCGGATCTTTTTCGAACAGGGTCATCGCGCGTTCAATCTCCTGCAGCGGGAAGTAGTGGGTGACCAGCTTCTCTGGCTGGATTAACCCTTTTTCCATCCATTCAATCACCTGCGGGAAGCGGTTACTGTTAAGACGCGACGTAAACAGCGACAGCTCTTTGCTGGTAAGACTTTGCTGAGTAATGCTGCACGGTTCGCCGGAGAAGCCCAGCAGACCGATGCGCGCGGCGGGTGAGGCGAGAGCAGCCGCCTCTGCCAGAATGGTGGGGTGGCAGGCTGCGTCGATAACCAGCGTAGGCTGCACGCCCTCAAGCTGCGCCGCCAGAGGGATTTCGCTGTTATCGAACAAGTGATCGGCACCGCTCTGCTCAGCCAGCGCCAGACGTTCCGGCAGGCGATCCACTACCATCACCGTTTTCACCTGATAGACGCCCTTCAGCACCTGAATGGCGGTGAGCCCCATCGGACCGGCACCATAAATCAGCGCCACATCATCCGGCTGTGGCTTGAGGAATGCCGTGATATTGGCGGCGATAGTGAAAGGCTCGACCAGGCTGGCGAGTTTATCGGGAATCGCGTCCGGCAGGTGCCAGGCATTTCTGGCCGGGGCCAGCGCATACTCGCTAAAGCCGCCGTCGCGGTGCACGCCAATTACCTGCAGGGTGGTACAGACATTCGGACGGCCTACCGAGCAGGGATAGCAGTGACCGCAGCTTACCACCGGATCGACTGCGACGCGCTGGCCCAGTCGTGCCGCGTCGACACCGTCACCCACCGCATCAATCACGCCAAAAAATTCGTGACCAATCACTCGCGGATATTTCGCGAACGGGTTATGACCGTGCCAGATGTGCACGTCCGATCCGCAGATGCTGGCATAAGCCACTTTAACCCGGACTTCGCCCGCCGCGGGTTGTGGCAGTGGACGTTCAGCTACCACCAGTTCACCCGGCTGTTCAATAACAACACTTTTCATGTGTTTCTCCTTACCAGTTCCACAGCGTGCCATCTTCAAGACGGGCGACCGGCAGATAGGCAGGCTCATAGGGATATTTCGCCGCCAGTTTCTCGTTGAATTCAATGCCCAGGCCCGGCTTGTCGCCAGGATGCATGTAGCCCTGGTCAAAGGTCCAGTTAGCATCAAACAGTTCCATCATCTGTTCGGAGAAGCCCATGTACTCCTGCACGCCGAAGTTCGGCACCCAGAGGTCAAAGTGCAGTGCAGCCGCCATGCAGACAGGGGAGAGATCAGAAGGACCGTGCGAGCCGGTGCGTACCTGATAAAGCGAGGCAAAATCAGCGATGCGCCGCATCCCGGTAATACCGCCTGCGTGAGTGATGGTGGTGCGGATGTAGTCGATCAGCTGCTCTTCAATCAGCTGCTTACAATCCCAGATGCTGTTAAACACTTCACCTACCGCAATCGGCGTGACGGTGTGCTGGCGGATCAGACGGAAGCATTCCTGATTCTCGGCAGGCGTCGGATCTTCCATCCAGAACAGACGATAATCTTCCACGCTCTTGCCGAAGCGCGCCGCTTCAATCGGCGTCAGGCGATGGTGCATGTCATGCAGCAGATGCTCATCGAAACCGAATTTATCGCGGATCGCGGCAAAGAGTTTAGGGGTGAAATCGAGGTATTTTTCCGTTGACCAGAGCTGCTCTTCCGGCCAGTTACCTTTGGTTGCAGGTTCGTAGGCCAGGCCTTTGCCTTTTGCCATGCCGTAGGTGGTTTTCATGCCCGGTACGCCGCACTGCGCGCGGATCGCTTTGAAGCCCAGCTCTTTGTGTTTCGCGTAGTCATCCATCACTTCATCGATGGTGTGGCCGGTGGTGTGGCAATAAACCATTACGCCGGTGCGTGAAGCGCCACCCAGCAGTTGGTAAACCGGCATATTCGCGGCTTTACCTTTGATATCCCACAGCGCCATATCAACCGCAGAGATAGCCGACATGGTAACCGGACCACGACGCCAGTAAGCGCCTTTATAAAAGTATTGCCAGATATCTTCGATCTGATGCGCATCGCGGCCAATCAGCTGTGGGCAGACATGATCTTTCAGGTAGGAGGCGACCGGCAGTTCGCGGCCATTCAGCGTGGCATCACCCACGCCAGTCAGCCCCTGATCGGTGGTGATCTTCACGGTAACAAAGTTTCTGCCTGCGCAGGTTACGAATACTTCCGCCTTAACAATTTTCATCCTGGTTGCCTTTCAGTCAGCGTTCAATGATGAAAAAGTACGCCGTTTAATACTACCATACAAGTTAGTCTGGCAGAGTTGTGAAGCCAGTCACAGACTGTTTTCTGGGGCGAAATAGGGTAATGAACTGGCGTATTATTTGGCGACAAAAAGGGCGGCGTGGTAGTAAAACGACGGGCGGCCAGCGTGAAAAGGGGCTTTCGCCCTCTTAAGATTATTGACAGCGTCTGCCCCTGCTGGCTGTAAGACCCAGCCGACGAAGGGAACACAGTCAGATCGGAAAGTCGCAAAAGCCGCCATCCCTGGCATGCTCGGCCCGCGTCGTCCCGGACGCGGGACGCTTTCCTCCTCTGCCCGTGTTCCCTACGCTTTAAGCTAATGCGTTGCTGCTAAATTCGTTCAGCTGTGAGTTTGTCAGAAATCTGAAGGGGCTTTCGCCCCCTGACCCATACTCAGGAAAGGAGTTCACACTGCGGCGGCAGGCGACAGCTCAGCGCGCCCGCCATCACCTCAATCACGAATTCGCGTCCGGAGAGCGGTTCACCATCCAGGTTAAAGGTCATCTCGTGCGGAGAGCGAATCGTCAGCGACTCCAGCTGCGTGGTGACGATACCGGGATTGTCATCGTCGCCGGTCAGCGAGTGCAGCAGCGTCGGCAGCAACTCCTGCGCGGTAACAATACTGACGTCAAGCCGGCCATCGTTGATCAGCGCACCAGGGCATAAGCGCTGACCGCCGCCCGCCTGACGCCCGTTACCGATACCGATAACCAGCGCATCACCCTGCCAGGCGAAATCGGGACCGCTGATTTCGCAGGTATCGGGTTTCAGCGTATCCATGCGCATCAGGCCGTGAATAAAGTAGGAGACACCGCCCAGCGCCGATTTCAGCTTTTCCGGTGTTTCTGTGGTGATGCGGGTGCCAAATCCGCCTGTTGCCATATTGATGAAGTAGTGGCTCTTGTTGACTCTGGCCAGATCGATGGCATTCGCTTTGCCCTGAATCGCCAGTCGCAGTGCCGGTTCCATCTCTTCCGGGATGCCGACGCTGGTGGCAAAGTCGTTGGCGGTTCCCAGCGGCAGGATACCCAGCACCGGGCGATGATCGGCATCTGATGCCGCCAACGCTGTCGCGATCTCATTGATGGTGCCATCGCCACCGCCTGCAACGACGGTTTCCGCCTGCAGCGCAATCGCCTCTTTGACGTACCTGTCGCCATCGCCTTTTTCGAACGTGACACGCACCGCAATGTTGAAGCCTTCTTCACGCAGGGTGGTAATGGCTTCGCGCAGATCATCATTACCCGCGCCTTTCCCATTCAGGATGAGCAGCGTAAGCGGTTTATTATCCATTTTGCGTTCCTTGAAGAACTACAGAGTAAGAAGGGAATGTATAGCACAGCTGCCAGCAGTAAATTATTGGCGAAAGAGAGGAAAAAGAAAACCCGCACGGGGGAGCCGGGCGGGTAAATGAGGTGGTTCCTGGTAAATCTGCCGTTAGTTGTTACTCGTTAGCAGCAGGCGGGACTATAAAGCAGCGCTACGCAGGGGTCTGTGATCCTGTTCTGATTTCCTCAAATTGTTTCCGTTGGTAAACGATTATGAGGATCCCGGGTATCTTCGCCATGGTCAAAGTTGCGCAGCAGCAGCGCAAAACGCAGATCGACCTCTTCCGGCACCCGCAGCCAGACGCGATGGCCATCGCCGGGTGCGACCTCCGTGGGTTCACCGCGGGCATTCTGCAGCGCATCCAGCTGACCATTCAGGTTGCCTTCGGGCGTCATGATCTCCACGCTGTCGTGCAGCATAAACTTGTTCTTCACGGCCACTTCCGCCCATTCGCCCCGACGCTCGCCGGTAAATTCACCAACAAACTGCTGGCGATCCGAGACCGAAAAGCCCTGCTGATAATTCTGGTAGCTGTCGTGAGTATGACGGCGCAGGAAACCTTCGGTATAGCCGCGATGGGCCAGGCCTTCCAGCGTTAACAGCAGTGTGGGATCAAACGGCTTACCGGCCGCGGCATCATCAATCGCCCGGCGATAAACCTGAGCGGTGCGGGCGCAGTAGTAGTAGGACTTGGTGCGTCCCTCAATCTTCAGTGAATGTACGCCCATCTCGCTGAGCCGCTCCACGTGCGCCACTGCGCGCAGATCCCGTGAGTTCATGATGTAGGTGCCGTGCTCATCTTCGAACGCGCTCATCACCTCGCCCGGCTTCATTTTCTCTTCCAGCAGAAATACCTTGTCGGTGGGCTGACCGATGCCCAGCGTGGGCGTCACATCCTGTACCGGGATAGGCTCATGAATACCGACGATATTCCCCACTTCATCCTGCTGGCCTTCCGCCACTTTATATTCCCAGCGACAGGCGTTGGTGCAGGTGCCCTGGTTCGGATCGCGTTTATTCATATAGCCCGACAGCAGGCAGCGACCGGAATAGGCCATACAGAGCGCGCCATGAACAAAGACTTCCAGCTCCATCTCCGGCACCTGCTGGCGGATCTCAGCGATCTCCTCCAGTGACAGCTCGCGTGACAGAATCACCCGGCTCAACCCCATCTGCTGCCAGAATTTTACCGTGGCCCAGTTGACAGCATTGGCCTGTACCGACAGGTGAATCGGCATCGCCGGGAAAGCCTCACGTACCAGCATGATCAGGCCGGGATCGGACATGATCAGCGCGTCGGGCTGCATCGCCACCACTGGCGTTAAGTCACGAATAAAGGTTTTCAGCTTGGCGTTGTGCGGCGCAATATTTACTACCACATAGAATTTTTTTCCCAGCGCGTGCGCTTCGTTGATGCCCAGAGCGAGATTCTCGTGGGTAAATTCGTTGTTGCGCACCCGCAGGCTGTAGCGCGGCTGGCCAGCGTAGACGGCATCGGCACCATAAGCGAAGGCGTAACGCATGTTCTTCAGCGTGCCGGCGGGGGAAAGCAGTTCGGGTTTCATGATGTTCTCACTGATGTCAGGTCAGTATGCCGCCTTAAGCGGCAGAAGCAGGGCCGTCAGGCCCTGCAAAAGGTGCGGAATTGTAGGCAGTGAGAAAAGGGAAGTAAATTGATCGGGATCAAACTAGATCAAATGACAGGCGTCCGCTTCCCAGCGATAGCCCATGCCGTAAACGGCACGAATAAAGGGCTGCTCGCTGTCAAGATTCTCCAGCTTGCGTCGCAGATTCTTGATATGGCTGTCGATGGTGCGGTCGGTGACCACGCGATAGTCATCATAGAGATGGTTGAGCAGCTGTTCGCGTGAAAAGACCTTGCCCGGCTCCAGCGACAGGGTTTTCAGCAACCGGAACTCCGCCGGGGTAAGATCCAGCGGCTTTTCACGCCAGCTGGCGAAGAATCGGCTCTCATCAACCCGCAGTAACGAGGCGCTCTGCGGCTCCTCCGCCGACCGTTTTACCCGGCGCAGAATGGTTTTGACCCGCGCCACTACTTCACGCGGGCTGAAGGGTTTACAGATGTAGTCATCCGCGCCCAGCTCAAGCCCCAGCAGCCGATCAATCTCCTCGGTGCGGGCGGTGACCATAATAATCGGCAGCTCGGAATGACGACGGATTTCGCGGCACAGCGTTAAGCCATCAGTGCCCGGCAGCATCAAATCCAGCAGCATTAAATCGGGTGGCGTCTGGCGCACATACTCCAGCACCGCATTGCCGTCGGCGATGTGATGGGTACGGTAGTTCGAGGCGTGCAGATAATCGATCATCAGCTGCGCCAGTTTCGGCTCATCTTCGACCACCAGAATCAGCGGGTCATGGTTTTCCTGGCTCATAAGCGTCTACACAGGGGGAACATAGCGCAAGTGTAGCGCGATTTTCAGTCCACCTAAATCAGAGTGCGCCGCATGAATGTCGCCGCCGTGCGCGTCAGCGATATTTTTACAGATGGCCAGGCCCAGGCCCGAGCCGCCGCTGGCGCGATTGCGCGAGCCTTCGGTGCGGAAAAAACGCTCAAAAATCTGCACCTGATGTTCTCTGTCCACCCCTGGTGCGCTGTCATCAAACTCGATGTGCCAGTGGGGGGCTTCATACTTCAGCGTCACTTCAACCCGTCCACCGCTGTCGGTGTAGCGCAGGCTGTTCTCAAGCAGGTTGGTGAACAGCTGAATCAGGCGGTCGGGATCGCCGAAGAAAGGGGCGTGGTCGGGCAGATTCAGCTTCAGCGTCAGGCCGTGCGCGCGATAACGTTCGGCAAAGCTGCCTGCGGTCACTTCCAGCAGTTGCACCAGATCGGTCGCCTGCTTGCGGTAGGCGAGGGCACCCACGTCCGACAGCGACAGCTGATGCAGGTCTTCGACCAGCTTGGTCAGCACCACGACTTCACTCTGCAGTGAGGCGATAGCGTCTGGCGTCAGTTTGCGTACGCCATCCTGCATCGCTTCCAGTTCACCGCGCAGGATCGCCAGCGGCGTGCGCAACTCATGGGAGATATCAGCCATAAAGGCGCGGCGCATGCTTTCGTTTTTCTCCAGCGAGCTGGCCAGCAGGTTAAAGTCACCGGCCAGCTGGCCCAGCTCATCCCGGCTGCTGACTTCAACGCGGGTGGCAAAATTACCCGCCGCCAGATGATGCGTGCCGTCGACCAGCCGCTTGACCGGTGCCAGCAGGCCACGCGCCATCAGCCAGGTCGCCAGCGCCGCCAGCAGCGTTGACAGCCCCACGATAATCCAGCTGGTTCGCCGCTGCTGTTGATCAAAGTTAATATCGGTACTGCGCGTCAGCCGCTCCGGCGGGGAGCCGATGACCCAGCCGACCACCTTGCCGGTGCTGGTGGTAATGTTGCGGCGCGTTCCCTCCGGCGGCACCGGCGCACGTGGCCCGACCATCACTTTATATTGTTGATCGAGGATCCAGAACTGGGTGCGCCAGCCGTGTGGCGGCAGCTGGCTGTTGCTGTCGGGATTCTGCTCCAGTGAACGCAGCATGGTGAAGACCAGCCGATCGTTGTGGCGCAGAAAATCCCAGTTACCGTGTTGCTCATACTGATCGGCCAGCGCATCGCTGAGCAGATTTAACCGCTGCTCATTGCCGCGCTTGATATAGTCGACAAAGCCGTGTTCGAAACTGAGACGAACGCCCCAGTGCATGGTGATCAGCACCAGCATGCAGGTGGCGAAAATCGCCATAAACAGTTTGGCCCCGATGCCCAGGCGCAGGTTAACTCTCATTTTTTTCTCCGGCGTCGCAGATCAACGTTGGTACTCACCTGTGGCGGTACGCGCCAGAACACCAGCGCGGGCAGGATGATAATCAGCGACATGCAAAGGTAGGTATAAATAAACATCTGGTGCTCCGCTGCGCTGTTTGCTGCGCTCTCCTGGGCAAACGCGCCCAGCAGCAGCCCGGCCACAGTGACGCCAATACTCATCGACAGCTGCATAATCATCGACAGCAGGCTGTTCCCGCTGGAGGCCAGCTCATCGGGCAACTCCTTCAGCGTCAGGGTATTCATTGACGAGAAGCGGATGGCGTTGACCATGCCCTGCAGAAACAGCACCAGCGGCAGCAGCCAGACCCAGCCCAGGATTGCCACCAGCGGGAACAGCAGGACCACCAGCGCCAGTGCTATGGTCGACATCACCAGCACATTGCGGTAGCCATAGAGATTGACGATGCGCACCACAATGCGCTTCATTCCCATGTTGCCCAGCACCATCGGAATCATCATCAGACCGGCGTGAAACGGGCTGTAACCCATGCCGAGCTGCAGAAAGATTGGCGTCATAAAGGGCAGCATACCGCTGCCGATGCGACCGGTAAAACTGCCGAGCAGGCCAATAGCGTAAACGCGATGATCAAACAGCTTCAGGCTGAACAGCGCGTTATCATTGCCGCGCGCATGCATCAGGTAAAACAGCAGAGAGAACAAGCCAGTGAGTATCATGGCACCCAGCAGCAACGGCGAACCGCCGCTGCTGCGCTGACCATCCAGCGCCAGTGTCAGGAGGGCCATGCCGGTTGCCAGCAGGATAAAGCCGCCGAAATCAAAGCGGCGTGTCTGCATGCTGTAGTTGGGCATCAGCATCAGGGTGGCGATAGCGCCTGCAATGCCGACCGGGATATTAATCAGAAAGATCCAGTGCCAGCTGGCGTACTCCACCAGCACACCGCCCAGCGCCGGGCCGAGCAGCGGACCAATCTGGCCGGGGAGGGTCACAAAGGTCATGGCGGACATATATTGCTCGCGCGGCACGATTTTCATCACCGTCAGGCGACCCACCGGCACCATCATGGCCCCGCCAATCCCCTGAACCACGCGCGACAGCACCAGCTGATCCAGCGTGCCGGACAGAGCGCACAGCAGCGAACCCAGGCTGAACAGCACAATCGCGCAGAAGAAGATGTTGCGCACGCCAAAGCGATCCGCCAGCCAGCCGCTGACCGGCAGCATGACGGCCAACGTCAGCACGTAATAGACGATCACCGAGTGCATGTGCAGTGGGCTGACGCCCAGGTCGTGTGCCATCGACGGGATCGCGGTATTGACGATGGTGGTATCCAGCGTCTGCATAAAGAAACCGATGGCAACAATCCACAGTTGCCAGCGGACGTTAGTGCTTTGCGTAGTCATCAATCCCCCCGATCAAGGCGTCACATCCGCCGTCCGTCGTCGCCAGACCCATTACTGTTGCTGCGCGGTGGCCAGCGGGCGTTTTCTGCGCCGCAGCTTATCCATCATTAAATAGACCACCGGCGTTGTGTAGAGCGTCAGCAGCTGACTCATCACCAGGCCGCCCGCGATGGTAATCCCCAGCGGCTGGCGCAGTTCCGCACCGTCGCCGCTGCTCAGCACCAGCGGCAGCGCGCCAAACAGCGCCGCCAGCGTGGTCATCATAATGGGCCGGAAGCGTAACAGGCAGGCCTGGAATATCGCCTCCCGCGTGCTGAGCTGGCCGTTGCGTTCGGCTTCCAGCGCAAAGTCGACCATCATGATGGCGTTCTTTTTCACGATGCCGATGAGCAGCAGAATCCCGATCAGCGCAATCAGGCTGAAGGGCGTATCGAACAGTTCCAGCGCCAGCAGCGCACCGACACCCGCCGAAGGCAGGGTAGAGAGGATTGTCAGCGGATGGACATAGCTCTCATAGAGGATCCCCAGCACGATATAGACTGCCGCTATCGCCGCCAGCATCAACCAGAGCTGGCTGCTCTGCGACTGCTGAAACACCTGCGCGGTTCCGGCAAAGCTGCCGCGCACGCTGGATGGCACGCCGATCGCCGTCATGGTGCGTTCAATCGCTTCCGACGCCTGTGACAGCGATACACCCTCTGGCAGGTTGAACGAGATGGTCGATGCCGCCGACAGCCCTTCATGGTTAACCGACAGCGGCGCATTTGCTGGCTGCCAGTGGGCGAACCACGACAGCGGTATCGCTTTACCTTCGCTGTTAATGACAAACATCTGCGACAGGGCGCTGATATCCTGGGTGTAGCGTGGATCGACCTCCATCACCACTTTGTACTGGTTTAATGGCTGATAGATGGTAGAAATCTGACGCTGACCAAAGGCGTTATTCAGCAGGGCATTGGCCTGAGAGACGTCGATACCGAGCCGCGCCATGCTTTCGCGGTCATAGGTCAGCGCCATCTCGCTGCCTTTATCCTGCTGATCGGAGTTCACGTCCGCCAGCTGCGGCAGGGCAGAAAACGCCTCGCGGATTTTCGGCTCCCACGTCCGCAGCGCGGCGAGATCGTCCGACAGCAGTGAATACTGATAGCCGGCATTCGACTCCCGGCCACCGACCCGCAGATCCTGCACCGCATTCAGATAGAGGCTGGCACCCGGCTCTTTTGCCAGCTTTGTGCGCAGCCGCGCGATGATCTCCACGGCACTCTCTTTGCGCTCTGACAGCGGCTTCAGGGAGATAAACATTGAGCCGCTATTGGTCCGCATGCCACCGGTAAAGCCCACCACGCTGTCTACAGCGGGATCGGCACCGACGATCTCCATAAAATCCTGCAGCTTACTGCGCATCGCCTGAAACGAAATGCTCTGGTCAGCAGAGATAAAGCCGGAGAGTCGCCCGGTATCCTGTTCCGGCATAAAGGTCTTTGGGATATGAACAAACAGCCAGCCGGTCAGGAAGATGGTGGCGAAAAACAGCAGCATGACCCAGCGTGCATGGTTCAGTACCACGTTAAGCGAACGACCATAACCCTGCTGAATCGCCATCAGCAGCCGGCCTGCGCCGCGCCGAAGGGGCTGGCTGCGCGGCCCGTGGGGCTTCAGCAGATACGCGCACATCATCGGTGTCAGGGTGATGGAGATAAATAGCGAAATGATGATCGACACCGACAGCGTAATGGCAAACTCAGAGAAGAAACGACCAATCAGTCCGCCGATCATCAGCAGCGGCAGGAACACGGCAACCAGCGACAGGCTCATCGACAGCACGGTAAAGCCGACTTCCCGTACCCCTTTCAGCGCGGCGGCCAGCGGTTTCATGCCCGCTTCGACGTGGCGGGCAATGTTCTCCAGCACCACAATCGCATCATCCACCACAAAGCCGGTGGCGATGGTCAGCGCCATCAGCGACAGGTTATTCAGGCTGAAGCCGCACAGGTACATTGCGGCAAAGGTGCCGATCAGCGAAACCGGCACGGCGACGGCGGGGATCAGCGTGGCGCGACCGGAGCGCAGGAAAACAAACACCACCAGAATCACCAGCGCCACGGCGATTAACAGAGACTGCTCCACTTCATGCAGCGAGGCGCGAATGGTGGGCGAGCGATCCTGAGCAATCTGCAGATCGATGGCGGCCGGTATCACCTCATGCAGCAGCGGCATCTCGGCACGGATGCGGTCAACCGTATCGATAACGTTGGCTTCAGGCGTTTTGCGGATCAACAGCAGCACGGCCGGTTTACCGCGTGACATCCCGGCGTTACGCACGTCCTGCACCGAATCTTCAACGGTCGCCACATCAGACAGCTTCACCGCTGCACCGTTGTTGTAGTGCACGACCAGCGGCTGATACTCACGGGCGGTCTGCAGCGCGTCATTGGTGCGCAACTGCCAGCGCTGCTGCACGTCATCCAGTGCGCCCTGCGGGCGGCGCTGGTTGGCGTTCGAGATCGCGGTGCGCACCGCATCCAGCGAGACACCTTGATTAAACAGCGCCTGCGGATTCAGCGCTACCCGCACGGCGGGCAGCGAACTGCCCCCCACGGTAACGTCGCCCACGCCCTCGATCTGCGACAGCTTTTGTGCCAGCTGGGTCGAGGCGTAATCATAGAGCTGACCGGGATTGTAGGTATCCGAGGTCAGCGTCATGATCATAATTGGCGCATCAGAGGGGTTCACTTTGCGGTAAGTGGGACGCGACGGCATCCCGGTCGGCAGCAGGCTTTGCGCCGCATTGATCGCGGCCTGCACATCGCGAGCCGCGCCGTTGATGTCACGATCAAAATCGAACACCAGAATGATGCGGGTGCTGCCCAGCGAACTGGTGGAGGTCATTTCACTGACGCCCGCGATGCGTCCCAGCGAGCGCTCCAGCGGCGTGGCCACCGACGACGCCATAATCTCCGGTGAGGCACCCGGCAGTGATGCCGAGATAACAATCACCGGGAAATCGACCTGTGGCAGCGGGGCAACCGGCAGCAGCCGGAACCCCAGCATGCCCGCAAGGGCGATGGCCAGCGTCAGCAGGGTCGTCGCGACGGGCCGGTGGATAAACAGGGCAAAGAATTTCACTCTGCGGCCTCCGTGCGGCCAAAGCGGCGGCGGGTGGCATACGCCAGCCGATCAAACAGCAGGTAGATCACCGGCGTGGTGAACAGCGTCAGCACCTGGCTCAGAATCAGCCCGCCGACCATGGCAATGCCCAACGGATGACGCAGCTCGGCACCTACGCCGGTGCTGAGCATCAGCGGCAGCGCGCCAAGCAGGGCCGCCAGCGTGGTCATCAGAATCGGGCGGAAGCGCAGCAGGCAGGCCTGATAGATGGCATCTGCCGGCTTCATACCCTGTTCACGTTCGGCTGCAAGCGCAAAGTCGATCATCATGATGGCGTTCTTTTTCACGATGCCGATCAGCAGGATGATGCCGATAATCGCCACGATATCCAGCTCATTGCCGCTGAGCATCAGCGCCAGCAGTGCGCCGACACCTGCGGTGGGCAGCGTCGAGAGAATGGTGATCGGGTGAATAAAGCTCTCATAAAGCACGCCCAGCACGATGTACATCGCGACGATGGCCGCCACAATCAGCCAGACGGTGCTGCTCAGTGCGGCCTCAAACGCCAGCGTGCTGCCCTGGAACTGAGTCATCAGCTCGGCGGGCATGCCAAGCTGCGCTTCCGCCTGCGACACGGCTTTTACCGCGTCTTCCAGTGAATAGCCGTCAGCCACGTTAAACGAGAAGGTCGCCGACGGGAACTGGTCGAGATGGTTAATACTCAGCGGCGTGTGGCGCTGCTCGATGCGGGCAATGGCGCTCAGCGGCACGCTGCCGCCGTCGCTGCTGTTCAGGCGAATCGCATCCAGACTCGCCAGCCCTGGCGTGGCGTTATTATCCTGCTCCAGCACCACACGATACTGATTCGCCTGGGTATAGATAGTGGAGATCAGCCGCTGCCCAAAGGCGTTATAGAGCGCATTATCGACATCCGCCATGCTGATGCCGAGGCGGCTGGCACTGTCGCGGTCCACGTTGACATAGGCTTCCAGCCCCTGATCCTGCCAGTCGCTGCTGACATCGCGCAGTTGTGGCAGGGTGCTGAGCCGGGTCAGCAGGGCCGGAACCCAGGTGCTGAGCGACGACAGTGAACCCGATTGCAGTGTGAACTGGTACGGTGTGCGGCTGGCCTGGGTATCAATGGTGAGATCCTGCACCGCCTGCAGCCACAACTGCACGCCCGGCACTTCACTGACCTGCTGTTGCAGGCGCTGCTGAATAGCAGGAATACGATCGTCGCGCTGATCCAGCGGCTTGAGGTTGATCTGCAGCCGCGCGCTGTTCAGCGAAGCATTGGTGCCATCCACGCCGACAAACGAGGTCATGCTCTCAACCGCCGGATCTTTCATGATGATGGAGGCAACATCGCGGGTGCGCTGCGCCATACTGGCGTAGGAGACCGACTGCGGGGCCTGCAGCGTACCCTGAATAATGCTGTTGTCCTGCTGCGGGAAAAAGCCTTTCGGGATCACCATCCACAACAGCAGCGTCAGGACCAGCGTGCCCAGCGCCACCGACAGCGTCAGCCAGGGATGATTCAGCACCCGGCTCAGGCCACGACCGTAGGTGGCGACGATACGATCAAACATCGCTTCACTGGCCCGCGAAAAGCGGTTCTGTTTGCGCAGCGACTCCGCGCTCAGCATTCTGGCGCACATCATCGGCGTCAGGGTCAGTGACACCACCGCTGAAATCAGAATCGCCACCGCCAGCGTGACGGCAAATTCACGGAACAGGCGGCCAATCACGTCGCCCATAAACAGCAGCGGAATCAGCACCGCAATCAGTGAGAAGGTGAGGGAGATGATGGTGAAGCCAATTTCTCCGGCTCCTTTCAGCGCGGCGGTCAGCGGTTTTTCCCCTTTCTCGATGTAACGCGAGATGTTCTCAATCACCACGATGGCATCATCGACCACAAAGCCGGTGGCGATGGTCAGTGCCATCAACGTGAGGTTATTAATGGAGAACCCGAGGAAGTACATCGCCGCAAAGGTACCGATCAGCGAAAGCGGCACCGCTACCGCCGGGATTAGCGTGGCGGGTACGTTGCGCAGAAACAGATAGATGATCATCACGACCAGCGCCATCGCCAGTATCAGCTCAAACTGCGTATCGTTGACCGAAGCGCGAATATTGGTGGTGCGGTCAGTGAGCAGTTTAACCTCTACCGATTTTGGCAGAGCGGCGGTCAGGGCGGGCAACATGGCACGGATATTATCTGCCGTGGCGATGATATTGGCGCCAGGCTGACGCTGAACGTTGAGCACAATCGCCGCATCGCGGTTGGCCCAGGCACCGAGCCAGCTGTTTTCTGCTCCCTGTTCGATGGTTGCCACATCCCCCAGACGGACCGGCGCACCATTTTTATAGCTGATGATCAGCTGGCGATAATCTTCTGCCGACTTCATCTGGTCATTGGCTGACAGGGTAACGGAGCGTGTCGGGCCATCCAGGCTGCCTTTAGCCGAGTTGACGTTGGCATTGCTGATCGCGGTCCGCACCGTTTCGCTGGTCAGGCCCAGTGCCGCCAGCGCCTGCGCATTCATCTTCACCCGCACTGCCGGACGCTGACCGCCTGACAGCGTCACCAGCCCGACGCCGCTGACCTGAGAGATTTTCTGTGCGACGCGCGTTTCCACCATATCCTGCACCTGCGTCAGCGGCATGCTGCGAGTGGTAACGGCCAGCGTCATGATCGGCGGATCGGCCGGATTCACTTTGCTGTAGACCGGCGGATTAGGCAGGTCGTTGGGCAGCAGATTAGTGGCAGAGTTAATGGCCGCCTGCACCTCCTGCTCGGCCACATCCAGCGGCAGCGTCAGCTGGAACTGCAGCGTCACTACTGAGGCACCGCCGGAGCTTTGCGACGCCATCTGTTTCAGGCCGGACATCTGACCAAACTGGCGCTCAAGCGGGGCAGTAATCGATGAGGTGACCACATCCGGGCTGGCACCCGGATAGAGCGTGACGACCTGGATGGTCGGATAGTCGACTTCGGGCAGCGCCGAGACCGGCAGGAAGCGGTAGCCCAGTATCCCGGCCAGCAAAATCGCAATCATCAACAGCGTGGTGGCGACCGGGCGCAGAATAAACTGGCGTGACGGCCCGCCACTGTGATCGGGAGGCATGACCTGCATTACTCACGCTCTCCTTTTGACGGCAGGGTCGCGCGGGTGGCGCGCGGCGCGTTGCTCTGTGGCGCGACCACTTCAACTTTCGCGCCTTCGGTCAGGCGATCCAGCCCGTCTGTCACCACGCGCTCACCCGCCTCCAGACCGGCGCTGATCACCACTTTCTCACTATCCTGCAGGCCAGCAATTACGCTTTTTTTGCTGACCTTATTGTCACTGTTAACCACCCAGACAAAGTGGCCTTCGTTGCCCATCTGCAATGCGGCAGGCGGAATGACCACCGCATCCTGCAGGGTGTTGACCTTCAGCCGCACATTGACGAACTGGTTAGGGAACAGCGTGTCGTCCTGATTATCAAAGCGCGCTTTAATTTTGATGGTGCCGGTGGTGACATCAATCTGGTTATCCAGGCTCAGCAGTTTGCCGCTGGCGATCAGATTCTGATTACTGCGATCCCAGGCCTCCACCAGCAACGGCTGGCCGCTTTTCTGCGCCTGCAGAATCGAACTGATGCTGTTTTCTGCAAGGGTAAAAACCACATCAATCGGATGCGTCTGGGTGATCACCACGATACCGGTGGTGTCGCCGCTGGTGACATAGTTGCCAACATCCACCTGTTTCAGCCCGACACGGCCAGCAATCGGCGCGGTGATCCGGCTGTAGGTCAGATTAAGCTGTGCACTGGCGACGCCGCCCTCATCCGCTTTCAGGGTGCCGAGCGTTTCACTCACCAGTGAGCGCTGAGTGTCCAGCTCCTGTTGCGACACCAGCGAGGTTTTTGCCAGCTTCTCAAAACGTGCCAGGTCGCGACGGGCATTCGCCAGCGTCGCCTGATCTTTCGCCAGCTGGCCCTGAGCCTGGGTTAACGCCACCTGATAAGGCCGCGGGTCGACTTCTGCCAGCAGATCGCCTGCGTTAACCTGCTGGCCTTCGGTGAAGTGGATCGCCAGCAGGTCGCCATTAACCCGACTGCGCACCGTGGCCGTGTTAGCGGCGGTCACCGTTCCCAGTCCGCTGAGGAACTGCGGCACGCTCTGGCGGGTGGCGGTTGCCGCCTGAACCGGTGCGAGGGGACGACGCGCGCCATCATCCCCGCCTTTGCCGCCACGTGGCGCTGGCGAATCTGTCTGGCTGCTGCTCTGCGGCTGGACATTGTGCTGCCAGGCGTAGTAGCCGCCAGCGGCCACGGCGATCAGGGCCAGTACGATCAGGGTTTTCTTCATAACAGGATGTCGGGTGCTCATGATTGTTGATGCTCTCCAGCAGTGACGTAGTCCCAGGCGCAGGCATGAAAGGGGTAGCCTGCAAACGAAAGATTGTAGTCGCCTCTGACCGGCAGAAGTTGAAGGAAATAAGGATATCTGTCAGGGCGTGGTAATTATGCCTGTTCCTGCATTAATCGCAGCACAATCGTCATAAAGGCGTGAAATGACTTTGCTATGCTAAAAAACAGACCGTTTGTCAGGCAAATCAGGAGCAGATAATGAGTCAGAATCAAACCCGGCAGTTGGGTGACAGTGGTATTACGGTGCCGTTACTGACGTTTGGCGGCAACGTGTTTGGCTGGACAGTGGATCAAACCACCTCCTTTTCGCTGCTGGATGCGCTGGTGGATCGAGGGCTGTGGTTTATCGACACCGCCGATGTCTATTCCCGCTGGGCACCCGGTAACAAGGGCGGTGAGTCGGAAACCATTATTGGTGAGTGGCTGAAAAAAAGCGGCAAACGCGATCGGATCGTGCTGGCAACCAAAGTCGGTATGGAACTGTCGCCGGAAAAAACCGGGCTGAAGCCGCAATATATCCGTCAGGCGGTCGAAGATTCACTGCGCCGGTTGCAGACCGACTACATCGACCTCTATCAGGCGCACCGTGACGACCAGGATACGCCGCTGGCCGACACCCTGAGTGCCTTTGACAGTCTGATCTGCGAGGGGAAAGTGCGCGCCATTGGGGCCTCTAACTACAGTGCGGCGCGGCTTGAGGAGGCGTTGCAGGTCAGTGAAACGGAAGGGCTGGCGCGTTATGAAACTCTGCAACCTGAATATAACCTCTATGATCGTCAGCCCTATGAGTCGGAGCTGGAACCAGTGGTCAGGGCACAGGGTCTGGGCGTCATCAACTACTACTCACTGGCCAGCGGTTTTCTCAGTGGTAAATACCGTGATGCAGCGGATGCCAGTAAAAGTGCGCGGGGGCAGGGCGTGGTAGACAAATACCTTAACCCGCGTGGTTTGCGGATCCTCGACGCGCTGGATGCGATTAGCGACGCGCATCAGGTGACACCGACGCAGGTGGCGCTGGCCTGGCAGATTGCCCGGCCCGGTATCACCGCACCGATTGTCAGTGCTACTTCACTGAAGCAGCTCGACGATTTGACGGGCGCGACGCAACTCACGCTGACCCCGGCACAAATTGATCAACTGGACCAGGCCAGCCGCTAATCACAGGGGCGCTAGCGCCCCTTTTTACTTTGTGCCTGTTAAAAAGTGCGCATCCTGCCCGAAGAATAACCATTCAGAGATCCCGATCACAAATGCGTTAATAAACTGATGTTTCAGGAAATTATGCGCACGTATTTACAATAAATGAAGATTAGCCAGCATTATCCTCTGCCCGTCACTTTCCGTAACTTACATAAGAATAAGCAAGATGAAAAACAGACTCGCAGAACAGCGTTTTCCGCTGCGCCGTGTGGCAACCGGCACCCTGATCATGGCCATGTTTTCCGCACAGGCCATCGCCGCTGATGCTTTCAGCCCGGACTCCGAATGGATGTTTGGTGACTGGGGGGGTTACCGAACGCAGTTGCAGGACGACGGTATCAAGTTTGACGTCAACTACACCATGGAAAGCGCTGCTAACTTAGGCGGCGGAGCCGATACTAACACTACCATGCGCTACAGCGACCAGTGGACGTTTGGCACCAATTTCGACCTGCAAAAGCTGCTGGACTGGCAGGATGCTGAGTTTCAGATGACCGTCACCAGTCGCAACGGGCAAAATCTTTCCGATCAGGTCGCCGATCAGCGCACCGGCATGCTCTCCTCAGTCCAGGAAGTTTACGGTCGCGGTCAGACCTGGCGTCTGACACAGTTCTGGTTGCGCAAAGGGCTGTTCAACGATGTGGTCGATATTAAAGCCGGGCGGGTAACGGTGGGTGAAGATTTCGATAATTTCGATGGCAATCTGTTCCAGAACCTGGCGCTGGGCAGCGGGCAGGCGGGTAACTGGCGTGGCGATCGCTGGTTCAACTGGCCGGTGTCACAGTGGGGTGGCCGGGTTAAACTCAATATCACGCCGGACGTCTTCTTCCAGGTCGGTTTCTATAATCAGAACCGTGCTAACTACGATCGCGGCGATGGGTTCCGTCTGGATACCAGCAACTCCGAGGGGAATCTGGTGCCGGTGGAACTGGGCTGGAAACCGACGTTCGGGCCGGAGAAATTACCGGGTAACTATCGCATCGGTTATTACTATTCGTCGGTGGATGGCGATGTTTATGGCAACTGGCGCAACGGCGGCTATCAGGATCAGGCCCATTCCTACGGCGGCTATCTGTTATTGCAGCAACAGCTGACCGCGCAGGATGGCGATGTGAACCGTGGTCTGGGCGTGCGTGTTCAGGCGGTGATGAACGATCATAAGACCTCGAAGACCGATAACTATCAGTCTATCGCCTTTACCTGGACAGGGCCGTTCGATGCCCGTCCGCAGGATGAGATCGGTGTGGGCGCGTCGCGTATCCACGTGAACAGCGACTATACCCGCTCACTGCGTCAGCAGAATCAGGCCAATGGCGAGAGCCGCTTTGACAGCCCGACTTATCTGCCGATTCAGGAAGGTTCAGAGTACAACTATGAGGTTTACTACAACGCCAAAGTGACGAACTGGATGTCACTGCGACCTAACCTGCAGTATGTGGTGGCACCGGGCGCGGTGAGCGAGGTGAAGGATGCGTTTATCGGCGGTATCAGCGCCAATATCGCCTTCTGATTTTCCGGGCGAGCGAGCCGCAGTGCGGGCCTGAGCACCTCTGCTGCTGCCGGGCCGTCCTCGCGCCGCTCACGCGGTACCTTCGGCTTTGACGTCGTGCCGACGAACCGTTCGGGGCTGGCCGGCCCCGAACTGTCCACGCTTCCCGGCGTGGACTTCTGGCCCACCGTCACGCCTCAGCGCTGCGGATAGCCCTCTCAGCAGCAGAGGCGCTCAGGCCTTCACTCTCGTGCCCTTTTTAACAATACACACTGAAGTTTCAGAGCAGGCCCCTGCCCGGCACCAGATTGCGTTATCACCTGTCGCTTAACTGACTGGCATTACACCTTCAGGTGCCGTTTTTTTGATTACAGAGCAGGGCATAGCACGATTAGCGGAACATCACTTCCGCCCAGCGCGCCAGCCCTGCGGTGACGGAGGCGAAATCATCGCCACCGGCATTCGGCGTGTCCGGCAGCGTCTGCTGCAGCGCTGCGCGCAGCAGTGGCGAACGCGCACTGCCGCCGGTCAGGTAAATGACATCGGGCTTGATCTGGCTGGTGGCCAGCGCGAGCTGCACCTGCTCAAGAATTTTCTCCAGCGGCTGACTGATGGCGTCCTGCAGCTGACTCACCCCAATCTCTGTCTCTAATGCCGCGGCAACAAAGTCCAGTGAAGCGGTATGCACCGGGCTGGCAGACAGCGCAATCTTGCTCTCTTCTGCCGCACGCACCAGCCGGTAACTGAGCTTCTGCTGCCACACTTTCAGCAGGCGAGCCACGACGTCACCCTGTTCAGCATCCCGCACCAGATCCCGCAGCCACTTACCGCAGGCCGGACTGTAAAAGTCACTCTGCGCCGGAACATCATTGATAGCGATGGCGTTCCACCACGGCAGGGCAGGCAGCGCGGTGCCTTTCAGGGTGTTACCGCCCAGGCCCAGCAACGGCATCAGGGTCTTAAACGTCAGCATGATATCCAGGTCGTTTCCGCCCACGCGGCAACCGCTGTGACCCAGCAGGCTTTCACGGCGGTCCGCCTTATCACGCCATTTTGGTCCCATCAGCAACATCGAGCAGTCAGTCGTACCGCCGCCGATATCCACCACCAGAACCGTCGTCTCCTGCTTCAGCGTCGCTTCGAAATCGAGTCCGGCAGCGACCGGCTCAAACTGGAATTCCACGTCGCGGAAACCGGCGCGGTGGGCGGCGCGCAGCAGAATGCCTTCTGCCTGCTGGTTAGACTCTTCGCTGCCCAAGCCCTGGAAGTTGACCGGCCGCCCGATTACCGCCTGATCGATGGCCTGATCAAGCTGGCTTTCACCCCGCTGGCGGATGTGCAGCATCATGGCGCAGACCAGATCTTCAAACAGGGCGATCTGCTGCGGCTTCAGGCCACTGGCACCGAGGAACGATTTGGGGGATTTAACGAACCAGACATCTTCGGGGTCGACCATGTAATGCTGCAGCGCGGTGAGGCCGAACTGCACGCTGTTGGGCTGGACCTCGATATCCTCTTCGCGGTTATAACGCATCGCACGCTGCAGCAGCGCCGTGGTCTCGCTGTCTGGTGTCGCCACCTGATGATGACGATAGAGCCATTCGCTAATCGACTCGCGGGTCGGCGCACAGATCATTGACGGCAGCAGGCGCTGATCATTTTCCAGCGTTAACAGACGTGGCGCGCCATTTTCGCTGACTGCAATGGAGCAGTTAGCCGTGCCGTAATCGAATCCTATGAACATTTTCGCCCCCATGCCGGAAAAAAGGGGGCGACTTTAGCGCAGCTTCAGCAGGGTGGCAAGCAGGCAGCGCGGGAATTAACGGATAGCGAAGATGTGATCTTCAGCCAGTGAACGCAACGGCTGGCGCTCGGCTACGGCACTGCCCCAGACGCCATCCACGTCAAGGGTAGCCAGCGTGCTGAGTACGGCGGGCACTGAAATCGGACCGGCCAGCACCGAGATATTACGCTGTGTTGCCAGGCCCTGAATGATGGTCAGCAGCATCTCGTCCATCAGGTTATTATGAACGTTAGCAACCAGTTCAGGGGCCAGCACCAGATAATCAACCACTTCGTTACTCAGCAGATTGAAGGCATCCAGATTACGGCCAAAATGCTGCAACACGATACGACAGCCACACTGACGCAGTTGCATCAGCGCGGCATAGAGCTGGTCGCCTTTGCTGAGCACGCTGGCGGCAGGGAAAGCTAAACCACAGCGGCTGTCACAGAGACCCTCAGCAACAAAGCGCTGACAGAGTTGCTGCACGAAGGCGGCATCGCTCAGTACCTGTGCATTGAGTGGCAGGATCACCGGAATGCCTTTGTTATTGAGCTTCTGCACATCATGACGGAAAAAAGCATCCACAATAGCGTTATCCAGCCGGCGACGCAGCGAATCGTCAGGCAGGTTATTGCGCAGCAACGTTTCATCCACCAGCAACCCATCAGCCGTTAATAACTGCACCTCAAGCAGCCAGATAAAGGCCGCCTGCGGTGTTTTGGGCGGTGCCACGGCCCAGGCTGGCAGTTCAATCTGCAGCGCATCAACCATTGCTGCATTCATGCCCTGATGATTACCTGGCAGCGGTAACCGATGCTGTTCATAGATGACCAGCCGTCCGCGTCCGCTGCGTTTGGCGTTATAACAGGCGATATCCGCCTGCGAAAGCACGTCGCCGCTCTGGCAGTTATCCGCTGAAATCTGCGTTACGCCCGCGCTGGCCCCCACATGATAAAGGCGGCCCAGCCACTGGAACCGGTAATCATTGACCGCGGCGACGATGCGCTGCACCACGTCACGTGCCTGAGCGACTTCGCAATCGGGCATCAGCAGCGCAAACTCGTCGCCGCCCAGTCGGGCCAGGAAATCGCTGCTGCGCAGATGGTGCTGCATTAAATCGGAGAGCTCACGCAGTAACGCATCGCCTGCGGCGTGTCCGGCGCTGTCGTTGACCGCTTTAAACTTATCCAGGTCGATAAACACCAGCACATGCTGATGCTGATGCTCAGCGGCATCAAACAGCAGGCGCTTAAGCTGAAGCTCGAAACTGGCACGGTTCGGCAGGCGGGTCAGAGTGTCATGCAGCGCGCTGTAGCTCAGCCGCTTCATCAGTTTGCGCGATTCGCTGACATCCTGAATAACCATTACGGCACCCTGTTCCAGGCCCGCTTCGGAGCGCAACGGCGTGATGCTGTAGTGAATATCGATATGACCGCCATCGGGCGTATGCAGCACCAGATCTTCCGCGAGCCCGGGGGTGATTTTTTCCGCTGGTAGCTGGCATAACAGCAGATTCTCGACTTCGGGACCGTTACGCCCCTGAGTGATATGCAGCAGTTCACTCAGGGGCTGACCGGCTGCCTGTTCCTGCGACAGGCCACTCATCTTCTCAGCTACCGGGTTCATAAAGGCGACGCGCATCTCTTTATCGGTGCTGATTACCGCTTCGCCGATGGAATCCAGGGTGATCGCCATGCGCTCTTTCTCCTGGAACAGCGCTTCATTCAGGTTGCGGAGTGGCGTGATATCCTGGCAGATACCCAGCATGCGCTCAATGCGCCCCTCTTTGCTCAGTTGCCGGTTAGCCTGGGTACGTACCCAGCGCTGTCCTTCAGCATTGACTACGCGATACTCCATGTGAAACGCGCTGCGTAGTTCAATTGCCTGCTGTACCGTCATCGCGGCATATTCCCGATCGGCGGTGTGCAGCAGATGGATCCAGAGGTCATAGCTGGGTGACTCATGCGGCGCAAGGCCAAACAGGGCGTACATGCGCTTGTCCCACAACATCTCGCCGGTCAGCAGGTTCCACTCCCACACGCCGATGCCGCCCGCCTCGTTGGCCAGCGTAATACGCTCCATCAGCCGGCGGTTTACCTGCTCACTCTGCTTCAGCTCTGAGATATCGATAATCTGCGCAATAAAGTAGAGCGGGGCATGACTGCTGTCGCGCACCAGCGAGACCGTCAGCCGCGCCCAGACAATTTCGCCATCCTTACGGAAATAGCGCTTTTCGAAAGTATAAGTATCAATCTCGCCTTTCAGCAGCCGACTCACATGCTGCAGATCGAGTGACAGATCGTCGGGATGGGTAATCTGCTGAAAGGTCAGACGCTTCAGCTCTTCTGCCGGATAACCCAGAGTCTGACAGAGAGATCGATTCACCTGCAGCCAGTTGCCCTCCGGTGCGACGAGCGCCATACCGATGGCGGAGTACTCCATAGCATGCCGGAAGCGGGTTTCGCTGTCGGTAATGTGGAGTTTTTCGCGTCGGGACGCATCCATCACCAGCGACATAATGTGGCTGGGGATTAACACCAGCAAAAACGGCAGCCATCTGGAGACCGGGCCGAGGGCGCTATTGTTATTGACCACGTTGACCAAATCAAACGCCAGCAGCATCGAGATAAAACTGGCGTTCAGGAAGAACAGGACAAATGCCTGCAGCTTGGGCAGGCGAACGGCGCACCAGAACAGGATCACCACAATAAAGGTAAAGGGCCACGGCAAAAAACGCAGTGCCAGATAACTGGCTCCGAGGGTAAGCAGCAGCGTCAGCAGAGATTCGGCCAGGCGCAGATCGCTGAACTGTGCGCGCCGCAGCGGCCAGGGCAGCAACAGCAGCATCGGGCCTAACACCAGCATGCCGATGATCTCGGAAATGACCCAGGTATAAAAGAAGGGAAATGAAGCGTGGCCACTGACCTGCAGCGTCCAGAGCGCGAGCAGGCCGCCGAGCAGCGGGGTCACGATGCCGACTGATAACACCATCCTTGCCCAATCATGCAGCGAGTTCAGCGGCGCGCGCCTATCCAGCAGGGCGCGCAGCAGCATGCCACCCACGCCGGCCTGAATAAGATTAAGCAGCGCGAATTTAATATTAGCGAGGGCAGGTCCGATGATGATGGCATTCGCCCCCGCGGTGCCCAGCACACAGGCGGTCAGCAGCAGCGGCAGCTGTCGCGACGGGCAGCGGAAAACCACGACGGTCATTAAGGTGGTCGGGAACCAGAGCGGGGAAATCTTCCCACTGACAACAATCAGTTCAAGACAGAACATCGTCAGGACAAACACCACGCAGCCAAGCACCAGGGCCGAGAGCCAGCGGTTTGGCATATTATTTTGCGGGGAAAGGATCTCTATCGTCATGCGGACTTCCGGCAGGGTGCAGGGCTCCGCAACGGCGAATCAGGCACCAGTCATTCTCTGACTGCATGCTAGCACATTCGGCAAAGAAAAAAGGTGTGAAATCAATATTGCCCGTTATTCGGCGAATTGACGGGCAGGGTAAAAATGATTGCCAGCGTATTGATTACTGGCGGAAAAGGTCGGCGCGGGTGTAGGGTTTCTCCAGGCCCGCGAGGCTGGCGGAGAAGCGCTCCAGAAACTGCTGCGTCGTCGCGACGCGACCGTGACCCATTAATACAAACGGCACTAACAGCGCGGCACCCACCTGTGGCCAGCTGAAGCCTTTTAATGAGGTACGGCGCTGGGAGATCAGAAACGCGGTGCTCAGCGTAAAGCCCAGCAGCAGACCGGTAGCGACCTCACTTTTAGAGTGGGCGTGGATCACCAGGCGGGAGAAACCGACCATCAGGGGGATCAGATAACCGACGCCAATCGCCGCGATGCGCCACACGGCTTTCCAGCGTCCGGAAATCAGCCATAACATGACCGGCCACAGCGTGGCGGACATGGCGCTGTGACCGCTGAAACCGGTGAAATTAAAGCGGGCGCTGCCAATGCCAAATCCCAGAAACAGGATTTTCGAGAGGCTGACTGTCAGCCCAGCCAGGCCAAAGGCCACAATCCAGTAAAAGACCGTAAGACGATTGTCACTCTTCCACGGCAAAATCAGCGCAATAATCACCGCTGTCGGAATCAACAGCATGCTGTCGCCAAAATAGGTCAAAGTCTTCCAGTGCATACCACTCCTGATGCATCATTCGGTCGGAACGTTTGTGGCACGCGTCATCAGAACAGCGTGCCGTGCAGGCCATTTTATTTATTGTAGGGTGTGACGTTAGTTTATCGGTGAAATGAGTGGCGTCCAAAGGAGAAAGTCTGAAAAGTCGCCGACGCCATTTTTGTGGCATCAAAAGGCCGAAATCCCTATACTTAGCGCGAACACACCCTCTCCATTTCGGCCCGTCCACTGCCCGCGTAATGTGTGACCAGTGGCAGGCTCCAGTTATCAGGTCCTAAAATAGTATGACTGACAAGTCTCATCAGTGCGTGATTGTAGGCATTGCCGGCGCTTCCGCATCCGGTAAAAGTTTAATTGCCAGCACGCTCTATCGTGAAATCCGTGATCAGGTAGGTGACGAGCACATTGGGGTTATCCCGGAAGATGCTTATTACAAAGATCAAAGTCACCTCACCATGGAAGAGAGGGTTAAAACCAATTATGACCATCCGAGTGCGATGGATCATGATTTGCTGTTGCAGCATCTGCAGGCGGTGAAAGCCGGTCAGGATATTGAGCTGCCGGTTTACAGCTATGTTGAACACACCCGCACCCAGCAAACGCAACACCTGAAGGCCAAAAAGGTCATTATCCTTGAAGGTATTCTGCTTTTAACCGATGCCCGTCTGCGCCAGGAACTCAATTTCTCTATCTTTGTGGATACGCCACTCGATATCTGTCTGATGCGCCGCATGAAACGTGACGTCAATGAGCGTGGCCGTTCAATGGATTCAGTCATGAGTCAGTATCAGAAGACCGTGCGTCCGATGTTCCTGCAGTTTATCGAGCCATCAAAACAGTACGCCGATATTATTGTGCCGCGCGGCGGAAAAAACCGTATCGCCATCGATATTCTCAAGGCGAAAATCAACCAGTTTTTTGAATAACGCACGTCCGTCCGGACGTGGTGCAGACCGGCGGCAGGCACGCATGCCGGTTTGCTACACTAATGTCATGGAGTTACCGCAATGAGATTATGCGATCGCGATATCGAAGCCTGGCTGGACAGTGGCAAACTGGCCATTGAACCGCGGCCGCCGGTCGAGCGCATTAATGGAGCCACGGTCGATGTGCGTCTGGGCAATCAGTTCCGTACCTTCAGCGGTCATACCGCGGCTTTTATCGACCTGAGCGGCCCAAAACAGGAAGTGAGTGCGGCACTGGACCGGGTGATGAGCGATGAGATCGTACTGCCTGATGGCGAAGCCTTTTTCCTTCATCCGGGTGAACTGGCGCTGGCGGTGACGCTGGAGTCCGTGACCCTGCCCGATGATCTGGTCGGCTGGCTGGATGGCCGCTCTTCGCTGGCGCGTCTCGGGCTGATGGTTCACGTGACGGCTCACCGCATTGATCCAGGCTGGCAGGGCCGTATCGTGCTGGAGTTTTACAATTCAGGTAAACTGCCGCTGGCGCTGCGTCCCGGTATGTTAATCGGCGCGTTGAGTTTTGAACCGCTTTCAGGCCCGGCTGCACGCCCCTATAACCGGCGTGAAGATGCGAAATATCGCGGTCAGCAGGGCGCTGATGCCAGCCGTATCGATAAAGACTGATTTGAGGATGTAATGAAAAGAGTGATAACCACGCTGGCCATCCTGTTAGTGGTGGTCGTAACGGGAATGAGCGCGCTGGTGCTGCTGGTCAATCCCAACGACTTTCGTGCCTATATGGTGCAACAGGTCGAACAACGCAGTGGTTATCGCCTTGACGTCAGCAGCGATCTGCGCTGGCACGTCTGGCCTCAGCTCAGCATCCTGGCAGGGCGGATGAGTCTCACCGCGCCGGGTGCCAGCCAGCCGCTGGTCTCGGCAGAAAATATGCGGCTTGATGTTGATCTCTGGCCTCTCTTATCCCACCAGCTCAGCGTCAGCCAGGTGCTGTTGAAAAATGCGATTGTGCGGGTCACGCCAGAGAGCAGCGCGCAGCGTGCTAAAAATGCGCCTCAGGGGCCGCGCGATGCGGAGCCCGCCTCGGCGTCCAGCGGCTGGTCATTTGATATCGCTAAACTGCGGGTAGCCGACAGTCTGCTTATCTGGCAGCAGCCGGGCGGCGACGAATATAATTTCCGCGACCTCAACATCAATATGGAACAGGACGCGAACAAGCTGGCGACCCTGTCGCTGAGCACCAGCCTGATGCGTAATCAGCGCAACGCGACCCTGAATCTCAAAGGCCAGCTCGATGCCGCGCAATATCCCCATCGTCTCAGCGGCCAGCTGCAGCAGCTTGATTACGCCCTCTCCGGTGCCGATATCCCGGTTCAGGGAATCAAAGGCTCACTGAGCCTGCAGGGCGAATGGAATGGCGACCGCCAGCAGTTCTCCTTCAGCAATCTGCAGCTCACTGCCAACGACAGTATGCTGACCGGCCAGGGCAGCGGACAGGTTGCCCTGCCACAGCAGCTCGTGCTGGATCTGAAAGCCAGCACGCTAAATCTTGATAATTTACTCACCAGCACGCCTGTCCCGGAAACACCTGGCGTGCAGCATGCTACTGTGGCCCGTTCGCCAGTGATTGCGGCCCCCCGGGAGCGCAGCAATGCCGACTCTCCGCTGAATGACCTGAACCTGGCGCTGAAATTACAGGCGGACAGTGTGGTGTGGCGCGGCCTCTCCCTGACCGGCCTTGTGGTAAACGCCAGCAACCAGCAGGGACTGATGACACTAAACACGCTCAGCGGCAAACTGGGCAATGGCAGCTTCTCGGTTCCCGGCAGCATTGATATTCGTCAGCCGGAAACGCAGGTCAGCCTGAAACCCCAACTCCGGTTGATTGCCATTCAGCCACTGCTTAAAGCGTTTGAACTGCCGGAAAGCCTGCAGGGAAATCTGAGTCTTGATGGCGAGCTGTCGGGCAATACGCTGACTGTTGACGCGGCCAAACGAAGCTGGCAGGGCAGGGCGACCGTCAGCGCCAGTAACCTGAAGCTGGCACAGCTTAATCTGCAGCAGATGGTGCAGCGTGCCGTGGCACGGGTCAGTGATAAAGTCAGTAGTCAGGAAGCTGTCGATGAAGGCATTGAGTCGATCAGTGGTCAGGTCGCGCTGAATAAAGGCGTTATCAGCTTCAGCGATATCAATGGCAATGGTCAGAATCTGGGCCTGCAGGGCGCGGGTAAAGTCGACATGGTGCAGCAACAGCTCGACGTCACGCTGGGGCTGAAAATCAGTGGCTGGCATGGGGACGAGGCGCTGGTGAAGACGCTCTCCAGTCAGCCGGTTCCACTGCGTATGTATGGTGACTGGAACAGCCTGCAATATTCTCTGCCGGTGGATGCCGTGCTGCGTGACCGTCTTCAGAGTGAAGCGAAGTCCCGGCTGAATCAGTGGATCGATCGTCAGAAAGAGGGCGAGAACAAAGAGAACCTGAAGAAAATCATGCGCCCGTAGCGGGCGCATGCTGTCAACCTGGTTGACTGCTTACACCTCGTCATCGTTATCGGGCTGCAGCAGAATTTCGACTTTCTGAATCCGATGATTTTCCACCTGCAGGGTTCGCAGCAGATAATCACCCAGCTGCAACATTTCCCCCTCCTGAGGGATATGTTGCAGCTTATCCATCAGTAAACCTGCCAGCGTATGATAGTCACGCTGCTCGTCCAACGGCAATTTCACATAAAGCGCCAGATCTTCCAGCGGCATATGGCCGTTGGCAATCCAGTGTCCCTCACCCTGAATCTGAATATCGTAGCGGGCATCAATCTCTCCCGCCTCATTCGGCAGATTACCGGCGATGGTCTCCATCACATCGCTCAGCGTCACCACGCCCTCCACTGACCCAAACTCATCCACGACAAAAGCAAAGTGAGTGTGAGCCTGACGGAACTGTTCCAGCGCCTGCAACAGGGTCAGCCGCTCAGGAAAGACCAGCGGCTGACGAATCAGGGCGCGCAGATCGAGTGAATTATGGTGCAGCGACTGGTGCAGCAGATCGATAACGTGCACCACGCCCAGCGGTTCGCTGGAGTTGTCTGTTATCAGGATGCGCGTGTGCTGATTGCGGTCGAGGCGTGACATGATCTCGGCCGGATCGTCATTAAGGTCGATATGGTCGACGTCATGGCGCGACGTCATGATGCTGTTAACGTGGCGCTGACCCATGCCCAGCACCCGGGCAATCATCACCCGTTCCTGGCGGTTGAACAGCATGCTGGCGTCGCTGTCAGCAATCAGGGACGACGTTTTCGCATCCAGTTCCGCCGGTTCCGCGGCACCCCGCAGCATCCGTAACACCGCTTCCGCCGTGCGCTGGCGCAGCGGGCGACCCGCCGACAGCACACGGCGACGGTTAAAGTGAGCCAGCTGGTTCAGTGCCTCAATGATTACCGAGAAGCCGATAGCCGCGTAGAGATAGCCTTTAGGTATGACAAAGCCAAAGCCCTCCGCCACCAGGCTGAAGCCAATCATCAGCAGGAAGCTTAAGCAGAGGATGACAATAGTAGGATGGTTATTCACAAAGCGGGTCAGCGGCTTGCTGGCAAGCAGCATTAGCAGAATAGCGATGGTGACCGCAATCATCATGACCGGCAGATCATTTACCATGCCGACGGCGGTAATCACCGCATCCAGCGAGAAGATGGCATCCAGCACCACGATTTGCGCCACCACCGGCCAGAATTTAGCGCCGCCTTTTTGTTGACCGGCATCTTCATCATGACCTTCAAGGCGCGCATTCAACTCTGTTGTGGCTTTAAATAACAGGAAAATCCCGCCTGACAGCAGCAGTAAGTCGCGCGCACTAAAGGGGTGGCCCGCCAGCGTAACCCAGGGTTCTTTGAGCGTAACCAGCCAGGAAAGCGAAGCCAGCAGCAATAAGCGGCACACTAACGCCAGTAGCAGTCCGATAACGCGTGCGCGGTCGCGCAGGGGGCCGGGAAGTTTCTCAACCAGGATGGCAATGAAGATCAGATTGTCGATGCCTAAAACCAGTTCCAGAACGATTAGCGTTACTAATCCCGCCCATAGCGAGGGATCTGCAATTACCTCCAGCATGCGTTGTTCACCTGAATGTCTTAAATTGGGTTTTCTCTGATGATAGTGGAGTGCGAAGCCGCGTACAAATGGCAGGGCAGGGGAGGATAACCCGCACAGCGCAATATATCGTGCAAAATCTGAACATAACAGTGTGACGCTTTGATTAAATTCACAGGGTTCAGGGGAGACTATTCTGAGTCATTTGGTCACGGGAAAGTGATATTCACCTGCCGGGCTTATGAGATTTATCCCACCGCGAGTATGGCATTAATCCGAATTGTACAGAAAGGATTGCACTGCCTGTCAGGCATCAATACTAATTGCTGGTAGTCTTTTTCCTAAAATAGTCCAGGGATGGCGGGACCTGCTTGTAAACAAGCCAGTAATAACTAGTATAGCAACAAGTTAGCAAACTCTGCCCCAGAGTCGTAATTTGCGTACCGATTCTACATTAATCGCAATGTAAGGAATCAGTAATTCATCTATGAACACTTGTATGATGAGTTACGGTTACCTGTTACTGGGAGCAATATGAATGATGACAGCGATATTGGCAGCGACAGCCAAGGGCGGTAGCGTGCCTGAATCGCGTTTTTCGTTGATTAAATGAGCAATGCTGGCGGTGATTAAAGTCAGAGTAATCTGTTGGTATTCATCACAATATTATTGGTGTCATGGTTAAGATCACGGGCGTAAACGCCGCAGGAGCTCCCCTTAGAAACGGCTCAGTCTGGAAAGGTTTCATCGCTTAACGATTAAACAGGCGATAGCCGTTGCGGGTTTAAGGAAATAAAATAAAGAGTTAAATATGCGCGATACAGAATTTACGTTTAAAAGTCTTATTACCAAATTAATGCTGGCATGTTCAGATTTAATTTGTTTCAACGCAGCGTTATTTGTGGCGATGATGCTAATTAATGCTCAGTCAGGTTCGCCGCTGGCAGATATTTCTGAAAAAGAAATGAATTTAAAAATTGCCACACACATTTGTCTGTCGGTAATTTGTATTGGCTGGTTCTGGGTAAGGCTGCGTCACTACACTTACCGCAAACCTTTCTGGTTCGAATTAAAAGAAGTTTTTCGTACCATTCTTATATTTTCTGTTATCGACCTGTCGATTACCGCGCTGTCACAATGGCAGATGTCGCGTTTTGTCTGGTTACTGACCTGGGTACTGGCGCTGATTTTGATTCCGACCTGTCGCGCGCTGGCAAAACGTCTGCTGAATAAAAATGGCTTGTGGAAAAAACAGACCATTATTATCGGCAGCAGCAAAAATGCGCACGAAGCCTGGCAGGCGCTGCAAAGCGAAGAGGTCATGGGATTTGACGTCATCGCCTTCTATGACGTTGATGGAACCTGTCCTCAGGAGATCATGAACGGCGTACCGGTTCTGCGCGACGAACAGGAACTCTGGAGCCTGACGAACAGCGAAACCCAGTTTATCGTGGCAGTAGAATATGAGCAGAGTCAGTATCGTGATGTGTGGCTCAAATCGCTGGCGATGCACAACTGCCGTTCAGTTTCTGTCATCCCGACGCTGCGTGGTGTACCGCTTTACGGTACGGATATGGCCTATATCTTCAGCCACGAAGTGATGATATTGCGCGTTCAGAATAACCTGGCAAAACGCACTTCGCGTTTCCTGAAGCGAGCCTTTGATATCGTCGGTGCGTTGTCGATTATTCTGATGCTGATGCCAGCGCTGCTGGTGCTGGGCTTCCTGGTTGGCCGTGATGGCGGACCCCCGATTTATGGTCACGAACGTGTCGGCATGAATGGCCGTAAATTCAAATGTCTGAAGTTCCGTTCGATGGTGATTAATTCAAAAGAAGTGCTGGAAGAAGTGCTTCGTACCGATCCGATTGCGCGTGCGGAATGGGATAAAGATTTCAAACTCAAAAATGATCCACGTATTACTAAAGTGGGCCACTTCATCCGTAAAACTAGCCTCGATGAGTTGCCTCAGCTCTGGAACGTAGTGCGCGGTGATATGAGTCTGGTCGGGCCTCGTCCGGTCATTGAAGATGAACTCTGTCGTTATGCTGGTGATGTTGATTATTACCTGATGGCTAAACCAGGCATGACGGGATTGTGGCAGGTCAGCGGTCGTAATGATGTTGACTATGAAACCCGCGTCTATTTCGACTCGTGGTACGTGAAAAACTGGTCACTGTGGAATGACATCGCCATTCTGTTTAAAACAGTGGGCGTGGTGTTGAAACGCGACGGTGCCTATTAATCGTGAGTCGGAATGAGCGTGCTCACGCGCGCTCCGAGGTGTTATGCCGTTGTCAGGCGTGTCGTTAATAGCGGCCATCATCAGGGATATCGCAGTGCATCCAGAGTCCGCTATGATGCAAGGCGTTTCGGGTACACCCTGATTGATGGCCACTACTTATAACAAGTGGAGCAAGGATAATGAACGACAGGTTCAGAGCTTAAGGCTTAAGTCAGCCAGGATTTACTTTTTGTTGGACGCTTACACAGCGGCGGTTTCGCCTCTATCAATAAATAACTGATAGCGAAGATCTAAATGATTACAATCAAAATGAAATTGATACCCTTGCTGGTATCCGCCACATTCCTTGTCGGGTGTACAGTCGAACCCGGTTCTCGTCTTTCTACATCAGGAAAAGATGTTATTGAGCAACAGGATAGCAACTTTGACATTGATAAATATGTCAACGTCTTCCCATTAACGCCTTCACTGGTTGAGAAAATGCGTCCTAAGCCTCTGGTGGCTCAGGCGAACCCTTCACTGCAGAACGAAATTCAGAACTATGAATACCGTATCGGTGTAGGCGATGTCCTGACCGTGACGGTCTGGGATCACCCGGAACTGACAACCCCTGCGGGTCAGTACCGTAGCGCCAGCGACACCGGCAACTGGGTACATTCTGACGGCACTATTTTCTATCCCTATATTGGCCGTGTACGTGTAGCAGGCCGTACTGTTAGCGAAGTGCGTAATGAAGTGGCACGCCGCCTGGCACAGTACATTGAAAGCCCACAGGTTGATGTGAGCATCGCCTCGTTCAAGTCACAGAAAACCTATGTCACCGGTTCGGTGACGACCTCAGGTCAGCAGCCAATCACTAACGTGCCATTGACGATTCTGGACGCGATTAACGCCGCTGGCGGCCTGGCCGCTGATGCTGACTGGCGTAACGTTGTACTGACGCACAATGGCCGTGAACAGCGCGTCTCTCTGCAGGCACTGATGCAGAATGGCGACCTGAGCCAGAACCACCTCCTCTATCCAGGCGATATCCTTTACGTTCCGCGTAACGATGATCTGAAAATCTTCGTGATGGGTGAAGTGAAGCAGCAGGCGACCCTGAAAATGGACCGCAGCGGCATGACGCTGGCGGAAGCACTGGGCAACGCGGCCGGGATGGATCAAACCACCTCTGATGCCACCGGCGTCTTCGTTATCCGTCCACTGCGCGGCACCGATCGCAATAAGATTGCCAACATCTATCAGTTGAACACCAAAGATGCGGCATCCATGGTGATGGGAACCGAATTCCAGCTTCAGCCATATGACATCGTATATGTCACCTCAACGCCGCTGACGCGCTGGAACCGTGTGATCTCGCAATTACTGCCAACCATTGCGGGTATCAACGATGTGAGCGAGAGCGCACTGCGTATCCGCAACTGGTCGAACTAAGGTCTGACCATGATTACGTCCGTGTTAGTCGTTTGCGTTGGCAACATCTGCCGCTCTCCGACCGGAGAGCGCCTGTTTAAACGTGCGCTGCCCGATTTAGATGTTCGCTCTGCCGGCCTGGGGGCGCTTGTCGGCCACCCGGCCGACAAAATGGCATCCTCCGTTGCCGAAGCGCAGGGTCTGTCGCTGGAAGGCCATCAGGCACAACAGTTAACGGCCGAAATGTGCCGCAACAGTGACCTGATTCTGGTCATGGAGAAGCGACATATTGAACAGGTGAATCGCATCGATCCCGCCGCACGTGGCAAAACCATGTTGCTTGGGCACTGGCTCAATCAGAAAGAAATTGCGGATCCGTACCGAAAAAGCCGTGAGGCCTTTGAAGAGATTTACGGATTACTGGAAAACGCTACCCAGAAGTGGGTCAACGTATTAAGCCGATAGTTGGGATTATCCATGAATATAAAAAATAAGGTCAGAACCGCGCCGGGCGAGGAGTCGAATGGATGGGATCTGGCGCATCTTGTGGGACAGCTAATTGACCATCGCTGGATCATTGTTGCCGTTACTGCATTTTTCATGCTGGCGGGAACACTCTACACACTGTTTGCGACACCGATTTATAGCGCTGATGCGTTAGTTCAGGTTGAGCAGAAGAATGCCAGCACCGTTCTGAACGAGATTGACAGCATTCTGCCACCGACGCCTGCCTCTGATACGGAAATCGAGATTCTGGAATCCCGTATGGTCATCGGCAAAACCGTTGACGATCTGGGCCTGGATACCGTGGTTGAGCAGAACTACTTCCCGGTCATCGGCAAGGGTCTGTCGCGTCTGATGGGCAACAAACCCGCCAGTATCGCGATTTCGCGCCTGGAAATCCCACGCACTATCGACAAACGTAACGTTGAACTGGAAGTGACCGGTCCGACTAGCTACACCGTCTCTAAAGATGGCGATGAGCTGTTCAAAGGTAAAGTTGGCCAGTTGGAGTCGCACGGCGACATCAGCATGCTGGTCAGCGAGATTCACGCCGATGAAGGCACCAGCTTCACCGTGACCAAGCTGAATGACCTGCAGGCGATCCGTTCTGTGCTCTCTAACCTGACCGTGGCAGACAAAGGTAAAGACACCGGCGTGCTGGGTCTGGAGTATCTGGGTGAAGATCCGGAGCAGATCAGCAAAGTGCTGAACCAGATTGTAAATAACTATCTGTTACAGAACGTTGAACGCAAGTCAGAGCAGGCCGAGAAAAGCCTGGAGTTCTTACGCACTCAGCTGCCTGCCGTTCGCAGCAAGCTGGATGAAGCAGAGAACAAGCTGAACACCTTCCGTCGTCAGAACGAATCTGTTGACCTGTCACTGGAAGCGAAATCTGCCCTGGACTCCTCTGTCAGCGTGCAGAGTCAGTTAAACGAACTGACCTTCCGTGAAGCAGAAGTCTCACAGCTGTTCACTAAAGATCACCCGACTTACCGCGCGCTGCTGGAAAAACGCAAAACGCTGGAAGGTGAGCAGGCTCAGCTGAACAAGAAAATTTCTGGCATGCCACAGACTCAGCAGGAAATCCTGCGTCTGACCCGTGACGTTCAGTCTGGTCAGGAGATCTACATGCAGCTGCTGAACCGTCAGCAGGAGCTGGGCATTAGCAAGGCGAGCACCGTGGGTGATGTCCGCATCATTGACAGCGCGCAGACAGCTAACGCGCCGGTTGCACCGAAGAAGATGCTGATCATTGCCGCAAGCCTGATTCTGGGTCTGTTCGTGTCAGTGGGTCTGGTTCTGCTGAAAGCACTGCTGCATCACGGCATCGAGAACCCGGATCAGCTGGAAGAGCTGGGTATGAATGTCTATGCCAGCGTTCCACTGTCTGACTGGCAGCGTAAAAAGGATACCGAAGCACTGGCGCGTCGCGGCAGCAAGGTGAAAACCGATCCGCACGAAACGCTGCTGGCATTGGGTAATCCGACTGACCTCTCCATTGAAGCGATTCGTAGCCTGCGTACCAGCCTGCATTTCGCCATGATGGAAGCGAAGAACAACATCCTGATGATCACCGGTGCCAGCCCGGGTATCGGTAAAACCTTTATCTGTGCCAACCTGGCGACGCTGGTCGCGAAAGCAGGTCAGCGTGTTCTGTTTATCGATGGCGACATGCGTCGTGGTTATACCCACGAACTGCTGGGCGCGGATAACAAATCTGGCCTGTCAAACGTGCTGTCTGGCAAAACTGAGTTCAGCCCGGCGCTGATTCAGCAGGGCGTGTACGGTTTCGACTTCCTGCCACGTGGTCAGGTTCCGCCAAACCCGTCTGAGCTGCTGATGCATCGTCGCATGGGTGAGTTGCTGGATTGGGCGAGCAAGAATTACGACCTGGTGTTAATCGATACGCCACCAATTCTGGCCGTTACCGATGCCTCCATTATCGGTAAGCTGGCCGGCACCTCACTGATGGTGGCGCGTTTCGAAGCCAACACCACCAAAGAAGTGGACGTCAGCTTCAAACGCTTTGCCCAGAACGGTATTGAGATTAAAGGTGTGATCCTCAACGCCGTGGTGCGTAAAGCGGCTAATTCATATGGCCATGGTTATGACTACTATGCCTATGACTACAGCAAGCCCGAAAAAAGCTGATCATTGAGTAATAAACAGGGGGCGGTCTGACCGCCCCTTTTTATCGTCCCTTTGAATGACGACACGCATCAATTTACACAGGTTATTCTGTCCAAACCCACTAAAGCGATACCTCTATAAATCGCATGGCGAGCGTCACTCAACAGAATTCATCACCAGCATGGCATCGCCTGCACGCAAATTGTGACCGTGCTATCAGACCCGGAAAAGCAAGCCGGGAAGGCGAAGCGTGATTATTGCTGGCATGAGAACTTGTGGAATTAAGGAATCACACCATGGCTCCATATTGGTATGTATCAGGCTTTTTACTGCTGCTTTCGCTGTTTGAAATATTGCTGAAAAAAGACGAACGCACCTCCCATATTCTGACTTATCTGCTCTGCATCGCGACCGTGACGCTGATTGTGTTCGGCGGTATCCGCGGACTTGGCACGGGCATGGATGATTATCAGTACCGCAGCTTCTTTGAAGATTTCGTCCGGCGCATCGAGGTCAATGGCTTCTTCAATACCGTGGCATTTTTCCGCTATGAACCGCTGATCTTTGCCATTGCCTGGCTGACCAGTCTGTTTTCCCATAATGCCAGCGCCTTTCTGTTTGTCTTCGCGATCCTCGCGGTGGGGACGAACGCCATCTTCTTTAAAAAGATGTCACCTTATCCGGTGCTGGCACTGGCGCTCTATTCGGCCCATATCTTCATCAACAAAGATGTTAACCAGATCCGTTTTGGTCTGAGCTCGGCACTTTTTCTGGGGGTGCTCTGGACGCTTTATCTGAAGCGTTACTGGCTGGCGTTTGGCTTCTTTGTTCTCTCATTTATCAGCCACAATACCGCGGTCATGGTGGTCACGCTGATCCCCTTCCTGTTCCTGCGTGAACGTCGCTGGTTCCCGATTGCGATTATTGTATTGAGTATTCCGGCGTCGAAAGTGGGTGGGATGGGCTTCGTTACAGCCATTGCCGGCCATCTGGGGGGATTAGGGGAGAGGGCCGCTGGCTACAACAATGACAACGCAGCGACAGCCAGTACCGGCAGTGTTTTCTCGGTCTCGAACCTGAAAAACGTGGCGCTGGTCTTTATTTTTGTCTACTTCATGCTGTCGAACCGCCTGAAGCGTGACAATTATGATGTCTGGCGACTGAATTACCTGCTGATTATTACCTTTGCAATCGGCGGGGGTATCAGGATCTTTTTGTACAACTACTCATCGGGCGCTCGTCTCTCAAACTACCTCCTGCAGGTAGAGCCAATAGTGCTGACGCTGTTGATCTACCAGTCTAAGAGAGCCTGGAAGCCCGCGATGTTTGCGATGTTTGTCTTCTTCCAGATGTACTACCTCTACTACAACACCATCTCGCTTAAACAGGCGGTTGTTGGGTATGAAGTGGCGCGTGAATTTAAGTTAGTTCACTAAGAGAGCTGAAAATGATTCGACTCCTTCCCCTGTTAGTGCTTGCTGCACCGTTACTGGTGCAGGCAGCAGATGCGCCGGCTGCGGTTGTCATCGCAGCCTATGGCGACTCGACAACCGCCGGTGTGATCTCTTCTGGCGGACGTAATGTCATCAGCAAAGAGAATGAAATGAGTTATCTGCAGCAGATGCTGCAGGAAAAATATGGCCCGGATATCCGTATTGAGAATCATGGTTCGCCAGGCGCGCAGGTTTCAGAACTGATTAACGCGAAAGAGAGCTGGGAACAGCGTATGGCGCAATCCGATGCCAGCATCATTCTGATCAACTATGCCATCAATGATGCGCGCGTCTTTTCCGGTAAGAACCACGCTCATGGCGCGGAAAGCCCGCAGGATTTTAACCGTATCCTGACAGAACTGGTGAAAACGGCTAAAGCGCATGGCAAACAGGTGGTGCTGCAGCAGCCTAATCCGCTGTGTGGCCGTGCAGAGCAATGGAATGTCTGGCCTTATGTCTATCAGATAAATGCGGTAGCCCGCGAACAGCAGGTTCCGGTGGTAAGACAGTATGAACTGATTAAGCAGCAGAAAACGTGGAACAGCCAGATGTCTCCTGACTGTATTCACCCGACGAAAGAGCTTTATCAGATAAAAGCACAGCAGACGTTTGCGCTGCTGAGCCAGAATTTTGATGCCGTTTTTAAATCGACTCACTAATTAAGTTATTTAAAAACAGAAGGAGCAGGGCGGTATGTACGTACTCATGATGGTGCTGTCATTAATTATGGCACTGATGGTATTACGGTTGTTTTCATTCCATCGCGGCGTTTATAACGGCAGCGGTATTAAAAGTATCTCGGGATTGCGTGCGCTGCTGGCCAGCATCGTCGCCTTTTCACACTTTGCACATTACGTCTATTCACTCGACCATGAGTGGGTTTTTGATAAAGACTATTTTGCATGGGTGTCGCAGGGAAACTTTTTTGCCAACTCCGGTAAATTTGGTGTCGCCCTGTTTTTCATGATCTCTGCTTTTCTGTTCTATCGCTGGCTGGACAACGACAAGCTGACTCCCGCTGAACTGACACGCAAATTGCTGAAGTCACGCGTGCGACGCATTGTGCCGATGTTCTGGTTCTCTGCACTGCTGATCGTGGTCATCGGCTGGTTCAGTGGGGATGTGGTTGCGAGCGGCGCAATGCTGGTGGACGGTCTGCGCTGGTTCCTGTTTATCGGCAATTACCATATCGGTTCAATTCCGACGGCTAATATCAACGCCGGTGTCGAGTGGACGCTGCGACTGGAATGGCTGCTCTATCTGTCGATTCCGTTCATCTACCTGCTGAATCGTGCCACCGGTGGCCACTTTAAGATGCTGCTGATCATGGGGTCGATTGGCGGGATTTTAGCCGTCGCTATCGCGCTGCGTCTCTGGGGCACCGCCTATACCGATCCCCGTCCGGTGCTGGGCTTTGCGACCGGCTATCTGGCATGGCATTACCGCGACCGCTTTATGGCTTTCCGCTCCTCGGGTCTGGCGGCGGCACTGGCCATTGCTCTGGCCGTTATCGCGCTGTTCTTTACCAGTAGTACGTTCTACTACCTGATTTTCCTCTGCCTGCTGGCCGTGGTGTTTTTCATTATCAGCAGCGGCAATTCGCTGTTCGGCCTTCTGGAAAGTAAAACCCTGATGTCGGTCGGTGAGGTCAGCTACAGCCTCTATCTGATTCACGGCATCGTGCTCTATTTCATCAAGATGATTCCAGAATCATTGATTCAGCATAACTTTATCTTCTACACCTTGCTTTCCACGCTGTTCTTTGTGGCCTCCTTCTATATCGCCAGACTGACCTATCTCTGCGTTGAGAAGCCATTTATCACCAGCAGTCAGAAGAAAAAAGAGGCGGCCAACGCTTCGGCAACAATTTAGGACATCACCGGTTACCCTGCCACGTCCAAACGTTATATATTTGAATTGTAATTGTTTTTAATGAGGTGCTGGCAATGAAGGACATTCGCTTCTCTATCGTGATCCCCGCTTACAATGCGTCAGAATCGATTGTAACCACGCTGGATTGTGTTAAAGCGCAGACGTATCGCAATTTTGAAGTCATCATCGTGGATGATAAATCTGCGGATGCCGCCGCGCTGGCGGAGGTGGTTCGCAGCGAACGCTACCAGGATCTCGACATTAATCTTGTGCTCTCTGAGGTCAAGCTCAACGGGGCCGGTGCGCGTAACAAAGGTATCGAGCTGGCGACCGGTGATTATGTCAGCTTCCTTGACGCCGATGATGAGTGGGCCGCGGACAAACTGCAGCAGGTGAGCGAAAAAATTGCGCAGCTGGAAGCCCAGGGCAAAAAGAACGTCGTTATTTTCAGCCAGGTGAATATCTATCAGGATGGCAACTTCCTGAAAGTGATGCCGATGCAGCCACCGGGTAAAAATGAAACCGTCGCGGAATATCTGTTCGGCTGCTATGGCTTTATCCAGACCAGCACCATTGTGCTGAAGCGCGAAGACGCGGCGAAGATTCAGTTTGATACCCGCTACATCCGCCATCAGGATTATGATTTCTGCATTCGTGCCGACCGCATGGGCTATGACTTCGTGATGATCGCCGCACCGCTGGCGAACTACCACCTGGTCACGAAATTTGGCTCTAAACACAAAGGCGAATCGGTGAACTACTCGATGTTCTGGCTGGATAGCATGAAGCCGCATCTTACCCCGCGTGATATCCACACCTACAAAGCCTTTAAGCTGCCGCTGCGCTACAAAATGGATGGCAAGTCGCTGATGGCGAGTCTGAGCTTTGCGCGTTACTTCTTCCTCACCAATAAAGACAACCGTGCTTATTTTATGAACCGGGTTAAAGACAAGGTCAAAGCACGTTTCGGCGGTGAGAAAGCACTCTCCTGACGCGCGCCGCGCCTCGTTCTGCTCCTGACGCCGGGAGCACCTCTCTTTTCGTTTAATTCAGGGTTGAAGATGAATACTTCTGTTGGAACCGTTGGCATTGTCATGCCTATGTATAATGCACGTCAGACGGTATTACGCGCTGTGCAATCGGTTATCAATCAGCGCTATACCGACTGGCACCTCTATCTGGTCAATGATAAGTCCACCGATGACTCGCTGGAATTTGTGCGCGAGCATTGTCAGGATCCGCGCATTACTATTCTGGATAACGCGGTCAACATGGGCGCAGCAGAGACCCGCAACGTCGGGCTGCGCGCGGCGACTGAAGAGATTATCGCTTTTCTCGACAGCGACGATGAGTGGCATGCCGATAAACTGACCCAGCAGGTTGCGGCCATCGCGGCCGGTGATGATTTTGTCATTACCGAGTATCACTACAAAACCCGCAAGGCTGAGCACGACATCACCTACAGCAAACCGTACCTGCAGCAGGAAAACTTTGTGAAGAAACAGTATCGCGTCTGTTTTTCTTCCGTCTGTTTCCGCCGTCCACCCCAGGGGCTTTTCTTTCAGCGCAAAGGCCATGAAGATTTCCTGTTTTTGTATGAATTATTCACCCGCTATAAGCAGGCGCGCGTAATTCAGACGATTCTGGTCAACTATTACGAATTAGGCGATTCCCTTTCACGCAATAAAAATAAAGCTGCCCAATGGCACCTCGAATTATTAAGAATTATCTATAAAAACAATCCTTTAAAAATCTATTACTATTACGCCTGGTATATGGTGAATGGTGTGCTGTTTACCCTTAAGCATCGTTAAGCCTGTCGGCAGGATTGTCTTTAAAATTTGAGGTGGATAGCGTTTCATGAAAAAAATTGTCCTGGTGATCAAAGATGCTTATTCGTATGCGGGCACCGAGAACATCTGTAACTTTATGTCAGAGTGTCTTGGCGAAACGCATGACGTCACCATCTACTCGCTGGAAGGCAGCGGTAAAACCTTTTATCCGTTTGAGCATGTCAGAGAAATCGTCAGCTTCGAAGGCCAGAGCAACCCGATTAAAAGCGCGGTAGCGCGAATCAACGAAGAGGGTTTTGATACCGTCTTCCTGATCAGCATGGGTCGCCTGAGCGTGATGTTCGCCTTCTGGAATCTGCTGGCCATGAAGAAGAAGCGGGGCAAAGCCTACGCCTGCGAACATATCGCCATTAACTCCTTCAGCAAACCGATTAAGTTCCTCAAGTTTCTGCTGCTGCGCTATTACGACCGCGTGATTGTTCTGACCGAAAAAGATCATCAGGTGTTTAGTCGCTGGCGCATTCCCAGCAAGCCCATCCCAAACCCGGTGGTCTACAAAGGCTATCAGCGTCAGACCCGCCATCGTCAGGCGCTGGCGGTGGGCCGTCTGGATAACCAGAAGGGCTTTGATCTGCTGCTGGATATCTGGCGCGACTTCGTCCGTACTCATGCTGACTGGACGCTGGTGATTGCCGGTGACGGCGAACTGCGTCAGCAGCTGCATGATCAGGCGGCCGTGCTGGGCATTACCGACAGCGTGAAGTTTGTCGGCAAGGTCAGCAATATCAATGACTACTATCGCGACAGCGATATGGCGCTGATGACGTCGCGCTATGAAGGTTTACCACTGGTGCTGCTGGAAGCGAAATCCTGGTCACTGCCGGTCGTCGCGTATGACTGCCCGACCGGGCCGCAGGAGATCATCAACCACGGTGAAGATGGATTCCTGGTCCCGATGAATGACAAAACCACGTTCCTGGCCCGAATGGAGCAGCTTGCCAGCGATGACGCGCTGTTCTATGCCATGAGCGAAAAAACCAAACAAACCGCGCTGAAATTTGACGGTAACCAGATTAAGCAAAGCTGGCTGTCATTGGTTTAACAGAAGCTGGAAAAGCTCACTTGCGACGTGCCTCAGGGACACCGCCATGGCCAATGGCCTTATTGACTACGGGAATTGATGCATGAAAAGAAGAGAAGTTTTACAGACCGCCGCCTCCGCTCTGGTGGGGGCTCTCTCCGTGAGCACCTTTTCCAGCTACGCTGCAAAAAGTAACGGCATTGCCCTGAAGCCGGTTGATGCGGCTGCTATCCCTAAAGGCGACGTGCCTATCCTGACGCCAGAAAATGTCTACGCCATGCCACCCCAGTTCTGGCAGGGCTTTGAGGGCAAACTCTGGATTGGTAAAGCGGGTGTGGATGCCAGCAAACCGGGTAACCAGATTCCGGTCTTCCTGCGTGATGCCAGCGGGAAAGTGTCTGAGATTGCTCAGCCTATCGCGCTGAACAAGGGCAACTTCGCCCAGTTTATTCAGGACAACGCTGCACTGATTGCCGATCCTTCTCATTCGATGACGGTCGAGGACAATAACGGTCAGACCCTGTTTAATATCGCCGATGTCAGCCGTCCGGGTGCTGCTGATTTCAGTCAGCGTCTGGCGCAGCCGGCGGGTTATCAGCTGATTGGTGAGATCGCGTCTGTCGCGGAGTTACGTAAAACCCGTCCGCTGTTTGAAGGGGCCAAGGTTAAGCTCAAAAGCTGGCATGAAGGACGCGAAGTGGGCGGCGGTGAGTTTGTCGGTAGCTTCCAGTCCACTCAGAATGATGGCGGCGTAAACATTGCCGGTGAAGGCTTCTCATGGCGTCGTGTGGTAGACGATTTCAATCGTCTGACGCTGTTTGATTTCGGTGCGATTGCCGATGGCCAGACCGATACGGCCCCGGCCATTATGGCGATGTTCAATTGGTCGCAACAGGCTAACCAGCAAATCTGCGTCCAGTTCCCGGCCGGTACTTTTATGGTGTCCGCCTGTAACCTGGGCGAGAAGAATCTCAATCTATTCCGCATCTCAGGGGCGATGGTTAACTTCGGCTACTTCCCGGCGACTACAATTGTCTCTGATGGTAAGTCAGATTTCGTTTTTGAGATGAATGCCCGTCGGGTCGAGCTTTCTAATCTTATTTTTAACGGTAATAGCGATAAAAGCCCGAATCAGCAGGGCTTTTTCCATAACACTTGTCCTGGCGGACAATTTTTCCGTGGGGCCTGCCTGCGCTTTACCGCAGTAGGCGGCACGGCCATCAGTCTGCAGGATACGCTCGATTGCAAAATCGATCAGTGGTATGCCTCACGCTGCTCAGGTGATGTTATTAAGTCGGGCTGGTCAGGGCAGAAACAGGGCAACTGGGATCACAGCACCGCCATCGAGCTGTCAAACTTCAATGCGCAGCACTGTCGCGGCGGCAAGGTGCTTAACCTGGCGCGCTGCGCCCAGTCGATAATTCACAATGGCTGGATTGAGCACTGTGATAACCCAGGCGATATCTCCAACGGCCAGTGGATTATCGATGCACTAAGCCTGGAGGATTGTAAGAACCCGCTTATCGCCCATAACAGCCGCCTGAATATGCGTCAGACCAGTCTGCAGTCGGGCAGCTGGATCGACAATTCCATGCAGGGCGATCGTCTGCTCAGCATCTGGGAGATGGGATCGACCCGTGTGGAGTCTTACGGCGTCGCCCTGGATGGCAGCCTGAATTATAACTACATCACCTCGCGCTGGCGTTTAGAGAACAATACGAACCAGGAGACCTGGTTTGATCTCGGTAGCCTCTACTCACCGACGGTGGGGGATTCGTGGGAGATCGAAATCTTCGGTCAGTCGCAGTTCAGTAACGGCAGTGGCGATAAACCGCTGATGAACCTGATTGGCGACAAGACCACCGGCGGCCGCGCAGTGATCCACGTGCAGCGCAAGAAAGACCTGTCGGAAGCGAGCTGGTCGGCAGAAGGCAGCAGCCCGATTGTGGATGTGCGCTATGTGGCTGAGCATGACACCGATGTCCGTATCTTCGTCAAACTGGCGGGCTGGACGCCATCGGCGGCCGTGCTGGTGAAAACCACCGGTAAAGATCGCTTTGTTACCGGTCGCTGTGCGCGGGTCAACGCGAAGATGGAGAAGGGCAATCCGCCATCGGGCGACGCGGCCAAACGCGCGCCGCAGCGTTTCAGCCTGCATAACGGCAAAGCGGGCGTGGGGGCCAACGAGCAGGGCGATCTGCTGATGGCTTCCCGTCCGCTCTCCGCCGATCAGGTCGATACCAGTAAGCCGGAAGGCTTTGTTTCCGTGGTGATCAACGGTAAACAGGTTGCGCTGCCTTACTTCGCGATTAAGTCATAACCCCTTGTATCAGGGCCGCCAGAATGGAGGCGGCCGGTTTAACAGGAGCAGTACCTTTGGGTGCGTTATCCCGTAAAGCATTACTTTAAACAGAGTTCATTTTGCCCATTTCGGATCTGGGCGGCTTACAGAATTAAAAAAATTTATTCGGAGTTGTTATGAAAATTTTATTGGTGGGTAACCATACGTGTGGAAATCGCGGGGATGGCGCGATTCTTCGTGGACTGATCGATTCGATGAAGTCTGCACGCAGTGATTTAGACATTGATGTTATTAGCCGTTATCCAACCAGCTCCGGTTATCTGCTCCAGCAGGATATTCAGCAGGATGCGCTGTATCTGCACAACAGCAAATCGGGTAAAGGCCTGGTCGGTTCGTTTAAGCGTAAAGTGGCGAACCGTCTGATGCCCGATATCATGATGGCGCACCTGGGCAAAGGCGGGATCTTTAAGTCGTTCGCTGTGCCGCCTCACCTGAAGGCCTTTACTGAAAGCCTGGCAAAATATGATGCGATTATTCAGGTGGGCGGATCCTTCTTCGTCGATCTCTATGGCGTGACCCAGTTTGACCATGCGCTCTGTGCGCTGATGGCGAAAAAGCCGATCTATCTGATCGGCCACTCAGTGGGACCTTTCCAGAACCCGCGCGTCAATGCGCTGGCAAATTTCGTTTTTGATCGGGTCGACAGCCTGGTGCTACGTGAATCGGTCAGCCTTGACCTGATGAAGCGCGATGGCGTGACCAGCTCTAAAGTTGCCTCTGGCGTGGATACGGCATTCCTGGTACGTGCGCGTGAAGTGGAGAATCCGAGCCACAATCTGCGCTACTGGCAGGGTATTATCGATGGCCGTAAAACCATCGCGATCACCGTACGTGAACTTGCGCCATTTGATAAACGTCTTGGCGTGACGCAGAAGGAGTATGAAACAGCCTTTGGCCGTGTAATCAATGCGATGATTGCTGAAGGCTATCAGGTCGTCGCCTTCTCCACCTGTACCGGCATCGACAGCTATGCCAAAGATGACCGTATGGTGGCGCTGACGCTGCGTGACCACGTGGCGCAGCCAGAACATTACCATGTCATTATGGACGAGTTTAATGACCTGGAACTGGGCATCCTGCTGAGTCACTGCCATCTGACCATCGGTACACGCCTGCACTCGGCGATTATCTCCATGAACTTTGGCACCCCGGCTGTGGCGATTAACTATGAGCACAAGTCGATGGGTGTGATGAACCAGCTTGGTCTGCCGCAGATGGCAACCGATGTGAAAAGCCTGATGGACGGCTCGCTGATCGACAAGGTGAAAACGGTCCTTGCCGACTACGACAACATCAAGCTCAGGGTCGACACGGCCGTTGCGAATGAAAGGGAAATTGGCAACCGGATCACTGAAGAGATTCTCAAAGTATTAGGGTAATGTGATGAAACTGACTTTTTTCACCATGCGTTTCCCGGTTGCCTCTGAGACATTCGTACTAAATCAGGTGACCCATTTTATTGATGCCGGTTACGAGGTGGAGATTATTTCAGTCTTTCCCGGCGATTTAGTGAACCGGCATGCGGCGTTTGATGAGTATGGTCTGGCGGCGAAGACCCACTATCTGCTGCCGGAAGAGAAAGTCTCGATTGTTGATAAGCTGAACCAGCGTATCAAACTGGTGCTGCCAAAAGTGACGAAGCCGTCGCTGCTGCGTTCGCTGAATGTGCGCCGTTATGGCGCGCAGTCCAGCAAACTGCTGCTGCCGTCGATTGTGGCGAATGCTAAGCAGACCTTTACCGCAGATGTGTTTCTGGTGCATTTCGGCTATGCCGGTGCACTGGCAAACAAGCTGCGTGAACTGGGCGTGCTGAAGGGTAAACAGGCGACCGTGTTTCATGGCGCTGATATCTCCCGCCGTCACATTCTGGAAGAGCACAAACTCGATTACGTCAATCTGTTCCGCCAGAGTGAGCTGATGCTGCCTATCAGCCATCTGTGGGAGAACAAGCTGATTGAGATGGGCTGCCCGCCGGAGAAAATTCACGTGACGCGTATGGGCATTGAGCCGGAGAAGTTTAACTTCCAGCCGCGCCAGGCGTTCCATAAATCGCTGCGTATCGTTTCGGTGGCGCGTCTGACCGAGAAAAAAGGGCTGGATGTCGCGGTGAAAGCCAGCGCCATCCTGAAACAGCGTGGCGGTCAGTTTCAGTACACCATTATCGGCAACGGCGATCAGGATGAGATGATGCGTGATTTCATCGCCCAAGAGGGGATGGAAGATTGTGTCAGCATGCCGGGCTTTAAGCCGCAGGAGGAGATTCGTCGTGCGCTTAGCGAGGCTGACATCTTCCTGCTGCCGTCTAAAACCGCCGCAGATGGCGACATGGAAGGGATTCCGGTCGCACTGATGGAAGCGATGGCGGTTGGCCTGCCCGTGGTCTCTACCTTCCACAGCGGCATTCCGGAGCTGATTGAGAACAATGTTTCTGGCTGGCTGGTAGAAGAGGACGACCCCGATGCGCTGGCGGAAACGCTGCTGAAGTTGTCTCAGGGTGAAGTGGATGTGGCACCCGTGGTTGCCGCGGCACGCCACAAAGTCGAGACTGAATTTAATCAGCATATCGCCTACGGCGAACTGGCACAGATTCTGGAGCGACTGGTGTGAGTGGATTTAAGTCACAGGCAATTTGGCTGTTCGGCAGCACCTGCTTTTCTGCGGTTCTGCAGGTTGCACAGCTGAGCTTTCTTGCCCGCAAACTGGAAACCCACGAGCTGGGGCTGTTAGCCATTATCAACGCCATCCTGGCGGTGGCGGGTGTGCTGCAGGATATGGGAATGAGCAGTTATCTGGTGCATCGCCAGAACATTACCCGTCGTGAGCAGAGCACTATCTACTGGGTCAACGTCTCCCTCAGCCTGTGTACCGGGTTGATCATGTTGCTGATCGCCTTCCCGGTCTCCTGGTTCTATCACCTGCCGGAGCTGACCGGGCTGATCATGCTGACCAGCCTGAACTTCCTGGTGCTGGGGCACCTGTCGCAATATCAGGCGCACTACATCAAAACCAAGCGGATGGTGTCGCTGGCGAAGATTGAGATGGGCACCAAGCTGTTTGCCTTCCTCTGTGTCGTGGCGATGCTGGAGTTCACCTCGCTGACGGTGTCGGCGGCGATTCTGGGTCTGTTCATCAACGCCTTTACCCGCATTCTCTGCATGATTGCACTGGGTGAGAAGTCATGGCGTCCGACCTGGGAGTTCGACAAAGCGACCTTCTTCGGCGCGATTCGTTATGGCAGCTATCAGCTCGGTTCGCAGACCATTAATCAGCTGCGTACCCAGGCGGATGCGCTGGTGGTCGGTAAAGTCATGGGCGCTGAGATGCTGGGCGTTTACTCGCTGGCGAAAGAGCTGGTGCTGCAACCGCTGAAGCTGGTCACGCCGGTCATTAACCGTCTGGCACTGCCGCGCTTTGCTGAGAAACAGCATGATGCCGAGCAGCTGAAAAAGCTGTTCCTGAAAGGCACGCTGGGGATCATGCTGTTCAGCAGCGCCATGTATCTGGCTATTGGTATCTTCTCGCCGGTTATCGTGCGTGTGCTTTATGGCGCGTCACATGAGCAGGTCTATCACCTGATCCCGCTGATGCTGCTGTTTGGTATGCTGCGGCCGATGGGGGGGCTGACCGGCGCGATTTCCCAGGCCAACGGACGTACCAACGTTGAGTTCTACTGGAACATCGTGGCGAGCATTGTGGTCCTGATGGTCCTGGCGACCACCTTTATCTGGCCAAACGTGCTCTACGTCGCGCTGACGCTCTCCATCTCGCAGATCCTGATCTCGGCACTGGCTCATCCGTTCTTTATCAAGCCGGTAATTGGCATTCGGTTTATTCCTTATGCCCGACAGTGGGTGGCCGTGTCGGTGGTCTTTGTTGGCGTGATGCTGCTGGTAAATCACTTTAATCTGTTTGTGATGCCAGAGTGGTTTGAAGGCTGGCTCTGATTATAAAGCGTTATATCGACGGGCGGCCTGAGGGTCGCCCGTTTTCATTTATAGCTGGTCTCAGCCCTGCAACGAAGAGTGCTGTAGATCACAGTAGCAATATTCGATTACTGATTGTCTTTGTTCAGTTTATGGTGTCGCTGGCAATGGGCAAAATGCCGAATTTCCAAGTTATGACAGAGAGTTACTGTCCGCTTTTCAGATAAAGATTATACTTGCTCTTCCGGCCGATCCTGCATAATCGACCCACATCTTCATTTTATTAAACGGAATAAATATGACCAAGCTTAAAGCAGTAATCCCGGTTGCGGGCCTCGGTATGCATATGCTCCCTGCGACTAAAGCCATTCCGAAAGAGATGCTGCCTGTCGTCGACAAACCGATGATTCAGTACATCATTGACGAGTGTGTTGCCGCAGGTATTAAAGAGATTGTGCTGGTCACGCATGCATCGAAAAATGCCGTAGAAAACCACTTCGACACGACCTATGAGCTGGAAGCGCTGCTTGAAGCGCGCGTGAAACGTCAGCTGCTGAGCGAAGTGCAGTCTATCTGCCCGCCAGGCGTAACCATCATGAACGTGCGTCAGGCACAGCCGCTGGGCTTGGGCCACTCCATTCTTTGTGCCCGCCCGATGATCGGTGATAACCCGTTCGTGGTCGTACTGCCAGACGTTCTGCTGGATGACTCTACCGCTGACCACATGCGTTACAACCTTGCTGCGATGGTTGCCCGTTTTGAAGAGACCGGCCACAGCCAGGTCCTGGCGCAGCATATGCCCGCGTCCAATCTCACTGAGTACTCGGTAATCACCACTGCAGAGCCGATCGATCACCCTGGCGACATCAGCACCATTACCGATTTCGTTGAGAAGCCTGAAGATACCACCGGACTGAACTCTGATCTGGCTGCGGTAGGCCGCTATGTGCTTTCTGCTGATATCTGGGCGGAACTGGAGCGCACTGAGCCAGGCGCCTGGGGCCGTATCCAGCTGACCGATGCGATCGCCAGCCTGAGCAAGCATAAAACCGTTGATGTTTCTCTGCTGACCGGTCAAAGTTTCGACTGCGGTCGTAAACTCGGTTACATGCAGGCGTTCGTCTCTTACGGACTGCGTAACAACGCGCAGGGTCGCGATTTCCGCGAAGCTATCCAGACGATTCTCGCAAAACAAAAGTAATTAAATCGCCGCGTCATACGCGGCAGATTGAAAGGAGCTCACATGGCAATTTTAGTCACGGGCGGAGCAGGCTATATCGGCTCCCATACGGTACTGGCGCTGTTGCAGCGCGGTGATGATGTTGTGGTTCTGGATAACCTCTGCAACGCCTCACGCGAAGCCATTAACCGCGTGGAGAAACTGGCGGGTAAAAAAGCGACCTTCGTTGAGGGCGATATCCGTGACCGCGCCTGTCTGCGTGACCTGTTCGCAGCCAACAGCATTTCAGCCGTTATTCACTTCGCAGCGCTTAAAGCGGTGGGGGAATCGACGCGTATGCCGCTGGAGTACTACGAGAACAACGTGGCGGGTACTGTCGTACTGCTGGAAGAGATGCGTGATGCCGGTGTCTGGAACTTCATCTTTAGCTCATCAGCGACCGTCTACGGCGCAGATGCACCGGTTCCTTACGTTGAGACTACGCCAATTGGCGGCACCACCAGTCCGTACGGCACCTCCAAGCTGATGACCGAATTCGTCATGCGCGACTTCGCCAAAGCAGAGCCGAAGTTTAAAGCGATTGCCCTGCGTTACTTCAACCCGGTTGGCGCGCACGAGTCTGGCGAAATCGGTGAAGACCCGACTGGCATCCCGAACAACCTCCTTCCTTATATCGCGCAGGTCGCGATTGGTCGTCTGGAGAAGCTGGGCGTGTTTGGTGGCGATTACGATACGCCAGACGGAACCTGTCTGCGTGACTACATCCACGTGGTTGACCTGGCGGAAGGGCACCTGAAAGCGCTGGACCATCTGAGCAAAGTTGAAGGTTACACTGCCTTCAATCTGGGCGGCGGCAAAGGCTTCTCCGTGCTGGAGATGATCAAGGCGTTTGAGCAGGCTTCCGGCAAGGCGATCCCCTTTGAGATCAAGCCGCGCCGTGACGGCGACCTGCCTGCGTTCTGGGCCGATGCATCACTGGCTAACAGCGAGCTCGACTGGCGCGTGACGCGCGGCATCGATGAGATGATGCGTGACACGTGGAACTGGCAGAGTAAGAACCCGGATGGGTTTCGGTAGTTGAAAAGAAAAGGCGAACTTTGGTTCGCCTTTCTTATATTTGAGTTGAATTATCTTACCAGTCTTTTCCCACTATTCTGATTGCATCATCCTGACGCATCAGCAACTATCCCCAGCCCGATAAAATGCTCATTAGTTGAACTAACACCCCAGGCATAATCGCATTTTATTCGTAATAGCTATACCTGAGTGATAGAATTTATGATTGTTGAATGATAAACCCACTTAAATAATTTCATTAATAAAGTGATATCAATCAACGAAATGCTGGACATCTGGCGGGTTCATGTTGTCAGCACACTCATTCGGTCAAAGATAATCAGCATCGTGGGAGCTGTAACCCAGGGGCGGTAGCGTGCTCTGAAAACGCTTGTGATTGTCTGCTTTTTTTCAGGCACCCATGCCTCAGATAGCTTGTCAGGAATAAACACGTTATGAAGATACTTATCACTGGTGGTGCAGGTTTTATCGGTTCAGCGGTTGTACGTCATGTTATCAACAATACAAATGATGAAGTCATAAACGTTGATAAACTAACCTATGCAGGCAATCTTGAATCGTTAAAAGAGGTAAGCAGCAATCCACGCTACACCTTTAAGCAGATCGATATCTGCGACGGTCAGGCTATTACTGAAGCATTAAATGAATTTCAGCCTGATGCCATCATGCATCTGGCCGCTGAAAGCCATGTAGACCGCTCAATAACTGGTCCGGCTGAGTTTGTTCAGACCAACGTGGTGGGTACCTATGCACTGCTGGAAGCGACCCGCCAGTACTGGAGCGCCTTGCCGGAAGAACGTAAAGCAGCTTTCCGTTTTCATCATATCTCGACTGATGAGGTTTATGGTGACCTGCCGCATCCGGATGAAATGGATGGTGAATTACCGCTATTCACTGAAGAAACGCCTTATGCACCCAGCAGCCCTTATTCCTCAACGAAAGCAGCGAGCGATCATCTGGTTCGTGCATGGGGCCGCACCTATAAATTGCCAGTCATCGTAACTAACTGCTCTAACAACTACGGTCCTTATCATTTTCCGGAAAAACTCATTCCACTGATTATCAGTAATGCGCTGGAAGGCAAACCGTTACCCATCTATGGCAAAGGCGACCAGATCCGTGACTGGCTCTATGTTGAAGACCACGCGCGCGCGCTCTATACCGTGGTTAAAAATGCAGAGACCGGCACGACTTATAACATCGGTGGACATAACGAAAAGAAAAATATCGATGTTGTGTTGAAAGTCTGCGAACTGCTTGATGAGCTGCGTCCAAAAGATACACCTTACAGCGCTCAGATTACCTATGTTCAGGATCGTCCAGGGCACGATCGCCGCTACGCCATTGATGCCGCTAAGATTGAAAAAGATCTGGGCTGGAAACCGGAAGAGACCTTTGAAACGGGTCTGAAGAAAACCGTTGAATGGTACCTTAACAATTCAGAGTGGGTTGAGCATGTGAAGAGCGGTGCGTATCAGAACTGGATCGAACAAAACTACGAGAAGCGTAGCTAATGGATATTCTGCTTTTTGGTAAAAACGGACAGGTGGGCTGGGAATTGCAGCGTGCGCTGGCTCCGTTGGGCAATTTAATTGTGGTCGATCGTCATTCCCGTGACTACTGCGGTGATTTTGAAAATCCTGAAGGTGTTGCTGAAACGGTTCGCAAAATTAAGCCAGCGGTTATCGTTAATGCCACGGCTTACACTGCGGTCGATAAAGCGGAATCTGAACAGGATAAAGCACGGCTGGTTAACGCTACTTCTATTGAAGCTTTGGCTGCAGTCGCCGAAGAGACAGGGGCATGGTTAATCCATTACTCTACCGACTATGTTTTTGACGGCTCTGGTAATCAACCATGGCGCGAAGACGATGCTACTGCGCCGCTTAACACCTACGGTCAGACCAAGCTGGAAGGGGAGCAGGCTATTGTCAGCAATATGACGAAATACCTGATTTTCCGCACCAGCTGGGTCTATGCCGCGAAGGGTAACAACTTTGCCAAAACAATGCTGAAACTGGCAAAAGACCGGGAATCCCTGTCAGTAATAAACGATCAGTTTGGTGCACCTACCGGCGCTGAGCTTATTGCAGATAGCACTGCGCACGCAATCAGAGTAGCGCTGAAGGATGAGGCCGTTGCGGGCATTTATCATCTTGTCGCGTCGGGTGAGACCACATGGCATGCCTATGCCACTAAGGTGATTGAGTTTGCGAAAGCGCAGGGCGTCGAACTCCAGGTAAAAGCTATCAACGCGGTACCAACCAGTGCATTCCCGACACCGGCTAAACGACCGGCGAACTCGAGACTCAATACAGACAAGTTTCAACAGGCCTTTGGTCTGAATCTGCCTGACTGGACGGTCGGCGTTGAACGTATGTTGCTCGAAGCGCTTATTTAATAGAAACAGGCCGTTATGGCGGCCTGACTAATTAAGGTGAAATTGTGAAAAAGAATAAAGGCATTATTCTCGCTGGTGGCTCAGGAACGCGCCTCTATCCGGTAACCATGGCGGTCAGCAAGCAGTTGTTGCCGGTTTACGACAAGCCAATGATTTATTACCCACTCAGTACGCTGATGCTGGCGGGCATTAACGATATTCTTATTATCAGTACGCCGCAGGATACGCCGCGCTTTGAAAGTTTATTGGGTGATGGTTCCCAGTGGGGTATCTCAATTCAGTATAAAATACAGCCGAGTCCGGATGGTCTGGCTCAGGCATTTATCATCGGCGAAGAGTTCATCGGTGACGATTCAGTTGCCCTTATTCTGGGTGATAATATTTTCTACGGGCATGACCTTTACAAGCAGCTTGAAACAGCATCTCTTAAGGATGATGGGGCAACCGTCTTTGCTTATCATGTTAACGATCCTGAGCGTTATGGCGTTGTAGAATTCGATAGCGAAGGTAAAGCTATATCACTGGTAGAAAAACCTGAGCATCCACGAAGCAATTATGCGGTAACCGGGCTCTATTTTTACGACAACAGCGTTGTTGAGATGGCAAAGAATCTTAAGCCGTCGTCACGCGGTGAACTGGAGATAACGGATATCAACCGTATCTACATGGAGCAGGGCAAACTTTCAGTTTCCATCATGGGTCGTGGACATGCCTGGCTGGATACCGGTACGCATCAGAGCCTGATGGAAGCTAACAATTTTATCCAGACTATTGAATCACGTCAGGGTCTTAAAGTCGCTTGCCCGGAAGAAATTGCCTTCAGAATGGGTTTTATCGATAAAGCACAATTACAGGAACTGGCAAAGCCATACCTGAAAAATGAATATGGTAAATACTTGATGGCGCTGGTGGAAGGGCGTTTATAATGAAGATTATCGATACTAAAATTGCTGATGTAAAAATTATTGAGCCTAAAGTGTTCGGTGATGAACGCGGGTTTTTTATGGAAACATGGAATCAGCAGAAATTCGAAGAATTGGTTTCACCGCGTACTTTTGTACAAGATAATCACTCAAAATCTTCTAAAGGTATTTTACGAGGTTTGCATTATCAGACGGTAAATACCCAAGGTAAGCTTGTTCGTGTTGTTTCAGGTGAAGTCTTCGATGTGGCCGTTGATATGAGAAAGTCATCACCAACATTTGGAGAATGGGTAGGAGTATATCTTTCTGCTGAAAATAAGCGCCAGTTGTGGGTTCCAGAAGGTTTTGCTCATGGATTTTATGTAACTTCTGAAAGTGCCGAATTTGTTTACAAATGCACGGATTATTACAATCCTCAGCATGAACATTCGTTACTGTGGAATGATTCATATCTGAATATCAATTGGCCGATCTCTGATGGTGAAACTCCTGCTCTGTCTGCGAAAGATAAAGACGGAATAAAATTTTCACAAGCAGTAACCTTTGATTGATTCCTGAAAATAAGGATGCGTTATTTACGCATCCTTTTATGTAGCTAATGATGATGAGCAATAAAGGTACAGTGAGTATTCTGATGGGTACTTACAATGGTGAAAAATACTTAACAGAGCAACTTCAGTCAATTGCTTCACAAACGTACACGAACTGGAATCTTATTGTTTCTGATGATGGTTCAACAGATAGTACCTGTGAAATTATTGAACAATTTGCGCTAAACCATCCGGATAAAGTCTATCTACATAAAGGCCCGGGGAAAGGGTTTGCAGCAAATTTTTTTAATATGCTGCAACGTAGCGATATAAATTCCGAATTTTATGCATTCTGTGATCAGGATGATATCTGGCTCGATGACAAGCTTGAATCTGCTGTCATGCAGTTAAGCTCAGTGCCGGAAAATAAATACAAATTGTATGGCTCGCGTACCAAATTAATCGACTCATATGGTAAGTTTATCGGTTATTCACCGTGCTTTACGAAAGCATTTAGCTTCAATAATGCGCTTTTACAAAGCTACGCTGGCGGGAATTCTATGGTGTTTAGTCGGGGATTGAAGCAAATCTTTGAAACGTTTCCTGTCGACTTAAAAATTGTCTCCCACGATTGGATTCTTTACATTATCTGTAGTGCTATGAATGGTGCTGTTATTTATGATCGAGAACCTAAAATCCTTTACAGGCAGCATGAAGATAATCTTGTTGGGAGTAACATAGGTTTGCTGTCGAAAGTTAAAAGATTTAACCGACTTTTTTCTGGAGAATTCAAAACCTGGAGCAAAATGAACTGTATGGCTCTGGATTGTATCAAAGAAAGTATGCCAAACGAGAATCAGGTTAATTATGCAAGGTTCAACTCGCTAAAAAAGGGGCTGGTAAAAAGGATTGCTGGTTTTATATTTGGCGGTTTTTACAGGCAAAGCTTCGTTGAGACATGTGCATTTTTTATTATGAACGTCTTTAGAAAGTTGGTTTAACCAATGATGGTGTAAATATGAAACGAATTGTTTTTATGATTATCAGATTTCTTCTGAAGATAGTGATTTATTGTTACTATGGTGTTCTGTCAATACGCGATGATATCAAGACAAAGAAATATACTGATGTGAGAATTAAAAGGGATTTTGTAGGGGGTAAGATAATGCTTATTGCTCTCTATGAAAAATCATCGTTAAGAAAGGATACTCTTGAACTTTTACAAGAAGCTAAACGAAACAATATTTTTGTTGTTGCGGTTAATACTTTAAAGCTTGATGAAGTTAATTACCCAAATGATTTAACTGATGTTTATATAGAACGTGATAATTATGGTAGAGATTTTGGTAGCTACAAAGCTGGGATGCAGTATTTCTTTGAAAACAATTTTCAAGAGAAATGTGAACGCCTTCTTATCATTAATGATAGCGTGTTTTTCTCAAAAATAGGTTTGGCTGATTTTGTCAGGAATTTGTTTGAAAGTCAGGTTGAAGTATTAGGGGCAACAGAGAATAGCCAGCACTCTCATCATTTAGGTTCATTTTGTATTTCTGTCGCAGGAAAAATAACCAGAAATGATAAGTTTAAAAAATTCTGGTATGACTATAAAGCTTCGAATGTAAGACCCTTGGTGATCAAGCGAGGTGAGTTCGGTTTGAGTAAACTGCTTAAATCTCTGGTCAGTTCTGAGCAGGAATTCAAATCGCTCTTCAATGTCTCCTTCATGGAGCGTCAATTAAGAGAAAATCACGATTTTTATAAAAATTATTACTATTACCGACGTGAGGGGGTCAGAAGTTGGGCAAACCGTTCTATAACAGGAATACTTGCCAATGATGAAATATTATCTTCATATTATAATCAATATTTGATTCAGTATGACCTTCTTCCGGAGCCAGTGTTTCACCAGCAAAATAACTTAGTTGCTAAATCTTCGCCAAAGGATGCGACGACGCTAACGGCTAAAAATGTTGATTATCTGGAAGCTGTAAATTTCTTCAAAACTTATAGTGATAACGAAATCCTTCTTGATAAAGAGTTCAAACAACGTGTCATAGCACTCTATCTTGATGAATTTACCATGGGTTCTCAAATTCACGTCAATTGCCTGGCTTTACACCATATTGGCTTGCCAATTATAAAATTGGATTTAATGTTCCGTTGTGTGTGCAGCATGAATGACATTATCAAGCTTAGAGATCAACTAGATGAGTCACAGCAAGAAGAATTTATGACTTTAATCTTAGCTCGCCTGTGTGGTGATAAGTTCCTCGTCGGTTTAAACCGTCTGGCATACCAATTTGGAATTTTGTAATGTCGAATAAGCAAAAATCGGTCGGGTGGGATGATTTCACCTCTGCCTTGAAAAGTTTCCATGTTGTGAAAGTAATGGGCGGTCAGGATATCCGCATGCGTTATAAACGCTCCAAAATGGGGCCATTCTGGATTACTATCAGTATGGCGGTGATGATTACCACTATGGGATTAGTATTCGGTAATCTATTTAAAACAAACGTTAAAGAATTTCTACCTTATTTGACGTTAGGCCTGATAACCTGGACATTTATTCTTAGCTCTATCTCTGAAGGATGTGATGCTTTAATCTCATCTGAGGGTATAATTAAGCAGTTACCAGTACCTTTACATGTACATGTGATGCGCGTGATTTGGAAAAATTTCCTGATATTTCTGCACAATATTGTCATCTTCCCGTTTGTATTACTTGCTGTGAATAAAAGCCTGAGCTGGACGTCGCTGTTAGCGATCCCTGGCTTTATTTTGCTTGTAATAAATTTAATGTGGATACTTATGGTTCTTTCAATGATTTGTGCTCGTTTTCGTGACATGACACAAATTGTAATGAGTATCATGCAAGTCATCTTCTATCTGACGCCTGTAATCTGGATGCCTAAGTTACTATCTCATAATTCTGCTGCTGTGTTGCTAAACTTCAATCCGCTTTATCATCTCATCGATTTAGTGCGTAGCCCTCTGTTAGGTGAGGTGCCCATGACAAGCAGTTATATTATCGCAGCTGTAATGGCAATTGTTGGTTTAGCTTTTTCTATTTCAATGACCAGTAAATTTAAATATCGTGTTCCTTATTGGGTGTAATTCAATGGCAACTATTAAATTTGAAAATGTCGGCATTGATTTCCCTATTTTCGATGCGCGCGCAAGATCTATAAAAAAGAACTTCATAAATTTCGCTACAGGTGGAAAGGTCGGTCAGCACGACGGAAAAGTAGTTGTTTCTGCCTTAAATAATCTTAATTTTGAAATTAAGGATGGAGAAAGAGTCGGCTTAATTGGGCATAACGGTGCTGGTAAAACCACGTTGCTGCGCATGTTTAGTAAGGTGTATCACCCTACAAGCGGAAGGGCTACCATTATTGGAGATATCGGTTCATTAATCTCAATTTCTCTCGGTATAAATCAGGAGTTTACAGGAAGAGAAAATATCTACATTCGTGGTGCACTGCTGGGCCTCCGGAAGAAAGAAATTGATGCGCGCATTGAGGAAATAATTGATTTTACTGATCTTGGCGATTTTATTGATATGCCAGTCAGAACATATTCATCTGGTATGCAAATGCGCCTTGGGTTTAGTGTCAGCACAATTTTCACACCAGAAATCTTGCTAATGGATGAGTGGCTATCTGTTGGTGATGAAGGTTTTAAAGAGAAAGCTGAAACACGCTTAACTAACATTATCAATTCGACCAAGATTTTAATTCTTGCCAGTCACAGTAATGAGTTGTTAAGAAAAACCTGTACCAGAATTCTGTGGCTTGAGCATGGCACTGTTAAAATGGATGGCTCGCCTGAAGAAGTACTACCACTGTATTTTAAATCGAATATTCAAAGAGGTGATTTATTAGCCAATGCCTAAAGCTGCACAGTTTTTGAGTGTTTGATAAGCGCACCATTCACTACCTCAAATGCAGAGAGATGGGTTAACATATTTGCGACTTTAATCACAAATCTAAGTTTGTGATGGTAACTTCAGACAGGAGTAAAAAATGTCCAAGCAACAGATCGGCGTTGTAGGTATGGCAGTGATGGGCCGCAACCTGGCTCTTAACATTGAGAGCCGCGGTTTCACTGTTTCAATCTTCAACCGTTCACGCGAAAAGACTGATGAAGTCATCGCTGAGAACCCGGGCAAGAAACTTGCTCCTTTTTATACCGTTGAAGAGTTTGTCGAATCGCTGGAAAAACCTCGTCGCATCCTGCTGATGGTTCAGGCGGGTGAAGCGACCGATAAGACTATCGCCTCTCTGACACCACACCTGGATAAAGGCGACATCCTGATCGATGGCGGTAACACCTTCTACAAAGACACCATCCGTCGTAACAAAGAACTTTCTGACCAGGGCTTCAACTTCATCGGTACCGGCGTTTCCGGCGGTGAAGAGGGCGCACTGAAAGGTCCATCTATCATGCCTGGCGGCCAGAAAGAAGCGTACGAGCTGGTTGCCCCGATTCTGGACAAAATTGCTGCACGTGCGGAAGATGGCGAAGCCTGTGTGGCTTACATCGGTCCGGACGGTGCGGGTCACTATGTGAAGATGGTGCATAATGGCATCGAGTACGGCGACATGCAGCTGATCGCAGAAGCTTACGCGCTGCTGAAAGGCGCACTGGGCCTGAACAACGAAGAGCTGGCTGAAACCTTCACCGACTGGAACAACGGCGAGCTGAGCAGCTACCTGATCGACATCACCAAAGATATCTTCACCAAGAAAGATGAAGAAGGTAAATACCTGGTTGATTTGATTCTGGATGAAGCAGCGAACAAAGGCACCGGTAAATGGACCAGCCAGAGTTCACTGGATCTCGGCGAACCGCTGTCACTGATTACCGAGTCTGTTTTCGCACGTTACCTCTCCTCGCTAAAAACCCAGCGTGTCGCAGCCTCTAAAGTTCTGAGCGGCCCCCAGGCCCAAGCCTTTACGGGCGACAAAGCGGAGTTTATCGAGAAAGTTCGTCGCGCTCTGTATCTGGGTAAAATCGTCTCTTATGCGCAGGGCTTCTCACAGCTGCGTGCTGCGTCAGAAGAGAACAACTGGGATCTGCACTACGGCGAAATCGCTAAGATTTTCCGCGCTGGCTGCATCATCCGTGCTCAGTTCCTGCAGAAAATCACTGATGCTTATGCAGAAGATGCAGGCATCGCTAACCTGTTGCTGGCACCGTACTTCAAAGATATCGCCGATCAGTATCAGCAGGCGCTGCGTGATGTGGTTTCTTACGCGATTCAGAATGGTATCCCGACGCCGACCTTCTCGGCAGCGATTGCTTACTACGACAGTTACCGTTCAGAAGTACTGCCTGCTAACCTGATTCAGGCGCAGCGTGACTACTTCGGCGCGCATACTTACAAGCGCATCGATAAAGAAGGTGTGTTCCATACTGAATGGCTTGATTAATATACTTACATTTTAAGGCTTCTTTATGAAGCCTTATTTTATGTTACTTTATAGTTTTAAATAGTTTTCGTGAATTACGAATATCATTTTCACTACATTCCTATTCTTAATCTGGTGAATCACAATTTATTTATGCGAAAACTAAACTAGGCTTTTAATCTCTTAATTTTATAGGCTGGCTTTGGGATTTAAGGAAGAAAATGCACTCATCAAATCAAAACATTGAATCATCAATTGATCTATTCAGTGATTTACAGATACTAACTGAAGATACAAATAAGTATCCTAATTATTCACTGAATACTATTTCATTCATGAGCCCGGTCGAACTCACCCTTTCTGCCTGGCTGGAGCATATTCCATTTGCATTCTGGCTCATCAACGCTCATAGACCAAAAGTATTAGTTGAGCTCGGTACACACTATGGCTCATCGTACTTTGCATTTTGTCAGGCGATAGACCAATTAAATTTATCCACGAAAAGTTATGCGGTGGATATGTGGAAAGGTGATGAGCATGCAGGATTTTATGGAGAGAATGTTTATAGTTCAGTCGAGTCGCACAACAAACACTTATATTCCCGTTTTTCGACGCTCATGCGTACATCTTTTGATGAGGCTTCAGAGCATTTTTCTGATGGTGAAATTGATCTGCTCCATATTGATGGATATCATACTTATGAAGCAGTAAAAAATGATTTTGAGGTCTGGCTTCCTAAATTATCTAATCGTGGCGTTGTGGTGCTTCACGATAGTAATTTGCGCAAAGACAATTTTGGTGTTTACAAATTTGTATCTGAATTAAGAAAAAAATATCCTTGTTTTGAATTTTTACACGGCCATGGTTTAACAATTGTAGGGGTAGGGGAAGATCAAACTGCTACGATGATTCAACTTTTTTCGGCTGATAATAATGCTAATAAAGTCAGGCATATTCAAACAATCTTCTCAAGATTGGGCAAAGCTTGTGCTGAAGAATATGAAGTAAAAAAAATCAAGATCGAATTTGACCGTCAAAACTCACAAATTAAAGCTGCATCTGATAAAATTGAAGATGCGCTGGATAAGATAAATCATTTAAATAAAACAAATAGTGATTTAGAATCAAAATTATCAGATATTCGTCAAAATCTGGACATCCGTCTGAATGAAAATGATTGTTTAAGATCAGATTTACTTCAATTAAAAGAAAGTAACGTTAAGATACAAGAAAGAATCATTGAACTGCAGGAAATAAACGCTGTTACGGATAGCAAACTCGCACTCAGAGAAGAAGAAATAGAAGCAATTTTGCGTTCTACATCATGGCGCGTGACTAAACCGCTAAGATTTTCCCGACGTGCCATGAATTATTTTATCAGGAAAGTACGGTTTTATATTTCACAACGTCAGCATAAAATAATTGATAATCCACAAGTGGCCAGCAAGGAATTTGTCGATTTCGACAGAAAATGGTATCTCTCTAATTATTCTGACATCCGCGATTCCGGTGTTGATCCCTACACACATTATTTGGAATATGGTCGAAGTGAAGGACGTTATCCTTCCGAGCAAGCCTTGAGAAACGCGTTAGCGCCTGATTTAGATGAAGAATGGTATCTCAGTACTTATTCTGATGTTAAAAGAGCAGGTCTTTGCGCATTACAGCATTATGTTCAGTACGGTCGCACTGAAGGTCGATTCTCATCTTTGGCTCGGCTTTTTGCGCAAGACTTCGACGAGAAATGGTATGTTGAACAGTATCCTGACGTAGCAACTGCTGGCATTGATCCATTAGAACATTTCCTTTTATATGGTTGTGCTGAGGGCCGCAAACCTAGTGCCAGACCACGCATGCTTGAGGCACCCTATTTTCGCTATGGGCCTTCCGAATATGGAGCAAAAGACGCGCCGCTATTGATGGACGCTGATGTTCGTCTTAATGAAAAATTCACTAAAAAGATAGCAGTACATTTACATCTTTATTATATTGATCTCGCCGAAGAGTTTGTTGAATATCTTAATAATATTCCTGTTGAATTTGATCTCTTTATTTCAGTTCCTGAAGGTAAATACAATGTTGTTGACTGCGAAAGTATTTTCACTTCATCTTTACAACTGCTGAATAAGATAACTGTCAAAGAAACCAAAAATGTTGGCAGAGACATTTATCCATTTATTGTTGTTTTCGGACGCGAACTCCTTAATTACGATCTTATTCTTCACCTGCATTCAAAAAAATCCCCGCAGTCTAAAACAAGAGGATGGCGTAGATTCCTCCTTCACTATACTCTTGGAAATAGAGCTATAGTGACACAAATTCTAAACGCTTTTGATGATGATCAGCGCCTGGGTGCTTTTTTCCCCGCCTATTTCCATGCGGTGACAAGACAACCACAGTGGGGAGGCAATGGCGCGATAGTTGAAAAACAACTACAAAATCTTGGGTATGAATATAATATGACTTATTGCCCGGATTATCCGGCGGGCTCATTCTTTTGGGCCAGATCAGAAGCTTATAGGTCGATATTAGATGGGAAATATGAAATTAGTGACTTTGACGAGGAACAAGGTCAGTTTGATGGCACCCTGGCACATGGTTTTGAGCGACTGTTTGGCGTGTTACCTCTTCTGCAAAATTATACGACAAGAATAAGTTTTGTTGATCGAGACTATCGACTTTTAAACTACTTTGATAAAGAAAGACTTGCGACTTTTGAAAACAATACTTTACCTCATTTCGAACAAGATCGCAGTGATGATATCTCTCTCTATCAAAAAGAAAAAAGTGAAAGAGTACAAGGTAAAGCCAAAATCGCTTTTGTTACTGCAATTATCGGCAACTTTGATTCACTGTTTTTACCAAAATATTTTGAGAATGAAGTCGACTACTACTGTTTCTCTGACACGCTATCAGATGGATATGGTATTTTCCAGATTTATAAGCCCCCTTATATCGACGCTGATCCTCGTCGTACTGCACGCTACATAAAAACCAATTTGCTGAAATACATTGAAGGCTATGATTATGTTGTATGGGTTGATGCAAATATTGAAGTTAATGTAAAGATTACTGAACTTGTTCAGAGAGTATCAAATTCTTCACATACATTAGGAGCCATTCAACATCCAGTCAGGAATAATCTATTTGAAGAAGCTGCGGAGATTATTTCCTGGAAGCTTGACGATGTAGATGTAGTAAAAGAGCAAATAGCTCGATATGAGTACATTCACAATCTTCGCTTTGTACCGCTTATAGAGAGCAATGTTTTAGTCATGGATGCCCGTGACGAGAAAATCCATGATTTCATGCGTATCTGGTGGAATGAGATCAACAATTTCAGTCGACGTGATCAACTCAGTATCGGTTATGCTTTGAAAGAAGCAAAGGTCACATGGCAACCTCTGCTGGATGAACAGCAGTCAACGCGTGATTCGCATGAGTTTGCATTATTTCTTCATGGTATTAATGAATGGGGTCCTAAACCACACATCTATTCATCATGGTATCAATCTTCTCCAAATAAGACGCATGATATAAATGTTATAAATCCAACCCGTGCAAATGGCGAACAACTCAATCTGGATATCGTAGTCTGTATTCATAATGCTATAGAAGATGTTCGTTCTTGTCTTAACTCACTTGCTGAGTTTTTATCAACGACGCACATTATTTTGGTGGACGACGCTTCTGATAACGAAACCCGACTATTTTTGGAAGAGTATGCGGCGCAATATCCTGTTACTTTATTGCGACAGAATGAGCGTCTTGGCTATACTAAAACATCAAATAACGGTATTCGGGCAGGTAATAATCAAAACGTTCTGCTACTTAATAGTGACACTATTGTTCCTCCAGGCTCATTAGATAAACTTTGTTCCGCCCTAAACAATCAGCCTAACCTAGGTGTAGTAGGACCATTATCAAATGCAGCAAGTACTCAATCAGTCCCCTCAATAACCGGGTCTGAAGGGCAGACTGCAATCAATGCTTTACCTGAAGAATTGTCTCCTGCTGACATTGACCTTTACTTTGAAAAAAGCTGGGATCAGGAACTGGTCAGAGTTCCATTAGTACATGGATTCTGTTTTATGGTTAAGCGTACTGTATTCGAGCAGGTAGGTTTATTTGATGAACAGAATTTCCCGCATGGTTATGGGGAAGAAAATGACTTCTGTTTCCGCGTTTCGGATGCTGGCTTCGACTTAGCCGTTTTAACAAGTACATATATTTATCATGCTAAGTCGAAAAGCTATGCCAGCGATGAACGTGTTCGTTTAATGGATGAAGGTATGAAAGCTCTTGTTCGTAAATATTCTGTTCATCGGATTCAGCGATCTGTTTCAACGATGCAAAATCATCCGAAATTAAAAGCTGTCCGGAGGCTTGCACAAAAACTCTATGATCGTTACGGTAATAAATAATTATTGAGGTTCAACTACGAAAAAGCGCCTGAGTTAAAAATTCAGGCGCTTTAAAATTAAACCACCAGCAAATCCCCGCTCCGAATCTCCCGCTCTCCCGCCAGCCGTACAACGAGCATGCCTGCCGTCGCAAACCTTACCCAGTGCCTTGCATAGAGAATACCGCCATACTCTGCGACCAGCGGCGTAATGTGGTCGGTCAGCGGATCAACAATCTCAGCCACCACTTCTCCTGGACGAATCAGAGCGCCCAGCGGTTTGCGATGCAAAATCAACCCTGACACCGGCGAATGAATATATTCACAGCCCGCTAACGGTGTCGGCGGGTTTTTCAGGGCAGGGGAGGTCGCCGCCGATCCCTCGCTGTGACGTTCTTTAATCACACCTGCTTCCCCCGGTGCTTCAGCCACGTCAGGCACGGTTAAGCCAATCGGCCCGTCATTGATCGCCACAACATCATCACCGCCCGCGTTGGCAGGAACCAGTTCATCACCCCCGATAACGGGCGCGGCCACTTCTACTGAAATCGACGGCTCGCTATAGCCGATATAGCCGCCTTCCTGCAGCGCCGAAATAATCGCATCTGCATCTTTCTCCGCCTGTTCTGGCGAAACATCACGTACGCCACGCAACTCAAGCGTCACCGGCAGCAATCCACGCGGCATCGGGTAATTCTTGCCAAATCGCTCTGCCAGCGTCAGCCAGGGTTCGCAACAGGCTTCATCAAACGGCTCTCCACCGGAGATCTGCGCCAGCAGCTGTACTTCACTGCCTAACCAGCGCGCCAGCGGCTCGATGTCTGGCCAGGCATGGGGTGTGGTATAGAGATGTGGCACGGCTTCCCAGTCACAGTGCAGGTCAATCATCAGATCGGCCTGACTGGCCATGCGCATCAGCGTATAGCGCTGCGCATCCAGCTCGGTTTTTGGCACGGTATCGCGATAATGACGATCAATCGCATCGCGGATAAGATTCCTGTTCTGTGATTCACTCTGGGTCAGACTCTCAGCCAGCCCGGCGGCCAGTGTTGTGCCCAGTGATGGGAAGCGGCGATTAAAGTCCTGACCGGAAAGTGTATGGAAGCGGCCCAGATGAGTACCGTGCCAGTGCTGTCCCAGCGCCAGAGGATTGGCTACCGGCACCAGGGTAAATGCAGCTTTAAGCTGTCCGGCGGACTCCAGCGCCTGCAGCCGCTGCTTTAAAAACCAGGCTACCGCCATGCCGGGCAGTTCGTCGCCATGCAGCGCAGCCTGGATATAAACCTGACGTTCATTGTCCTCAGCAAAATGGAAACTGATGATTTCACGCTGGGTGCCTAAAGAGGCGCTTAACAGTGGATGATGTTGTTGATGCATACCGTGTTAATGTCCTTTAATCGGCAAGGGACGACAGCACGCCGTCCCGAAAAAGTTACAGTATAGTGCCGGATCGCGGTGAGGACGAAAAAGGGCGACCGCGAGGTTACTGCTGGATAGAGATATCCGTGGCGAAGTAGCGCTTCTGAATCTGATCGAAGGTGCCATTCTTTTTGATTTCGGCAAAGGCGTTATCCAGTGCCGCTTTCAATTCGGTATCGCCTTTGCGCAGGCCAATTGCTGTGCCGGGACCGATAATTGGATCCTGAATAATCGGGCCAGCCAGTTCAAAGTCTTTGCCCTGCGGCTGCTTCAGGAAGCCAATCGCCGCCTGAGCCGCGTCGGTAAAGACGGCATCCAGCCGGCCGGAAACCAGATCGCTTTCTACCTGAGCCTGATCGCCATAGGGCACCACGGACACCCCATGAGGCTGCCATTTCGCCAGCGCATAACGCTCCTGTACCGTTCCCTGTTCCACGCCGACCGTTTTCCCTTTCAGAGACTCAGCGGTGGGCAGGATGCCCGCGCCTTTACGCGCAATCAGTTGCGTATGGGTGTCATAAAGCGGCACGGTAAAGTCGATCTGCTTCAGGCGCTCTTCAGTAATGCCCATGTCAGACAGAATGGCATCAAACTTACGCGCTTTCAGCGCCGGGATCATGCCGTCAAACTGGCTTTCAACCCAGACGCATTTCGCCTGCATCTGCGTGCAGAGCGCATTGCCCAGATCAATATCAAAGCCAACCAGCTTGCCTTGTGGCGTTTTCGATTCAAACGGCGGATAGGTGGGATCAACCGCGAAACGCACCTGTTCGACTTTTGCCTGTGCTGCAAACGCGCAACCCGCCATAACCGCCATAGCCAGTGTCTGGCGAAGGCGTTGAGTGAAAATATTCATGATTTTGCTCTTATTTTGTCGTGATGAGTGATTATGCAGAGTATCGCCGGGCTGCCGGGATGGCAATTACTGCGTTATCTCCATCACGTTAGCCTTGCACAGCGCCCGGTAATCTTCGGTATTCAGGATCACTGAGCGCTCCAGCAGCCCGGCGTTAAATGCGATCTCCGGATAACGTTCAAACAGCGCGGGATCCACGACCAGCCTGAGGTTGGGATGAAAGCTGAATGGCGGGATCGCCCCGAATACGCAGCCGGTCAGCTGATCGGTCTCTGCCGGGCTGGCGAGTGAGGCGCGTCGTCCACCGACCGCCGCGGCGACTTTGCCCAGATCGGCCTGCCGGTCGGCCGGTAAAACCGCCAGCACATGCTGTTTTATGCCGTTGCCTTTTACATGGCAGACCAGCGCTTTCGCGCCCTGACCGATTTCGGTGCCGCGTATTGCCGCGACCGCCTCGCATTTACCGGTCGCCTCATGTTCCATAAGGCGATAGCGCGCCTGATGCTGGTCGAGCAGGGCGATTAATCTTTCATGGGTGGTCACGGTTCTCTCCCGGAGGTTTGCGTCGCCGTTATTGTGCGGGATCGGGATGAGGATTGAGAAGGATTCTGCTCAGAATCCGCATAAAAACGAAATTCTGAGCAGGTTATTGCACAATTACTTGTGGCGGGCGCGCAGGTTATTAATCACGGCGCTAAAGTCGAGATCCTGATCCTGTAACAACACCATCAGGTGATAGACCAGGTCAGAGGCCTCATTGGTGAGTTCATCCCGATCGTTGACGGTTGCTGCCAGCGCGGTCTCAACGCCTTCTTCGCCCACTTTCTGCGCGATGCGCTTGGTACCGCTGGCGTAAAGCCGTGCGGTGTAAGAGCTTTCAGGATCAGCCGTTTTGCGCGACGCCAGCAGCTCTTCCAGCTGATATAGGAAGGTCCATTCAGGCACAGCCGGCGAGAAGCAGCTGGTGGTGCCCAGATGGCAGGTCGGGCCAATCGGGTTCGCCAGGATCAGCAATGTATCGTTGTCGCAGTCAGGCGTAATGCTCACCACCTGCAGAACGTTGCCGGACGTTTCGCCTTTGGTCCACAAGCGGTTTTTAGTGCGTGAGAAAAAGGTGACATTACCTTCTGCCAGCGTTTTTTCCAGTGCCGCCGGGTTCATGTAGCCATGCATCAGCACTTCACCTGAAACGTTGTGCTGAACAATCACCGGCATCATACCCTGTGTTTTGTCCCAGTCGAGAAGGGCCTGTTGTTGTTGAGTTAGCACGCGCGAATCTCCACTCCGTTGTCGATCAGAAAGCTCTTCAGCTCACCAATATTAATAATCTGCTTATGGAATACTGAGGCGGCTAACGCGCCATCGACATTCGCCTCGGTAAACGCCTCCAGGAAATGCTGCATGGTGCCTGCGCCGCCAGAGGCGATCAGGGGCACGTTGCAGACTTCACGCATTTTCTTCAGCTGCACCAGGTCATAGCCGTTACGCACGCCATCCTGATTCATCATGTTCAGCACGATCTCGCCTGCGCCCAGCTTCTGCACTTCCTGCACCCACTCCAGCGTTTCCCACTGCGTCACGCGGGTACGCGCTTCGTCACCGGTATACTGATTCACCTGATACTTGCCGCTGGCCTCGTCAAACCAGGTATCGATGCCGACCACGATACACTGCACGCCAAACCGGTCCGCGAGGCGGGTGATGAGCGTGGGATCGGCCAGCGCCGGGGAGTTAATCGAGATCTTGTCCGCACCAAACTCCAGAATACGCGCTGCGTCTTCAGGGGTTTTGATGCCGCCCGCGACGCAGAACGGGATATCGATCACTTCCGCAACGCGTGATACCCAGCTTTTGTCGACAACCCGGCCATCGGATGAGGCGGTGATGTCATAGAACACCAGTTCGTCGGCTCCTTCAGCGGCGTAGCGCTGTGCCAGCGGCACGATGTCGCCGATGATCTCGTGATTACGAAACTGTACGCCTTTGACTACCTGACCGTCACGTACGTCCAGGCAGGGAATTATCCGTTTTGCCAGCATGAGATCGCCTCCGAAACTGTGAATTTATCTTCCAGCAGCGCACGTCCGACAATCACGCCCTGAACGCCGCTGCCGCGCAGGGCGGCGATATCATCGAGGTCGCCAATACCCCCCGAGGACTGGAAAGCGATCGTCGGGAAGCGCGCCGTGACTTCCTGATAGAGCGCAACATTGGAACCGCTCAGGGTGCCGTCGCGGGAAATATCGGTGCACAGCACATGCTTCAGTCCCACCTGCTGAAAATCGGTAATCACCTCTTCCAGGGTGACCCCCGCCGCTTCCTGCCAGCCACTGATCGCCACTTCTTTGCGGTTACTGGCGTCAATGCGCACATCTAATGCCAGCACAATCGCCTCTGCGCCAAACTCCGCGAACCACCGTTTCACCTCTTCCGGCTCTTTCACAGCAGTGGAACCGACCACCACACGACTTGCACCCGCTTCAAGCAGCGCGTGCACATCGTCACGGCTGCGAATACCGCCACCCACCTGGACCGTCACATCAACACCGTCCAGCAGGGTTTTCAGCAGCGCAATCTGGCGTTTCGCCGGATCTTTCGCGCCGGTTAAATCCACCAGATGCAGCACGGTCGCGCCCTGGCTGACGTAATCCTGCAGACGTGGCAGCGGATCGCTACCGTAATCACGCTGCTGGCCATAATCGCCCTGATGCAGACGAACCACTTTGCCGTCAATTAAATCTAACGCGGGGATAATCATTACATCTCCAGGAAGTTTTTCAGCAACTGCGCGCCTGCTTTGCCCGAGCGTTCCGGATGGAACTGGACGCCGAAGAAGTTATCTTTCTGCACCGCGGCGGTGAAGGCTTCACCATAGTGACACTGAGCGATGGTGCTGGCGTTGACCGGCATGGCGTAGCTGTGGACGAAGTAGAAATAGCTGCCTTCATCAATGCCGCGGAACAGATGATTGCCCGCCTGCGCGGTAATCTGGTTCCAGCCCATGTGCGGCAGCGGCAGGCCGTGGGTATCCATCAGTGACACTGGCTCATCGATAATGCCCAGCGTCGGCACGCCGCCGTTTTCGTCGCTTCCGCGTCCCAGCAGCTGCATACCCAGACAGATCCCCAGCACCGGCTGGGTACAGGCTTTCACCAGTTCGATCAGGTCACGCTCTTCCAGCTGATTCATTGCTGCCTGCGCGGTACCTACGCCTGGCAGAAACAGTTTGTCGGCACGCAGTACCACATCGGAATCGCGGCTCACCTCCGGGGTATAGCCCAGACGTTCAATGGCCCATTTCACCGACGAGAGGTTGGCGCAACCGGTATCCATGATCACCACGTTCATCACAGCACTCCCTTCGAGCTTGGCAGGGTATTACCCTCAACGCGGATCGCCTGGCGCAGCGTACGGCCAAAGGCTTTAAACAGGCTTTCGACACGGTGATGGTCGTTCTTGCCTTTGGTTTTAAGGTGCAGGGTGCTCATCATGGCGTAAGAGAGCGAACTGAAGAAGTGCTCGACCATCTCGGTGCTGAGGTCGCCCACGCGCTGATAATTGAATTCGGCTTTGAACTCGATGTGCGGACGGCCGGAGATATCCAGTGCGCAGCGCGCCAGGCATTCATCCATTGGCAACACAAAACCAAAACGGCCAATGCCGCGTTTGTCGCCCAGCGCTTTCAGTAATGCTTCGCCCAGTGCCAGACCGGTATCTTCCACCGTGTGGTGATCGTCAATATAGAGATCGCCTTTCACTTCGATGTTCATGCGAAAGCCGCCGTGCACCGCAATCTGGTCCAGCATATGGTCGAAGAAACCCACGCCGGTATTTATCTTGCTGCCGCCTTCGCGGTCCAGCCAGAGTTCGACCCGAACCTGTGTCTCTTTGGTGTTGCGCTGCACCAGTGCATGGCGGTCACGCTGAGTCAGACGCTGCTGGATGGTCTGCCAGTTCTCGCCGTCAGCACCGTAGCGGATAGGCTGAATGCCCATGTTCTCCGCCAGCTGCACGTCGGTCAGACGATCGCCAATCACATAACTGTTGGCGGTATCCAGCGCGCCTTCTGCCAGCCAGGCTTCTACCATTTTCGTTTTCGGCTTGCGGCAGTCGCAGTGATCGTCCGGCATGTGCGGGCAGATCAGCACATCGTCAAACGCGATGCCTTGCGAGGTCAGGACCTGCATCATCAGATTGTGCGGCCCATCAAAATCCGCCTGCGGGAAACTGGTGGTGCCAAGACCATCCTGGTTGGTGATCATCACCAGGCGATAACCGGCGGCCTGCAGCGCCAGCAGCGCCGGGATAACATCTGGCTCAAACGCCAGCTTATCCAGTCTATCCACCTGATAATCCTCAGGCGGCTCAGAGATTAATGTACCGTCGCGGTCGATAAAAAGGGTCTTCTGACTCATGCTTGCTCCAGAGAAAAGGCTTGCAGCGCGGCGATCACTCGTTCGCACTCTTCACGCGTGCCGATGGAGATGCGCAGGCATCCCGACAGGCCCGGATTTTTGTTCTGATCACGCAGGATAATGCCCTGATCCCATAAGGTTTTGAAGACTTTTGGTGAATCGGTAAAGCGCGCCAGCACATAGTTGGTTTCGCTGGGGAACACCTGCTCAACGCAGGCCAGCTGCGCCAGTTCAGCCAGCAGCCAGCTGCGATTGTCGTTCAGCTGGGCCACATGTTCACGCATCAGCGCAATGCCTTGCTCGCTCAGCGCCTGACCCGCCACGTCCGCTACCGGCGTCGCCAGCGGGTAGGGCGCAATCACCTTCATCAGCAGGTCGATCACCGGCTTATTCGCCAGTGCAAAGCCACAACGCAGGCCCGCCAGCGCAAAGGCTTTTGAAAGGGTACGCAGAATGACCAGATGCGGATAATCTTTCAGCCAGCCGGTCAGCGTCGCCTGCGGGCAGAACTCAATATAGGCCTCATCGGCCACCACCAGCGCTTTACCGGCGGTCATCGTCAGCAACTGGCGGATGTCGTCCTGATTAATCAGGTTGCCGGTCGGGTTGTTCGGGCTGCAAAGGTAAACGACTTTGACGCCATCAAGCTGTTCCGCGATAGCGGGCAGGTTCAGCTGCCAGTCGCTAAGCGCCGGGACGGTGCGATATTCAATGCCGATGGTTTCGGCGCTGACGCTGTACATGCCATAGGTCGGCGGACAGAACAGAATGGCATCCTGGCCCGGCTCACAAAAAGCACGCATGATCAGTTCGATGGCTTCATCCGCGCCACGGCTGACCAGTACCTGCTCCGGCGTTAAACCCGCGTAAGCGGCATAGCGCTCAATCACCACTTTAGGCTGACATTCGGGATAGCGGTTCAGCGTCTGCTGCGACAGCTCAAACGGCACCGGTAGCGGGAATTCGTTGGCATTCAGCCAGACATCCCCGTTGCCACCCAGACGACGCGCCGACATATAGGGCGTCAGGGCGCGTACATTGGCGCGCGCCAGCTGCTCAATATCCTGACTCATGCTTGCTCCTTCAGTGCGGCAACGCGCAGGGTGACGGCATTTTTGTGGGCATCCAGCTGCTCTGCGGCGGCCAGGGTTTCAATCGTGGCGGCCAGATTCAGGAAGCCCTGCGGCGTCAGCTCCTGCACCGTCATGCGTTTCTGGAAGTCGGCCAGGCCCAGGCTGGAACAGGTCGAAGTATAACCGTAGGTCGGTAACACATGATTGGTGCCCGAGGCGTAATCGCCCGCAGACTCCGGCGACCAGTCGCCTAAGAAGACTGAACCGGCGCTGGTGATAGACTCCACCAGATCGCGCGGCTGACGGGTCTGCAGAATCAGGTGCTCCGGGCCGTAGAGATTGGAAATCTCAACGCATTGCTCAAGGTCGCGCGCCACGATCAGGCGGCTGCTCTCCAGCGCCTGACGCGCCGTGGCCGCACGCGGCAACTGCGCCAGCTGCTGTTCAACCGCGTCGGCAACCGCCTCTGCCAGCGTCAGTGAAGGCGTCAGCAGAATCACCTGAGAATCAGGACCGTGCTCGGCCTGTGAAAGCAGGTCGGAGGCGACAAACGCGGGCGTGGCACCTTCGTCTGCAATCACCAGCACTTCAGACGGACCGGCAGGCATATCAATCGCCGCGCCATCGAGTCGCTGACTCACCTGACGTTTCGCTTCGGTCACCCAGGCGTTGCCCGGACCAAATATCTTATCCACCCGCGGCACAGTTTCCGTGCCAAAGGCCAGTGCGGCAATGGCCTGCGCGCCGCCCACCTGGAACACTTCCTCTACGCCACACAGCTGCGCAGCATAAAGGATCTCATCGGCAATCGGCGGGGGTGAACAGAGCACCACCCGACCACAGCCGGCGATACGGGCAGGCGTCGCCAGCATCAGCACGGTAGAGAAGAGCGGGGCGGAACCACCAGGAATGTAGAGTCCGACCGACTTCACCGGACGGGTGATCTGCTGGCAGCGCACGCCGGGCTGCGTTTCGACATCCACCGGCGGCAGAATCTGCGCGTTGTGGAAGGTTTCGATATTGCCCACCGCGACGGCCATCGCCTGCTTCAGCTCGTCACTCAGACGTAAGCTGGCGTCTGCGATTTGCTGCGGCGTCACGCGCAGGTTTTCAATCTGCGCCTTGTCGAAGCGGGCGCTGAACTCGCGCAGCGCGTCATCGCCGTTCAGCTTTACCTGCTCCAGCACGTTACGCACCGTCAGCGTGACGTTTTCAGAAGCGGCGATGGCAGGACGCAACAGCAGCGCCTGCTGCTGTTCGGGGGTGCACTGCTGCCACTCAATCGGGGTAGAAAAGGCCATGGCTTACTCCATCATCTTCTCAATAGGCAGCACCAGAATTGAACTGGCACCCAACTCTTTCAGTTTTTCCATGGTTTCCCAGAACAGGGTTTCGCTGCTGACCATGTGCATCGCCACACGGCTGACATCGCCTGCCAGCGGCAGCACGGTCGGACGTTCAGCGCCAGGCAGCAGGCTGATTACCTCTTCCAGGCGCTCACTCGGTGCGTGCAGCATGATGTACTTCGATTCACGCGCTTTAATCACGCCCTGAATACGGGTCATCATCTTGTCGATCAGCTCCTGCTTGGCGGCAGGCATTTCGCCGTCGCGCTGGATCAGGACGGCTTTTGAACGATAGATGACTTCAACTTCACGCAGGCCATTCGCTTCCAGCGTGGCACCGGTGGAGACCAGATCGCAGATGGCATCCGCCAGACCGGCACGGGTCGCCACTTCAACAGAACCGTTCAGCATACAGGTTTTAAAGCTGACGCCTTTTTTGTCGAGGTACTGTTTGAGCAGGTGCGGATAGGAGGTGGCGATGCGGGATTTATCGAGGCATTCCGGGCCGGTGTACTCGGCGTCTGTCGCCATCGCCAGTGAGAGACGGCAACCGCCGAAATCCAGGCGACGCAGCGTAAAGTAGCGCGGGTCTTCGCCCTGAGCGCGGCGTGAGAGTAACTCCTCTTCCAGCACGTTCTCACCGATAATGCCGAGATCGACCACACCGTCCATCACCAGGCCAGGGATATCGTCATCGCGCACGCGCAGGATGTCGATCGGCATGTTCTCCGCAAACGCAATCAGGCGCTGTTGCTGAAGGTTGATTTTTACGCCGCAGCGCGCCAGCAGTTCGCGTGAATCATCACTTAAACGGCCAGATTTCTGCATAGCTATGCGTAAACGGGTGTTATCTAACATGGTTCCTGTCCTCTTAATCCTGTCCTGAATGTGTGGTTACGTCAGCCCATAAAAAAACCCCCGGAAGACGATCTTCCGGGGGTTCTCTTTGCGTTCACACCACTGGAAGATCTTGAAAGTCTTCCAGCACCAATCGCCTGAAAGACTAGTCAGGATGATGGTGGTGATGATGGTTGAACTGAACGCGTGTCATAATAATCTCGTCGATGAATGCGTATTCATTTGTGGGGTTTAACCTAGCGAAGATGGCAGCACTTGGCAACACTTTTTTAAACAGGCGATTCGGAAAGCGCTGAAACAGGTTGTTGTGGTTTGCAATCCGGGGGCAAACTACGGTGAAGTCAGGGTTGATGTTTCACGTCAGGAGTCAAAATGAAGAAGGTCGCGATTGTGGGACTGGGCTGGCTGGGTATGCCGCTGGCCACGGCGTTAACGGCGCGAGGCTGGCAGGTCACCGGCAGCAAAACCACGCCAGACGGAGTTGAAGCCGCACGCCGCTGCGGCATTGAGGCGTTCCAGCTGGAACTGACGCCGGAACTGCTGTGCGATGCTGACGATATCGAGCCGCTCTTTAACGTCGATGCATTGATTGTCACGTTACCTGCCAGCCGTACTGCGGAAGGCGGTGAAGCTTATCTGCAGGCGGTGCAGAATGTGGTGGATACCGCACTGGTGTATAAAGTGCCGCGCATCATCTTTACCAGCTCAACGTCAGTCTATGGTGGCAGCTCTGGCATTAAACGGGAAAACAGCCCGCTGACCGCCGAAACGGTAGCCGGTAAAACGCTGGTCAAGCTGGAGAGCTGGCTGCACGATCTGCCAGGGACCAGCGTGGATATTGTGCGTCTGTCCGGTCTGGTCGGGCCAAAGCGCCATCCGGGTCGCTTCCTGGCCGGTAAGCAGGATGTGGCGAATGGCTCGCAGGGCGTGAATCTGGTGCATCTGGATGACGTGGTCGAGGCAATTACACTGCTGCTGCAGTCGCCAAAAGGGGGAAGGGTTTACAACCTGAGTGCGCCAAAACATCCGACGCGCGACACCTTCTATCCCGCAGTGACGCGCCAGCTTGGTCTGCAGCCGCCGCAGTTCGCGCCAGAGACCGTAAAAGACAGCGGCAAGCTGATTGATGGGTCGCGTATCTGTAACGAACTCGGGTTTGAGTATCGCTATGACGATCCGGTGAAGATGCCGCTGGAGTAAGAGGCGGCTGACGTTGATGTGGGGGCAGGGTGTCCCCACTGACACACCTCTTCTTTGCTCTCTTCATAGTTACAACATACTAAAATGGCTTGCTCTGCAGGACAGAATGAGCCCCGCAGAAAGACCGCTATCCGACTGGCCAGACACAATGCCTGGCTCTTAGTCTTACACCCCCAGCCGATCCCTCAACGCATACCATACCGCGCCCATCGCCGTCAGCGGCACCTTAAACCGCCGCCCGCCGGGAAACGGCAGGTGAGGCAGGCGAGCAAAAGCGTCAAACCGCTCGGCATCGCCGCGTAATACTTCGCTAATCAGCTTGCCGGAAAGATGGGTACTGGTGACGCCGTGACCGCTGTCGCCTTGCATAAAATAGACATTCTTCTCCATCCGGCCAAACTGCGGCATACGCGACAGCGTCAGCAGGAAATTGCCGCTCCAGCTAAAATCCAGCTTCACGTTCTGCAATTGCGGGAAAGTACGGCGCAGCTTGGGCCGGATCAGCGCTTCAATATCGGCCGGTTCCCGCGCGCCGTAGACCACGCCGCCGCCATAGAGTAGCCGGTTGTCGGCGGTCAGACGGAAGTAATCCAGCAGATAGTTACAATCCTCCACACAGTAATTGTTCGGCATCAGCGACAGTGCCTGGTCGGGTGTCAGCGGTTCGGTTGCCACAATCTGCGAGCCGCATGGCATGCTTTTCCTGCTCAGGCGTGGCTCCAGCTGGGGTGACAGATAGGCATTACCGGCGAAGATCACAAATGTCGCACTGACTTCGCCCTGAGCAGTCTTCACCCGGTTAGGTGTGCCATAAACGACATCTGTCGCCGCGGACTGTTCATAGATGCGTCCACCATGTCGACGAATTGCCTCCGCTTCTCCCAGCGCCAGGTTCAGCGGATGCAGATGGCCGCCCCGTCGATCCAGCAGCCCGCCAACATAACGTTCGGTGGCCACTTCACGGCGAATGCCCCGTTCGTCCAGCAGTTCCAGATCGTGATTGCCATACTGCTGCCATCGCGTTTTCTGTTTTTGCAGATGTGCCATCTGACGTGCATTCAGCGCTGCAAAAATGCCGCCGGGCCGGTAGTCACAGTCAATTGCATACCGCTTAATACGATCGCGGATAATCTCAGCGCCTTCAAACATCATACTGCCCAGCATGCGGGCGCTCTCTTTGCCGTAGCGTTGTTCAATCACATCCACATCGCGGCTGTAGGAGTTCACCACCTGACCGCCGTTTCGCCCGCTGGCACCGAAGCCAACCCGCGCCGCTTCCAGCACGACCACGTCGTAGCCCACCTCGGTCAGATGCAGCGCCGCTGAAAGACCGGTGAAACCGCCGCCAATAATGCAGACGTCACACTGAATGCTCTCCTGTAAGGTTGGCCAGGGCGCATGCGGATTGGCGGTCGCTGCGTAATAACTCTCCACATAATTCATAACAACCTCCGGGAAGCGCCTAAAAGTTGGCTGGCGTGTGGGCACTGACAATGCGGCAGGGGAATTCAGCCCTGTTGGTGAAGCTGTGCGGTAAGCCGGTATCAATTACATAGCTCTCTCCGGCAGAGAGATGAAACTGCTGACCGTTAATGACCAGCGTAATTTCGCCTTCCAGTAGCGTGCCGGTCTCTTCGCCCGGATGACGCAGTTTTTCGCCGGTGCTGGCACCGGGTTGATAGGTCTCCAGCAGCATGCCCAGCGTGCGCTGCGCACGACCATTGTCGATGAGCTTAAGCGACACACCCTGGCTGCCAATCTCCAGCAGATCGCTGGGGCGGACAATCACCTTCGGCTCTGCATGGGGTTTGGGTTCCGAAAAAAATTCCGACAGTGACAGCCCATAGACTTTCAGCAGCTTCTGCAGGGTGCTGACCGCCGGGCTGACCTTATCCTGCTCAATGGTGCTGATGGCGCTGTGGGTCAGTCCGGCCAGTTCAGCTACGCGACGTTGCGACAATCCCATCGTCTGTCGAATCTGCGCCAGCCGTCGTCCCGGTGCCAGCGTGACATCACTCATCTGCTTTTCCCCTGTGATAGCGAATGGCGGCCTGAATAAAGCCGCTGAACAGTGCCTGCGATCCCGCCGTGCTTTCCGGCTGCCACTCGGGGTGCCACTGCACCGCGAGGGCGAAGGGATGATGACGCAGACTCACCGCCTCAATCAGGCCATCCGGCGCGCGTGCCTCAACGCGCAGTTGCGGCCCCGGTTCGCGTATGCCCTGATGATGCAGAGAATTGACTGCAAGCGATTTGCTGCTGTCCAGCAGCGTTGCCAGCAGGCCATCCGGTTCGATAGTGATCGGATGCGCTGTCGCATACTGCTGCTCCAGTGGCAGCGTCTCATCTTCATGATGACGCTGAAATTCTGACTGCTCACTGAGATCCCGCCACAGCGCGCCACCATTGGCCACCACCAGCTCCTGCAGTCCACGGCAGATGCCCAACATCGGCATTTTGTGGCTGGTGGCCCAGGTGATCAGCTGAAAGGCGAGACGGTCGCGGCCCGGATCGGCGTGCGACTCTTCACCGGCTTCGCCATAATGCCAGGGTTCGATATTGCTGGGACTGCCGGTGAGCAGCAGGCCATCCAGCACAGCCATAGCGTTTTCTGATAGATGAGGCGCATTAATAAGACTATGGGGCAGGGCGAGGGGCACGCCACCCGCCAGGACAACCGCATCAATATATTTGTTATGCACCGTCTGAGTCGCATGGCCGCCCAAATTTTTCTGGCACATCACTACGCCAATCAACGGTTTGTCAAAAATAAAGCCCATCTTACGTCCTCGCATTACTGGTCGAAATATCTACCGAAAAGGCACGTCTGGCGGTTAAGTGTGCAATATTTTTTCAATCTAGCAATCTGCTGTTTGTTCTTCAAACAGATTTGTTACATTTGCACACTTTTTATGTTGGCGCTATGTTAGTGGTGTGGCTGTTATTTTGAGCATTACGCAAACCTAATAGGGGCGGGTGAGATCATGACTAACCTGGTAGAAGTGGAAGACTTCACGCTTCACAGTGAAGAGAAACGAACCAGCGCGTTCCAGCTTGAGGTGAAAACCTGGCTGGAGCGCCATCCTGAAACGCAGTATGTTGACATCCTGTTAAATGATTTAAATGGTGTGTTCCGCGGCAAGCGCATTCCGGTCTCTGCGCTGCCTAAGCTGGAAAAAGGATGTTATTTCCCCGCCTCAGTGTTTGCTATGGATATCCTCGGCAACACGGTGGAAGAAGCGGGACTCGGCCAGTCTCTTGGTGAACCCGACAATCTCTGTCTGCCCGTTAGCGGCACGTTAGTTCCCTCCGCCTCTGACCCTGAACACATTGCGCAGCTGCTGTTAACCATGTGCAACCAAGATGGCACTCCCTTTGACGTTGAACCCCGAAATGTCCTCAACCGACTGTGGCAACAGTTGCGCAACCGAGGTCTGTTTCCGGTGGTAGCGGTAGAGCTGGAGTTCTATCTGGTAGATAAAAAGCGCGATGCTGAAGGCTTTATCCAGCCGCCCTGTTCGCCTGGCAGCGATGAACGCAATATGCAGAGCCAGGTCTACTCGGTCGATAATCTCGATCACTTTGCTGATGTCCTGCGCGATATTGACGATCTGGCCCGTCAGCAGGGCATACCGGCTGATGGTGCGCTGGCGGAAGCCTCCCCCGGACAGTTTGAGATCAACCTGCATCATACCCGCGACGTGCTGCGCGCCTGCGACCATGCGGTGCAGCTGAAGCGCCTGATTCGTCAGGTCGCGGAGAATCACGGCATGACCGCCACCTTTATGGCGAAGCCTTACGAGGAGTATGCGGGCAGCGGGATGCACGTGCACATCAGCATGCTGGATGCCGCCGATCACAACGCCTTCGCCTGCGATGACGGCAGCGATTCACCGCTGATGAAACGTGCGCTGGCGGGCATGATCGACCTGATGCCTGCGTCAATGGCGCTGCTGGCACCCAATGTAAATGCCTATCGCCGCTTTGTCCCTGAAGCCTATGTGCCGTTACAGGCTTCGTGGGGTCATAACAACCGGACCGTTGCGCTGCGCGTGCCTTGCGGAGATATCGATAACCATCGCATTGAGTATCGGGTGGCGGGCGCTGATGCTAATCCCTATCTGGTCGTCTCGGCTATCCTTGCCGGGATGCTGCATGGGCTGGATACGCAGCTACCATTACCGCATCCGGTCACCGGCAACGGACACCATGCCGAGGGGCTTGCCCTGCCAATCCGGCAGAGCGATGCGCTGTATGAGTTTGACAGCAGCTATCCGCTGCAGAAGTTACTGGGCGAACGCTTTGCCAGTGTCTGGCACAGCTGCAAGCATCACGAACTGATGCAGTTTGAACGACTGATTACGTCTACGGAAATAGACTGGATGCTGAAAAACGCCTGATGGTTTTTTCAGCGTTACTCTGTCGCGATTTTTTTTGCATAAGATGCCCCAACGGCTTGTATTACTGCCACGGGTTAGGGCAGAATACGCGGCCTGCAAAATCAGTGATAACCGACGCTTAACGCGCCGGTTATTTTTTTGCATCCAGTTTTAACAAAGCGTTTTTACTGACTTAACCGAGGCCGGGCACGCACCCGGATAGATAAACACTGAAAACACGCGTAAGCGTGAGATTGAGGATGACAAAGATGGGGATGTTTTTCACTCTGCCAGCCAACGCTGGTACGCGTTTTCGTGATGACTACGGTGCCGCGTCAACCGCTAACCTTACTCCCTGTCGCTTAATGCGCAGTTGCCCTGTGACCCAGCCCAGCCAGGTTGTCGCACATGGGGGACTGAAGCATGTCGCTTAATACCTCCGCCGCACCGCAGCGTGCACAACTCAAAAAGACGCTAACGTTACTTCCGGTCGTCATGATGGGCTTAGCCTACATGCAGCCTATGACCCTGTTCGATACCTTTGGCATCGTTTCCGGGCTGACCGATGGTCACGTCGCCACCGCTTATGCTTTCGCGCTGATTGCGATTCTGTTCACTGCCGTGAGTTACGGTAAGCTGGTACGCCGCTTCCCCTCTGCGGGCTCCGCTTATACTTATGCTCAGAAGGCGATCAGTCCGCACGTCGGCTTTATGGTCGGCTGGTCATCACTGCTGGACTACCTGTTCATGCCGATGATCAACATCCTGCTGGCTAAAAACTATTTCGAATCACTGGTGCCGGGCATCCCGTCGTGGATCTTCGTGGTGTTGCTGGTCGGCTTTATGACGCTCTCTAACCTCAAGGGCATCAAAACCGTCGCCAACTTCAACAGTCTCATTGTGGTGCTGCAGGTCATTGTCATGGTCGGGATCACCGGCATGGTGATCTACGGTGTGGCAAGCGGCGTTGGTTCCGGTACGCTGGTGAGCAGCCGTCCGTTCTGGTCTGAGAATGCGCACGTGGTGCCGATGATTACCGGTGCGACCATACTCTGCTTCTCGTTCCTCGGCTTTGATGGCATCAGTTCGCTGTCGGAAGAGACCAAAGATGCTGAACGCACCATTCCACGCGCTATTTTCCTGACGGCGCTGATTGGCGGCGTGATCTTTATCGCGGCATCTTACTTCCTGCAGCTCTACTTCCCGGACATCACCCGTTTCCAGGATCCGGACTCCTCACAGCCTGAGATTATGCTGTTCGTAGCCGGTAAAGCGCTGCAGGTCGGTATCCTGATCTTCTCGGTGGTCACGGTACTGGCATCCGGTATGGCGGCGCACGCAGGCGTATCGCGTCTGATGTATGTGATGGGCCGTGATGGTGTATTCCCGGAGCGTTTCTTCGGTTACATCCATCCAAAATGGCGTACTCCGTCGCTCAACGTGCTGCTGGTGGGTGCGATTGCGCTGATGGCGATTAACTTTGACCTGGTCACCGCGACCGCGCTGATTAACTTCGGTGCGCTGGTGGCGTTTACCTTCGTAAACCTGTCGGTGATCGCCCAGTTCTGGATCCGTGAGAAGCGTAACCGCACGCTGAAAGATCACGTTCAGTATCTGCTGCTGCCGCTGCTCGGCGCGATAACGGTCGGTGCATTGTGGGTGAATCTGGAAGAGAGTTCTATGGTTCTGGGCCTGATCTGGGCCGCCATCGGGATTATCTACCTGGCATTCGTGACCCGCAGCTTCCGTAATCCGGTGCCGCAGTTCAGCGAAGAAGTTTAATCGTGCTCACGTTGCCGCCTTCCGGGCTTTATCGGGAAGGCGGCAACCGTTAACCGGCCAGCACCAGTTCCAGGTTGCCCGCGCTTAACAGTGCCCGCCCCGCATCACTCAGTTTGTTGTCCGTCACCACCTGATCAAACCTCTCCAGCGGTAACGCCAGAAACGTCGCTATTCTGTTGTACTTCGAACTGTCGCTCAGTAAAACCCGTTTGCTGCTTACTTCGCTTACTGCCTGCTTCACCATCACTTTATCTTCATCCGGTGTAAACAAGCCGCGTGGCCCCCAGCAGGAGGCAGAGATAAAGGCGATATCAATGGCCAGATTGCGCAGGCTGCGTGCTGCGGATTCTCCGACGCAGGAGCGGTTCTCCCGGCATACGGTGCCGCCCGTGTGGATCACCCGGCACTGACTCGCTTCCATCAGCAGATTCGCCACCATGAAATCATTGGTCACCACCAGTAAATCATCACGATCCACGACTTCCTGTGCCAGCGCTAAGGTCGTGGTCCCGGCATCCAGATAGATGCAGCTGTTACGGGGAATGTGACGGGCAGCGGTGCGGCCAATAGCGCGCTTTTCATCGTTGTACAGGGTGCTTTTCGTCAGATGAGACGGTTCAGCCGCCAGTCGATCGGCAGAACGCACCCCGCCGGAAACCGACAGCACAGCACCTTGTTCCTCCAGTTTCTGCACATCCCGGCGTATGGTCATGTGTGACACGCCAAGCCGCTCAGTTAACTCAGCAATGCTCACCACGCCACGATCGGCCACCAGTGCCAGAATCTGTTGATGACGTTCAACCGGAATCATATCTGCTCCCTGATAATTACCATTTTTTCACATTATAAAGTATCTGCCATTCAACCAGAACAAAAAATAACAGCTGATACAGGACGGAGAACGGGTTTTATCGGTCTGATTTAAGGTGCATACAGTAAAATATGCGATGTTAAAAATTGTTCGCGTTCACATTATCGATGTTTTTTTGTGAAGGGCGGCACATTTTTGTCAACCGGAAGCTGGCAGGATTAACAGTAACAAACAAATAATCACTTAATTTAACAGTGGAGGCGTAACGTGCCAGCTGAAAACATCTGCGTTATCGGGTTGGGTTCCATGGGGATGGGTGCGGCGAAGTCCTGTCTGCGCGCCGGACTCAACACCTGGGGGGTCGATTTGAATCCTGCAGCCCTGGAGAGCTTACGCCAGGCCGGCGCACGTGATGCGCAGACTTCCGCCTCTGCCTTTGCAGACCAGCTCGATGCCATTTTGCTGCTGGTGGTCAATGCAAAGCAGGTTAACGCCATCCTGTTCGGTGAAGATGGCCTGGCCGCAAAACTGCGTCCGGGGACGGTGGTGATGGTCTCATCCACACTTTCCGCGCAGGATGCGCAGCAAATTGAACAACGGCTGGCTGAACATCAGTTGCAGATGCTGGATGCCCCGGTCTCGGGCGGCGCGGCCAAAGCGGCCAGCGGTGAAATGACGGTGATGGCATCCGGCAGTGATGCGGTCTTTACGCAACTGCAACCGGTGCTAAATGCCGTCGCCGCCAAAGTTTATCGCGTGGGCAGTGAGATTGGCCTTGGGTCAACGGTCAAAATTATTCATCAGCTACTGGCGGGCGTTCATATTGCGGTGGGCGCAGAGGCGATGGCACTGGCGGCGCGAGCCGGTATTCCGCTGGAAACCATGTATGAAGTGGTCACCAATGCCTCAGGCAACTCGTGGATGTTCGAGAACCGTATGAAGCATGTGGTAGACGGCGACTACAGCCCGAAATCAGCCGTCGATATCTTTGTGAAAGATCTCAACCTGGTGGCCGATACCGCGAAGTCACTGCACTTCCCGCTGCCGCTGGCCTCGACCGCCCTGAATATGTTTACCGAAGCCAGCAACGCCGGTTATGGCCGGGAAGATGACAGTGCGGTGATTAAGATCTTCAGCGGTATCACGCTGCCGCAGGCAGGGGAGAACAGTTGATGCGTCTTGGTGTTATAGCGGACGATTTTACCGGCGCAACGGATATCGCCAGTTTTCTGGTGCAGAACGGCCTGACGACCATTCAGTTCAACGGCATTCCCGCCAGCGAAGAGATGACAAAGGCACAGGCGATTGTGATCAGCCTGAAGAGCCGTTCCTGCCCGGCTGATCAGGCGGTTGCGCAGTCGCTTGCCGCGCTGGCGTGGCTGCAAAAGCAGGGCTGCGAGCGCTTCTACTTCAAATATTGCTCCACCTTCGACAGCACCGCGCAGGGCAATATCGGTCCGGTGACCGATGCGTTGCTGAATGCGCTGGGTGAGGCGCAGACGGTCATCTGCCCGGCGCTGCCGGTGAACGGGCGCACCGTCTATCAGGGTTATCTGTTTGTCGGCGATCAGCTGCTGTCCGATTCCGGCATGCGGCACCATCCGGTTACGCCGATGCAGGACAGCAACCTGATGCGTCTGATGACCTCGCAGGCAACCGGCAAAGCCGGGCTGATCGCCGCAGCACAGATCGATCAGGGCGCGGAGTCAGTACGTCAGGCGCTGGACCAGCTGGCGGAGCAGGGCATCAACTACGTTGTCACTGACACCCTGCATCAGGGGCATCTGTTGACGCTGGGTGAAGCACTCAGTGACAGGCGGCTGGTGACCGGCGGCTCCGGGCTGGCTATCGGTCTGGCGCGGCAGTGGGCGACGGCTGAGACGGATGCAGAGGCGGAAAAGGCAGGCCGTCCGCACGGCGATCGCGCCGTGGTGCTCTCCGGTTCCTGCTCGCAGATGACTAATCGTCAGGTTGCCGCGTACCGCCAGCTGGCACCGGCCTGCGAAATAGAGATTGAACATTGTCTGGAAGATGCAGAGGGGTATGCCCGGCAGCTGTGCGACTGGGTGGAAGCCAACAGCCATCAGACGCTGGCCCCGCTGCTTTATGCCACCGCTGATGCGCAACAGTTGCAGGTGATTCAGCAGCGCTATGGTGCGCAGCGCAGCAGCGAAGCCGTTGAGCAGCTGTTTGCCGCCGTCACCCGTGAGCTGAAAGGGCGCGGCTGGCAGCGCTTTATTGTGGCGGGAGGGGAAACCTCCGGCGTGGTGGCGCAGAGCCTGGGCGTAACCGCCTTTCACATCGGTCCGACCATCTCGCCCGGCGTGCCCTGGGTGCGCGACATTCATCAGCCGCTCTCGCTGGCACTGAAATCGGGCAATTTTGGCGACGAAGATTTCTTCCGCCGCGCGCAAACGGAGTTTACCTATGTCTGAATCTTTCCTTTTAGCGGAGCAGCAGGCGCGTGATGAAATGGTCCGTCTCGGGGCCTCGTTCTTTCAGCGTGGCTATGCCACCGGTTCAGCGGGCAACCTCTCAATGTTGCTGGCGGATGGCAATCTGCTGGCGACCCCTACCGGCTCCTGCCTCGGGGAATTACAGGGTGACCGGCTGTCGAAAGTGACGCCTGAGGGGGAATGGCTCTCTGGCGATAAACCCTCCAAAGAAATTGCGTTTCACCGCGCGCTCTACCTCAATAATCCCGACTGCCGCGCAGTGGTGCATTTGCATAGCCACTACCTGACGGCGCTCTCCTGTTTACAGGGGCTGGATACGGACAGCTGCATCCGTCCGTTTACCCCTTATGTGGTAATGCGCGTCGGTGATGTGCCTGTTGTGCCTTATTACAAGCCGGGCGATGAACGTCTGGCCGACGATCTGGCGGTGCTGGCGCCGCGCTACCGCGCCTTCCTGCTGGCGAATCACGGCCCGGTGGTAGTGGGGAAATCCTTACAGGAAGCGGCGGACAATACAGAAGAGCTGGAAGAGACCGCCCGTCTGATCTTTACCCTGGGTGACCGCCCGATCCGCTATCTCAATGATGCCGAAGTGGCAGAACTCAGGAGCCGATAATGCCGAAGTTTGCTGCTAACCTTTCGACGCAGTTTAATGAGTATCCGTTCGCTGAGCGTTTCGCCGCGGCTGCGGAAGCCGGTTTTACGGCGGTCGAATTTCTGTTTCCTTATGACTATCCCGCCGCGCAGATAAAACAGTGGCTCGATGAGAACCTGCTGCAACTGGTGCTGTTCAATACCGCGCCGGGCAATGTCGCAGCGGGTGAGTGGGGCGTCTCCGCCATCCCCGGACGGGAAGCGGAAGCAAAGGCGGATATCGACCGCGCGCTGAGCTATGCGCTGGCGCTGAACTGCCCGCAGGTTCACATTATGGCGGCGACGGTGCCGCCCGGTGCCGATCGTCAGCGCTATGTTGAGACCTTTATCAGCAACATGCGCTATGCGGCTGAGCGCTTTGCGCCGCACGGCATCAGCCTGCTGATCGAAGCACTTAACCCTGTAACCAAACCCAATTATCTCTACGCCAGCCAGTATCAGACGCTGGAGATGGTTGAACAGATCGACCGGCCGAACGTGTTCACTCAGCTCGACCTGTTTCATGCACAGCGGGTAGACGGCAACCTCAGCCATCTGATTCGACACTATGCGGGACGTTATCGCCACGTACAGATTGCGTCAGCACCGGATCGCCATGAGCCGGATGAGGGGGAAGTTAACTATCCCTGGCTCTTCTCACTACTGGATGAGGTTGGCTATTCCGGCTGGGTCGGCTGCGAGTATATCCCGCGTGGCGACACCAACGCTGGCCTGAGCTGGTTTGCTCCCTGGAAATTAAAAGCCTGATTTAACGCACTGTAAAAAAACCGGTGTTTCAGCACCGGTTGGGACAGGCTCGCCCTTTATCTGGCCCTGCACCTGCTTACCCTGTACGTCGATAACCCAAAAAATATAACAATTTCTGAGGTTTACTATGTCCACCGCACTGCTGTTAGCCATAGCGACCGCCAGCATCGTGATCCTGCTGCTGCTGGTCATCAAAGCCAAAGTTCATCCGTTTGTCGCCCTGCTGATTGTCAACCTGCTGGTGGCTATCGCGACCGGCATTCCGGCTGAGAAAATCATGGAGACGATTATCACCGGGATGGGCGGGTTGCTCGGTCATATCACCATCATCATCGTGCTGGGAGCCATGCTCGGGGCGATTATTAAAGCCTCAGGGGGTGCTGAATCGCTGGCGCAACGCTTTAGTAAAACGCTGGGGCTGAAGCGCACCGTCGCCGCTTTAACCATGGCGGCTTTTATTCTGGGTATTCCGGTATTTTTCGAAGTGGGCTTTATCATCGTTATCCCGCTGATTTATGGCTTCACTAAGGTGGCGCGGGTCTCACCGCTGAAGTTTGGCCTGCCGATGGCGGGCGTTATGCTGACGGTGCACGTGGCGCTGCCGACCCATCCGGGCGCAGCGGCGGCCGCCGGGATCCTGCACACCGACATGGGCTGGCTGATGATGCTGGGTATCGCGATTTCCGTGCCGGTCGGAATAATTGGCTACTACGTAGCGAAAGTGATGAACCGTCGCCATTATCATCTGTCGGTCGACGTGCTGGAACAATTGCAGATGGCGAAGCCAGAGGGGCAGGAAAAGAAGCATGAACCGGCCCCGCCTGGCGCGCTGACTATCAGTGGCCTGATTGTGGTCCCGATTGTATTGATCGTGCTGGGAACGCTGTCCCACACGCTGCTGGCGGAAGGCAGTCTGCTGCGTAACGTTATGACCGTGATTGGCACGCCGCCGATTGCTCTGCTGCTTGCCTTAGGACTGGCGGCCTGGCTGCTTGGCGTGCGGCGTGGCTGGAGCAAAGACAAGCTGGAAGATCTGACCGGACGGGCCATTCCCACCTCTGCCAGCGTGATTCTGGTGGCCGGTGCGGGTGGGGCCTTCGGTAAAGTGCTGGTGGAGTCAGGGGTCGGAAAAGCGCTGGCGGTCACGCTGGAAACGCTGCATCTGCCGCTGGTGCCGGCTGCGTTTATCCTGTCGCTGGCGCTGCGTGCGTCACAGGGCTCAGCCACCGTCGCTATCCTGACCACCAGCGGTCTGCTGACGCAGGCGGTGACAGGCGTCATGGATATGCAGCGGGTTCTGGTCACACTGGCGGCCTGTTTCGGCGGCCTGGGTCTGTCTCACGTCAATGATGCGGGATTCTGGGTGGTCACCCGTTATCTGGGGCTTTCGGTGGCAGACGGTTTACGCACCTGGACGGTGCTGACGACGATAATGGGATTAAGCGGGTTTGTGCTGACCTGGCTGGTGTGGACGATGCTCTGATTGAGCAGGACAGGAAAGCCTGACCCGGCAGGGGATGCCGGGTCAGGCTTTCTCATGGGTTCAGGAAACCAGCTCCTGCGCATAAAGATAGAGCGCTTTGAGCTGCCCAACCTTTTCTGCATCAGCTTCATGCAGATTAGCCAGTCCTTCCAGTTCCTGCATAAACGCCTGCACCCGATCACCGTTCAGCACGTCACGGCGATGCTGCAACCAGCGCTGTTGCTCGGCATCATCCAGCGTGCCGGGGAAGTTACGCGCCCGGTAGCGAAACAGCAATTTCGCCACCCGCGCACTCTCAAAGCTCAGGTCAAGCGCAGGCAGATTGGCGGGCGCGGTCTGGCGGATAATATTCATTCCGGCACGGTCGGCATCACTGAAGAACCCATCATAGAGCTGCGTGTCCACATCGTCTGACGGTGTGAACGGCTCGGCTTCGGCAAACAGCGTGACCAGTTTTTCCCGCACGTCAGGCTGCTGACGCAACAGGGCCAGATTCGCCAGGCAGTGCTGACGATCGATGCCCAGACGGGCCGCATCTTCCGGACGCAGCGTACTGGCAGGAGCCAGCACCGGACACTTGTTAATATGTACCAGTTTAACCGGCACCGCAGGCAGATCGCCGAGGTCGTTTTTCGCCGTGTAAAGACGTTCACGCAGCGTGTCAGCATCCAGTTGCAGCAGCGGTGACATATCGCCCGCCAGATCCACCACAATCAACGCATTGCGGTTATCGGGATGCCAGGCCAGCGGCACGATCCAGCTGGTGTTGCCACGCGCCGCGCCGAACATGCCAGAGACATGGACCAGCGGCTTCATCTGCGGGATGTCGATCAGGTTCATCAGCTTGTTTTTATTGCGATGGGTAAACAAAAACTCAAACAGTTTCGGCTGCTTCTCTTTTACCAGCTTTGCCATCGCCAGCGTGGCGTAAACATCGGACATCGCATCGTGCGCATTTTCATGGGCCACGCCGTTGGCTTTGGTCAGATGCTCCAGCCGGAAGCTGGGATAGCCTTCTTCATTTTCCGGCCAGTTGATCCCGTCAGGCCGCAGCGCATAGCAGGCACGCATCACGTCGAGCAGGTCCCAGCGTGAGTTGCCGTTTTGCCAGGCCCAGCCGTAAGGATCAAAAAAGTTGCGATAGAAGATATTACGCGTCACTTCATCATCGAAACGCACGTTGTTGTAGCCCACCACGCAGGTTTGTTCGGTGGTGAACAGCTTATGAATGCGTTCGGCAAACTCTGCTTCGATGACGCCGCGGCTCATCGCTATCTGCGGGGTGATGCCGGTAATCATGACCGCTTCGGGCTGTGGCAGATAGTCATCAGGTGGACGGCAGTAGAACACTTCTGGCTCGCCGACCGGATTGAACTCACTGTCGGTGCGCAGGCCGGCAAACTGGGCGGGCCGGTCACGAGAGGGGCTGGTGCCGAAGGTTTCATAATCGTGGAAGAGGAAGGTAGGTTGTACGCTGTCGTTTTTCAATGTGCATTACCGTTCGTCATTGTTCATTAACAGGCTGATTTAAAACATTTTTAATCATTTTATCGCCTTTATTTGGTCACTCTTGCCTATTTTTGTTTGTTGCTGTTCGCAGATGTACATTCAATATTGTGTACCATTCCAGTACCGAAACCACATTTTGCTGCGTACCAAAAATTATTATGGCGCTGAGTGACACTAAATTACGCTCTATACATGGTAAACCATATTCCGGTCCGGCTGAAATTTCAGATGCGGATGGGCTGGGGACACAGCTCACCAAACAGGATAGATTCTGATTCAGTATCGCTACAGGCTGAACGGTAAAAGCCCAGCGGCTGAGTTTAGCTGATATCCTGCACTGGCTCTTCAGGATGCCTGAAATCGGGTTAAAGCCATTGCCATACTGCGTGTAATCTGGTCGCAGATGCAGGGAGTCTGGCAGTGAAAAGGGGGATGGCGTGGGAATGGGTAGTAGTTGTGACCTGCCCCCCGTTGATTAATACACCACGATGTTAGTAATGTCTTCATAAGCCACATGAGGACATCCCCATGAAGAAGCGTTTTTCCGACGAACAGATCATCAGTATTCTTCGCGAGGCTGAAGCCGGGGTTTCTGCCCGTGAACTCTGCCGTAAGCACGCCATTTCTGACGCCACCTTTTACACCTGGCGCAAGAAGTATGGCGGTATGGGGGTGCCCGAGGTTAAGCGCCTGAAGTCGCTTGA